>DAIOWC010000024.1:0-39394 GCA_036758685.1 Streptosporangiaceae bacterium | reverse complement strand
AACGCCTTCAGCAGCAGCAGGATGCCGACCGTCGCGGTCGCCGAGGACACCGAGCCGCCCACCGGGACCAGCGGATGCGAGCGGGCCAGGCCGCCGATGATGACCGCGAAGATCCCCGCGATGAACAGCAGTGTCGGCAGGATGAACAGCCGGGCCGACTCGGCGACGCCCCACAGGTTGGCGGCCGTGATCAGCCCGAGCACCACGAGGCAGATCAAGGTCCGGTCCTTGTAAAGGCTCGGATACGCCGAGGTCAGGGCCTCGACCCCGGCCGACACGCCGACCGCGGCATTGAGGATGTAGTCGACGACTAGCGACGCGGCGGCCAGCAGGCTGGGCCGGACGCCCAGGTGCGCCTTGGCGACGGCGTACGCGCCGCCGCCGTTCGGGAATGCCGCGATGACCTGCCGGTAGGAGACCACGAGCACGCACAGCAGCACGACGATGGCGAGCGTGACCGGCAGGGTGTAATGCAGCGCCGCCACGCCCGCGGTGGCCAGCACGATGATGATGGCCTGCGGCCCGTAGGCCACCGACGAGAGGGCATCCAGGGACAGGGCGGCCAGGCCCTCGAGCGCGGTAAGCCGGTGCTTTTCCTCGGAGTCGGCATGCTCGGTCGACATGACCGCATCATGCGGCCCCTGAGCCTGCGGTCCCCTGGCAGGCGGCGGAGCGGACACCGTCCGAAGCTGCTAAGCCAGCGACACTACGAGGATCGCTATCGCCGCCAGCACGACGGCGACCACCACGATGAGCAGCGACATCTTCGCGACGCTCCGGCCGGGGGCGGCCATCTCCCATGGCCTCTCGGCCTCGTTATCAGCGAATGCGCGAAACTGCGCGGTGCTCGCCGACACGTCCGGAGTCGCGCGGAACTCGCCCGTGCTGATCGGACGTCCTGCGGCCCAGGTCGCTGGATCCTCGTGACGCTCGGTCATGGCGGACACTGTAGTGCAACGCTCGGGGGGACACCCCCCGAGTCCCCCCCAAACAGCGAAAAACCTCGGGTTAATCTTTCGTCTCGGGAACGAGCAGGTCCGGCCGGCTCACCAGCCGGGAAAGCACGATCACGCTGCGTGTGCGGACGACGAAGGGCTCGGCGCCGATACGCTCTACGACCTGCTCGAAGTGACGGACGTCGGCGGCCCGGATATGGAGCAGCGCGTCCGCCTCGCCGGTGATCGTGCAGGCGTTGGTAACCTCCGGGTGCTTGCTCACTGCCGCGGCGATGTCAGCGGGCGACGTCCGGCCGCGGCAGAACAGCTCCACGTACGCCTCCGTCGTCCAGCCCAGCGCCGTCGGGTCGACCTGGGCGGCGAAGCCGGTGATCGCGCCGGAGGCGCGCAGCCGGTCGACGCGGCGCTTCACCGCGGGCGCGGACAGCCCGACCTGCGCTCCGACCTCGGCGTACGTGGCCCGCGCGTCCTCGACGAGGGCCGCCACGATGCGCTTATCGAGCTCGTCGAACGGCATGCTCAGCGCGCCCGCGCCGGTCGCATCAGCCGGCCAGGGCCGTGCGCAGAGCGGTGAGGTCGTCGGCAGTGAGGCCATGGGCGAGCAGATAGGCCTCGACTGACCCGTGTGATTCCCTGGCCGACGCCAGCACATCCAGAATCAGCTGCGGCGGGCTGCCGAGCATCTCCTGCGTGAGCTCGTCGCCCAGTCCGGTGTTCGCATGGAGCTGGGTGATCGCCGAGGTCTGAGTCGGGTCCAGATACCCGCCGCTCAGAGAGTAGTCAGCCGCGATGATCTCATCGGGCACCCCGAGCACGGCCAGGATCATCGCGATCACGACCCCGGTCCGGTCCTTCCCGGCGCTGCAGTGCACCAGGGCCGGGAACGCCTTCCCGCTGCAGAGCGGCCTGATCGCATCGGCGATGGCCACCCCGCACTGCCCGACGATGTGGGTGTACACGTCTTCGAGGCGCGATGGGAGAGCCGGGAGATCCGCCCCGAGTATCGAGACGTGGGAGTGCCGGGCGGGCAGCTGGTCGAGCGGGCTGGGCGCGATCTCGGCCTCGACGTGGGTCCTCAGGTCAACGATCGTGAGCAGGCCGAGCCCGGCCAGGATGGCCAGGCCGCCGGCGTCGAGCTGGCTCAGCGCGTCCGACCGGAACAGCGTGCGCCAGGGCACCGTTCCGTCCCCCCGGAGGGCGCTGGAGGTGGGATATCCGCCCAGGTCCCGCAGGTTGAACATGCCCGGCAGATCGATCCGCCGCCCGGCGACGTAGACCAGCTCGCGCACGCGTTCGTGACTATCGCCGGTAGACCGCGCGTCTCCCGCAATCTGCGTCAACCGCTCACTCCTATCAGTCCAGGGCCTGTATGGCACGATCTCACACCAGCCTGCTGGCCGGCCGGGCAGTAGGCTCGGAGCCGTGACCAGACTGGGCGGCATGTACGGCCCGGACGCTACGTTCCTGGGCGTCAGCCGGGCGGACCTGGCCGACCCGGCCTCGTGGGCCGGAACGGACATCATGATCATCGGCGCCCCATTCGACGGCGGCACCTCCCACCGGCCGGGAGCCCGGTTCGGACCGCAGGCCATCCGGTTCACCGACTACCTGCCGCACGACTCCTCCCGGCCGCACCTGGCGCTCGGCGTCGATCCTCTGGTCGAGCTCAGGGTCGCCGACGCCGGCGACGTCGAGATGCTGTCGGGCGACACCGAGCTGTCGCTGCGCCGCCTGGAGGAAGCGGTGCAGCGGACCTGCGAGGGCGGCGCGATTCCGGTCATCCTCGGCGGCGACCACACGATCGCCCTGCCGGACGCCACCGGGGTCGCCAGGCACGTCGGCTGGGGCCGGGTTTCCATGATCCACTTCGACGCGCACGCGGATACCGGGGACACCCAGTTCGGCGCGCTGCACGGGCACGGCACGCCGATGCGCCGGCTGATCGAGTCCGGCGCCGTCCGCGGCGACCGGTTCCTGCAGGTGGGGCTGCGCGGCTACTGGCCGGAACCGGAGACGCTGGAGTGGATGGCCGGTCAGCGGATGCGCAGCTTCGAGATGACCGAGGTTGTGTCCAGAGGGCTGGACGACTGTCTCACCGAGGCGTTCGCGATCGCGACCGACGAGTGCGACGGGGTGTTCCTGTCGGTGGACGTCGATGTCGTCGATCCGGGCATGGCCCCGGGCACCGGCACGCCCGAGCCCGGCGGGTTCACCGGCCGCCAGCTGCTGGACGCGGTCCGGCGCATCGCGATGGAACTGCCGGTCGTGGGCATGGACGTGGTCGAGGTGGCGCCGCCCTACGACCACGCTGAGGTCACGGCGTTCCTAGCCAACCGCGTGGTACTTGAGGTGCTGTCCGGCATCGCCTGGCGGCGCCGGCAGGCCGCCGGTGACCCGGCCCGGCCGGCCAGGGATCCGGCCTCGCCCCTGCTCGACGGCCGCTAGTGCTTGCCCGGGGGACAACCCCGGACCACCCCGGACCACTTCAATGGGCCGGCGAATGCGTCTTGACGTGCACGAAGATCGCGATCGCGAACAGCACCGAGTCGTAGAGGAAGTGCGCGAGGATCGGCCGGCTCAGCTTGCGGTGCTTCTGGAACGAGCGCGTCATCAGCCAGCCGAATGGCAGCAGCGTCACGACCGCGACGCCGTAGTAGATGTGGTAGCTGGCCCGCACGGCCATGCTCGTCCAGAACGCGGCTGCCGGGGTCCAGCCGAGCTGGTCCAGCCGGGTGATCAGGTAGCCGTTGACGACCACCTCCTCCACGACCGACGTGATCAGCGACTGGCTGAGCCCGAAGATGATGTAGTAGGCCGGCACGTGCAGCGGGGCGGCCGAGTTCAGCAGCTTGGTGTTCTCCAGCGGCACGAGCAGCAGACTCGAGACGAACGACAGGCCCAGCGCCGCCAGTGCCAGCCCGGTGCCGGCGCCCAGGTCGCCGAGGCTCATCCGCGTCAGGCCGAGGCTGGACGGCGGCTGCCCGGTCCTGACCAGCAGCAGCAGGACCAGCGGCACGATCGCCGCGACCGGCAGGTAGCTGAGCAGGCCGAGGAAGACGTTGAGTACCGGCTGGTGCGGAGTGAACGTCGGGACCTGGACGAGCGGGGAGTTCGCCGCGATGTGGGTGGCCAGGATGATGATCGCGCTCGCCAGCCCGGTGAAGAACGTGGCGAACACGACGTACCTGGTCTCGCGGGCCAGGCCCGCGTCGGTGAGCTCGGCCAGCACCACCGGGGCGCGCGGCGTGCGCGGCTCCTGAACCCAGAAGGCCCAGTCGGCCGGGGCCGGCGGCCAGTCCGCAGGCGGCTGCCACCCTGGGGGCGGCACCCAGCCCGGAGGGCTATCAGGCCAGCCGGGGGCGGGCCGCCAGGTCATCTTCTCGCTCATTTGCACATAATGCCGCAGGAAGCGCAGGCCAGGTAGGGGCTCGATCCGCACGCACGGTCAAGTGAGATGCCAGTGTCCGTCGATGAGTTCAAGCCTGCCATTTGAGCGGATCTATAGTTGGTGAATGCTGGACGTGACCAGGCTCCGGGTGCTGGTCGCGGTCGCCAGGCACGGGTCCGTGACCGCTGCCGCCAGGGCGCTCAACTACGCGCAGCCGTCGATCAGCCACCACATCGCCCGGCTGGAGGCCGAGACCGGCGCGCGCCTGCTCGAGCGGGTCGGGCGCGGGGTCCGGCTGACCGAGGCGGGCCGGCTCCTGGCCGAGCGGGCCGAGGAGATCATCGGCCGCCTGGACGCGGCTGAATCCGAGCTCGCGGCGCACGTGGGCCTGCGGGAGGGCCGGGTCCGGCTCGCCGCGTTCCCGTCCGCGCTCGGCACCCTGGTCCCGGCGGCAGCCGCGTGGCTGGAGAGCGAGACCCCCGGCGTCGATCTGCGACTGACCGAGGCCGAGCCGCCCGAGGCGCTGCGGATGCTGCGGGCCGGATACGTCGACGTGGCGCTCGTGTTCCGCCACTACCAGGAGGACCTCGATCCGGCGCCGCCGGTGCCCGCGGACGAGGGCACCCGCGGCCGGCTGCTGCTGGACGAGCCGGTGCACCTGGTGACCAGGGCCGTCGGGACGCCGGATGCAGACAGCGCGGCGGGCGGTCAGCGAGCGCCGGCATCGGTGGATCTTGCCGCGTACGCCGACTGCCGCTGGATCGCCGGCTGCGAGCGGTGCCGCAGCTACCTGATCCGGCAGTGCGAGGCGGCGGGGTTCACCCCGAAGATCGCGTTCACGACGGACGACTACGTCGCGGTGCAGGCACTGGTCGCCGCCGGCCTCGGCGTGACTACGCTGCCTGGCCTGTGCCTCCGCGCGGCCAGGCACCCCGGCCTGTCGACGGTGCCGCTGCCGGGCGCCCGGCGGCACGTGTTCGCGATGACCTACGGCCAGCCGCCCGATCCGGCGACCACGGTCAAGCTCATCGACGTGCTGGCGAAGGTCGCAACCCCCGACATCTAGCGGAACGACGGCGCCGCCGGTACTCAGTCCGCCGTCCGTGGCACCCGCGCTCCTTGCCAGTGGCTCGCCCGTGCCTCGCTGCGTACCAGGCCGGGGCAGGCCGGGCGACCGCTGCCCGTTTCATACCTTAGGCCCGGCTACCGAAGGGTTTCCGCATCGTGGATGTGGCATAGGTATTGCTATGGCCATAGCTACGGCACATCCACGATACGGAAACTCGCCAGTAGCCGGACTTACGGCGCGAATCGGGCGGACGGCCTGCAAATGTGAATGGCCAGCGACCGGAAACCTAGCTCGAGACGTCCGACTTCTCGGCTGCCGGCTCCTCGAACTCCGCAACGGACGGATCGGGCAGAGCCGGGGCCGGCCGGACCTCCGGCGGCTCGTTCAGCGGGTCGACCTCAAGATAGGAGTAGTGGTGCAGGCCGCTGCGGTGCAGCCGGTACTGGGCGCAGGTCGACAGGACGCCGAAGCCGTACTTGATGCTGCGCCGCAGGTTGATCGAGGAAGCGTCTTCCTGGTACCGGGTCGGGCAGGACAGCTCGCCGATCCGGGCGCCGGCCATCACGGCCTGGGCGATCATCTGATTGTCGAACACGAAGTCGTTGGAATTGCGCTCGACCGGCAGCGCCGCGAGCAGTGTGCTGCTGAACGCCCGCAGGCCGGTGTGGTACTCCGACAGCTTCTGCCCGAGCATGACGTTCTCGACCGCGGTCAGGGCCCGGTTGGACACGTACTTATACCTGGGCATGCCGCGGGCGATGCTGTTCTGCGCGAGGATCCGCGAGCCCAGGATCATGTCGTACTCGCCGTAGGCGATCATCGCGGCCATCGCCGGGACTAGCAGGGGCGAGTACTGGTAGTCCGGGTGAACCATGACCACGATGTCGGCGCCGAGTTCAAGCGCCCGCCGGTAGCACGTCTTCTGGTTGCCGCCGTAGCCGAGGTTGCGCTCATGGCTGATGGGCTCAAGCCCAAGCTCACGGGCCAGCGTGATGGTCTGGTCCGTGCTCGCGTCGTCCACGAGCACGACCTCGTCGATGACGTCGAGGTCGAGCTCAGCGAACGTCTTGGCCAGGGTGGCGGCGGCGTTATAGGCAGGCATCACCACCGCAACCCTGCGTGAGTTCAGCATTGCGGCAGCATAGCTCCCGACGCGCAGTTCTTGATACTAGATCTACGTATTGTCTTGCTTATCGTTTATATAACAATTGTTCCGGGCTGATTAGATCTTGGTGGCCTGATCCGCCCAGTACGGGTCACGCAGCCGGCGCTTGAGCAGCTTGCCGCTCGGATCACGCGGCAGCTCGACCGCGAAGTCGATCGACCTGGGCCACTTCATCTTGGCCAGGCGGCCCTCGAGCGAGGCCAGGATCTCGGCCGCGAGCTCATCGCCGGCCTCGATGCCCTCGGCCGGCTGGACGACGGCCTTGATCTGCTCGCCCCAGTCCTCGTCCGGGATCCCGAACACGGCCACGTCGGCGACCTTGGGGTTCATGATGATCTCGGCCTCGATCTCGGCGGGGTAGATGTTCGCCCCGCCCGAGATGATCATGTCTGACTTGCGGTCGCAGAGGAACAGGAAGCCGTTCTCGTCCAGGTAGCCGATGTCCCCGACGGTGAAATAGTCACGCAGCCGGTTGGCCTTCGTCTTCTCCTCGTCGCCGTAGTACTCGAACTCCCCGACGCCCATCTTCATGTAGATCGTGCCCGGCACGCCCGTCGGCCGCTCGTTGCCGTCCTCATCAACGACAAGGATCTCGCTGATGGGCCACTTGGAGCCCACGGTGCCTGGATGTGCGCGCCAGTCCTGCGGCGAGGCGATCGTGCCGCCGCCCTCGGTCGCCGCGTAGTACTCCCAGACGCAGTCGCCCCACCAGTCGAGCATCTGCTGCTTGATCCCGATCGGGCAGGGCGCCGCCGCGTGGATCAGCCACTTCATGGACGAGAGGTCGTACTTGGCCCTGGTCTCGTCGGGCAGCGACAGCATGCGCTTGAACTGAGTCGGCACCATGTGCGAGTTCGTGCAGCGGTACTTCTCCACGAGGGCGAGCGCGGTCTCGGAGTTCCAGCCGTCCATGCAGATGAGGGTGTGTCCCATATGCAGCGCCCCGCCGCCGAACACGGTGACCGCCGTGTGGTAGTTCGGCGAGGTCAGCAGGTGCGCATTGGGCTGGCCTTCGGTGACGCCGAAGAACATGAGCAGGAACGAGGCCAGGGCCATCGCGTCATCGGGATCCATGCCGCTCAGCCCCCGGCGCACGCCCTTGGGCCGGCCGGTCGTACCGGAGGTGTAGTGCATGGTCGCGCCCGCGGTCCGGTTCTCCGGCAGGCTCGTCGGCTGGCCTTCGCGCAGGTCGGCCACCGGGGTGAAGCCGGGAACGGCGCCGTAGCTGAACCTTGCGTTCGCCGGAACGCCCGCCTGGTCGGCGATGTCAGTACCGAGATCCGCGAACTGCTCGTGCACGAAGAAGGCCTTGGCGCCGCAGTCGGCGACGATATAGCTGGCCTCGGGTGCCGTGAAGTGCCAGTTGAGCGGCGTCAGGTACCAGCCGGCCTGTAGCGCGGCCAGGTAGAGCTCGACCGGGGCGACGCCGTTGGGCAGCAGTGAGGCGATGCCGTCGCCCGGCTGCAGGCCCAGACCACGCAACGCGTGCGTCAGCTGGTTGGCCCGGCTCAGCACGTCGCCCGCGGCGTGCTCGGTGCCATCGGGCTCGACGACCGCTATCCAGCTCGGATCTTCCTGCGCCCGGCCCCAGAAACCCTTCGAGCTCACTGCCACCTCCGAATCGGTACTACTGCACTGCTCAAACTAGAACGTGTTCCAGCTTCCGGCAACTGGCGGCAAAGCAAAGACCGGGCGGTCCTGGCTCGCTGCCTCCAGGGATACCGCCCGGTCTTGCGTCAGCTTGTCGGCGCCGGCGACGCCACCTCAGGCCTCGGCGCCCACTTCCTCGTCGTCGTCCTCGTACTCCTCGTACTCCGACCGGCTTTCGGTGGTCAGCATGATGACGCCGATGATGAGCAGCACGATGGCGACCAGACCACCGACCAGCGGACCGATGGTCTGAACGGCCGAGATCTCATCGTCAGAGGACCGGGCCGTGTTCACGGCGGACTGGATGCTGGCGGGAGACGTCGTCAGCGTGCCGTCGAACAGGGTCAGCGTGGTAGCGCCCGCGCCCGGGTTCTGCAGCGTCTCGTCCTGGTTCTCGATGATCTTGACCGGCGAGCCGGTGCCGGGGTCCACGAAGTACGTGTTGGTCTCGGTCAGGTACTCCGGCATCGCGACGTTGGCCTGGTTCTTGATGCCGACCAGGGAGCCGGGCACGGTCACCGTGCCGAACTGCTGGTCGTTGACGGTCTCCTTGAAGATGTACACCGACATGCCGTCGACACTCGACGTCCCCGAGTACACCGCGGGCTCGGGCTTCAGCATCGTCGTGTCGAAGACCTGGTAGGTCTTCTTCGTGGTGCCGATCGGCCAGACGTAACCCTGACCGGACATGTGGACGCGGGTGGTTCCTACCTCCGCGCCGCAGCAGTTCACCAGCACGCCAGTCCGGCGGTTGAAGGCGAAGCGCTCGGTGCTGTAAGAAATCGCGGTCCCGGGATTGCCGCCGTTGGTGATGTCGAAGATGCCGGTGATGTTGTTCCATACAGCCGTCGACGAGGTGCTCGAGCTGACGTCGCCCTGGGTCGTGGCAACGGCCCGGACGTTCGCGCCGGTCACCGGCAGTCCGGTCGCCTCGCTGAAGTAGTTCACGCCCGTCCCGGTCAGCCGGGTCACGCTGTACTCGTTCACCGGGAACTTGATGACCTGACCCGGAAGAAAGAAGTGGGCCATCGCGGCGAGCACGAGGAGGAATGCTCCCAGCCCGGTGAACGTAACCCCGAGGACACGGCGCATCTAAACCCTCCGGTGGACGGCTGCAGTATGTCGGTTATAGGGATACTTCTATAAAGATTGGCACATCCTACTGGCCAGTAGCCAGAGTGTCACGGGTAATCCGGACACATATTCGTAACGCCGAGTACTGCAAGTAGCCCCGCCGGATTGGGCCACCTTTAAGCGTCGCGGCCGGACGCGAGGCCCTGCTAGCCGCCGTAGTTATACGCGGACTGGTTCGCGGGCGAACTGGTCCCGCTGCTGACCAGAGCCGTGGTCGCGAACGTCGCGCCGACTGCCAGCACCGCCCCGACCACCAGTGAGGTGATGATGAGCATCAGACGGGACATCGCGAAACCCCTCCTCAGCGGCCACAAGCACCGCGGTCCTCAAACGCCAGCACAAAGTGTGCCATCACGATCGGCATAACGCTAGGAAAAACGTACTTTAGTCCGTAAGAGCCGCTACCGCGGGCGGACCACCGCCCTGGGTGACCGCCCGGTCGAATCAGGTTAACACCGGCAGCTACTGGTCGGTAGCGTATGACACGGGTACTCTTTGGGCCGTGCTGCAACGCATACGGGCAAGCCGGTGGGTCCGTATCGCTCTGCTTGCAGTGATTCTTGGCTTTTGCTGCTATGGCCTGGCCGCGGAGTGGCCCCAAGTGCACCCGATGCTCGGGCGGCTGCACTGGTACTCGATCGTCGGCTCGATCCTCGCGGCCGTGGCCGGCGCCGGGTGCATGATGCTCGGCTGGCGGACGCTGCTGGCGGACCTGGGCTCTAAGCTGCCGGTGCTCGTCGCCGCGAGAGTCACGTTCGTGGCACAGCTCGGCAAGTACGTCCCTGGCGCGATCTGGTCGTTTGCTGCCCACGTCGAGCTCGGCCACGACTATCAGGTGCCCCGCCGGCGCGGTGCCGCCTCGGTCGTGGTGAATCTGGCCGTCGCAGTCGCGACCGGCCTTGCGATCGCGGCCATCGCGCTGCCACTGGCGTCGCCGGCCATCGCCAGGCGGTATCTGATTGCGCTGGCGATCATTCCGGTGATCGCCGTCTGCCTCGCGCCGCCGGTGCTGACCCGCATTCTGAACACCGCCCTGCGCATCATCAGGCAGGAGCCGCTGGAGAAGCCGATCAGCTGGCGGGGCCTCAGCGTCACGCTCGCCTGGACGGTGCTCGGCTGGCTGCTGCTCGGCCTGCAGGCGTGGTTCCTGCTCGCTGACGTGGCCAAGGACGGCTTTCACTCGATACTGCTGGCCGTTGGCGCCTACGCGCTGGCCTGCTCGCTCGCGCTGATTCTCGTCGTCTTCCCGAACGGCCTCGGGCCGCGCGAGGTGATCCTCGTCGTCGCGCTGTCTCCGGTACTGGCCCACGGGGCCGCGCTGGCCGTAGCGCTCGTCGCGCGCGTGGTCACGACGATCTCGGACCTCGCCTGGGGAGCTGTGGGCCTCGCGCTCGCCCGGCACGCGCGGGCATCGGCAGGCGAGACGGCCACAGAGCACGAGTCGGGTACCGCCGAGCGCACACCACGTGGCCGGCATCGCAAGCCGGCCCCCCTTACCCAGCTGTGGCTTACCGCCAGGCCGACGCCCAAGTCAGCCGACAACGGCACCGGGTCGCCAGCGGTCCGGGAGACAGTAGCGCCCTAAGGGCGCTGGCCGTCAGGCAGGAACAGCACCGAGTTCACGTATCGCGGGTACGGCCACAGGGCTCGCTTCAGCAGCCCCCGCTCGGCGACATGCCGGGTCCTGGCCTGCTCCGCGACCAGATCGAAGCTGCTGAGCCTGATCCATCGCCGGCCCGGCCGCACCCAGCCTTCGTAGCCCCACCCGCGCAGCAGCTCGGTGACCTGACTGACCGGCTGAACGCGCTGCTCGACCTCGACGAACAGCCGCGGCCGGTCGCGCTTGATCGTGTCGGCGGCCCCGGCAAGCGCCGCGACCTCGTGCCCTTCGACGTCCACCTTCATGAACGTGACGTTCTCCAGGCCGAGGCTGTCGATCGTCAGCACGGGCACCCGGATCGCGACGTGGTGGATGTCGCGCTTGTGCAGCGAGGAGACTCCCTGAACCGCGCCCTGCTCGGTCGACAGCCACATCTCGGCCTCGCCGGGGTGATCGGACGCAGCGGCCGCCACGACCTCGACACCCGTGGGCAGCGTCCGCCGCAGGATCTCGTGCAGCGGGGTCGGCTCGAACGCGACGACCTTGTCGGCGCGCCGCGCCAGCCGCCGGGCCCACGGGCCGTACCAGCTCCCGACGTCCAGCATTGTGCCCCCGCGGCCGGCGAGCTCGTCCAGCCGCCTCGTCTCCGGCTCAAACCGGGTGTACGCGACGCTCACGAGCCGGACGAGCAGCCAGTCCGGCAGGTGCGTGCCCACGCGAGATGCCAGTGTCACTGGTCTGCCCCTTCCGCTTGGGAGAGCTCGAACACGAGAAGATCGCCGCTGCGCAGGACGAGCCGGGCGCCTGGCAGCCGGGCGTCGCCGGCCGCGGCGCTCGCCGGGGCCTGCAGGAGCGGGCCGGCGTCGACGACGACGTAGAGGACGCCCGCGCCGCGCAGCCGCGCGGTCAGCGGGCCCGGTGCCGTGACGATCGCATTCAGCCGGATCGATGCCGCGCTCTCCTGGGCCAGCGTGCGCCGGCCGACCTGCAGCCCGTCGTTGGAGATCACCTCGCGGGACAGCAGCTTGGTCCACGGGTCATAGACCGCCTCGCCGTGGTTCCACGGATAGCGCCGGTAGGCGGCCCAGGGCAGCACGAGCACGCTGCCAGGCTGCGGGCTGGAATCGATGATCTGTCGCGCCGTGAGCCAGTCGGCGGGATAGCTCGCCGGGCGCAGGCGGCCGGCCACGCCCCAGGCGAGACCAGGCAGGAGCAGTATCGGCGCGATCATGGCCAGGGTGGCCAGCACGGCTGCGGCGGGCTCGGTACGCGGGCCACCCTCCGCGGCCCGGCGCTGACTGACCGTCCGCGTCAGCACCCAGGCGACCCCGGCGCCGAGCCCGATCGCCTCGGTCAGCGCGAGAACCGCCACGAACTGCTGCCCGTCCCGGAGCACGGCGAAGCCCGGCCAGGCGGCGACCAGGCTGCGCAGCGCGGTCCTCGTCGGCGAGGTGATCCCGATCGCAGCGACGGCGAGGCCGACGACGCCGGCCGCACCGAGCCCGCTCCATCCGCGCCAGCGTCTGGCCGCAAGCACATAGCCGGCCGCGGCGCACGCCACCACGAGCGCCCAGAAGATCGCGCTGGCGCCGCCGTACCCGCGCGGGACGGTCTGCGAATTCCAGATGCCGGACAGCAGCATGAGGCTCCCAAGCCGCCCGAACGGCGTGTCGGCCCTGGCCGCGAACAAGTCGACCCCGGCCGGGTCGGTGTGCACGGGCACGAGCAGCGACGGGATCAGCCACGGCAGGCTGAGCACCGCGACCACGGCGAGAACAACGCCGAGCCGGCGCGCCCGCTCCGCTGCGCCGGTGCCCCGGGCCAGGGCTACGGGCACCGCGGCCAGGGCGGTGACGGCCATCGCGGCGAATCCGCCGATCGCCGCCGGAAGCACGAGCAGAGCGAGCCGGACGGGCCGGATCCTGGCCGGCCCGGTACACAGCTCGCGCAGGACCCAGGGCAGCCCGGCGTAGCCAAGGAGCAGGGCCCACTGGCCGATCAGCAGCCGCTCGGCGACGAACGGGTTCCAGACGTAGAAGCAGCCGCTGACCAGGCAGGCGAGCATGGGGGCCCTAGCCGCCTGGTCGCCGCGCACGCGCTGCCAGCCCGCGGCGAACAGTGCGGCCGCGCCCGCGCAGGCGGCGACGAAGATCAGCAGCAGGATGACCTTCTGCAGGATGTCGGCAGGCAGCAGCCGCGCCGCCACGGTGATGACCGCGTCGCTCGGCACCGCCCGGGCAGGTCCACCTGAGGCGCCAAGCAGCGCGGCGGAGAACGGCGGACTGGGCACGAAGACCATGTCGTAGCTGAGGAGAAAGCCGCGCCCGAGGCCGGGGCCGAGCGCCAGCAAGCCGAGCACGAGCCCGAGCCCGGAAGCGACGCCCGTCGTGCGGCTGGGCCGCAGGCGCCGCAGCCAGGGCCGCAAGCGCTGCGGGCGGCGCGCCGGGCCGGCCGATGCCGGGGCCATGCTCTCCACGGTCATGTCTTGCGCGCGTGCACCAGGAGGATCGAGGCCGCGCCTGGCCAGCCGCAGAAGGCACGATCGAGCGGACGGAGCGGCCGGGGGACGTCGTGATAGCGGGCGCCGGTGACGGAGATCGACCCGAAGCCGCGCGCGGCCAGCAGCCCGGTCAGCGCCCGCTTCGTGAACATGTGCAGGTGGCCGGCCACCTGACTGCCCGGCCGGCCGAATACGCCGCGGAGACTGACCTCGGAGAAGATCGGCTGGACGCCGAACGCTAGCAGGCCGCGGTTGTACCAGGCGGCGAGGTTCGGCGTCGAGAGGAGCAGCGAGCCGCCGGGCTTGAGCACCCGCCAGGCCTCTTCGAGCGCCGAGTCGGTGTCGACCAGATGCTCGATGAGCTCGCTCATGATCACTACGTCGGCCGAGCTCGCAGCCAGGGGCAGGCCGTGGCCCTCGACGCCGGCTCGCACCAGGGTCAGGCCGCGCGTACGCGCCTGGCGCAGGGCATCAGCCGACCAGTCCACGCCGACAAACCGGTGGCCAGGGCTGATGGACGCCGCCACGCTCGTCGCCAGGCCGTCGCCGCAGCCGACGTCCACGATGAGCGCCGGAGCGGACTTCTCGCGGAGCACCTCGGCCAGCATCCGGGCCTGCCGCTGCGCCCGGTCGGGGCCGGAGCTGAGAGGCGTGGCGGGGTTCTCGTAGAAGTCCCGCAGCCCGCCGCTGACCGTTGCCTCGCTCGTCACTGCTGCCTCGCCTTGCCGGCCCCCCTGGCCAGCGCCTCATCGGCCACCGCCGCGAAGCCCTCCACGGCCAGCGACCAGTGCAGCTGCTCGGCCCGGATCCTGGCCTGGTGGCCCATCACCTCGGTCCGCTCGCGATCCAGCGCGAGCGCGGCCCACGCCGAGGCGAACTGGCCCTCGTTCTTGACCAGGATGCCGGTCTCGCCGTTGACGACCGAGTCCCGCAGGCCGGGTACGTCGAAGCCAATCGCCGGCGTCCCGCGGATCGCGGCCTCGGCGATCACGATGCCCCAGCCCTCCATCAGCGCCGGGTGCAGCAGCATCCATGCCGAGCACAGCAGGCGGTGCTTCTCTTCCTCCGAGACCCGCCCGGCGAAGACGACGTCGTCCCCGGCCTGCGCGCTGAGCCGCTGCCGCTCGGGCCCGTCGCCGGCGATGACGAGCGTGCCGCCGGTTACCTGCCGCACCCGCTCCCAGAGGCGGAGCAGCATGTCGATCCGCTTGTACTCGGTCAGCCGGCCGAGCGCGAGGAACAGCGGCCGCGCCGAGCGGGGCGTCAGCGGGTCTGGCTGCATGACGCCGTTGCAGATCTGGCGGATCCGGTCGTCATTGATGCCGATGTCCCGCAGCGCGTCGGCGGTGGAGTTCGACACCGTGAGGAACAGGTTCTCGCGGTGCGCCCACGGCAGCACCGTGCTCTCGGCGAATACGCCGAACGCGGCCACCGGGCGCGGGAACATCATCCGCCACAGGTCGGTGTGGACGTGGTTGACCAGGCAGATCTGCGGCTTGCCGCACCACATCGGAGTGAAGAACGGCATCCCATTGCAGACCTCGACGACCAGGTCGGCGTCCCGCAGGCTGCGCCAGTACTTGACCGGCGCGCGCAGGAACTGGGTATAGGTGCCCCCGCTGCGTACCACCGTGTACGCGCGCTCGGCGTTCGGGCCGCCGGCCAGCAGCGTGACCTCGTCGCCCCTGGCGGTCATGCCCGCCGCGAGCCGGTCCACCAGCACCTCAGATCCCCCGGCCCGGCGATTCGCAAGATCCCGCCAGGCCACGAATACGATCTTGCGGCCGCGTCCTGACTCCTCCGGCTTACGGCTGTCCTGCCCCCAGCCTTCGGGCACCCAGCCCGCTGACTCCCAGCCCGGTGCCGCTACCGGGACTCTGGCCCCGGTCGCGTCCGGCTGAGCTGCTGAGTCAAGACTCACGCGACCACCTTCTATGTTTTGGTATGAAGTCAGGCGGTACAAGGCCGGTATGATACCAGTGAGTAATGTGTACCGGACATTGACGTATCATTCTGGTAATTTCGCCGAACTGTTAGTGATCGTTTTGTATACACCGGAGACTGTTCGCCCCGCTGGACCTGTCCACCAGCGCCGATGACTGGTCAGCACTCGGCCGCCGGTCAAAGCGACTTAGGGAAAGGCGCAGTAGCACCCGCAATGCTGCGATCACCACAGGGCTCGCGCGCCCAAGGCCAGCCGGCTCCAGACCCAGCGGGGGGGTCCGGGGAGTCGCCCGCCCGCGCCGACGTGTCCGCGGGGGTTCCGGGGGTCGCCCCCCGGGCCACTGACTTGTCCGCGGGGGGCTCCGGGGGGTCGTCCCCCCGGGCCAACACCGCTGAAGCCGCGAGGGCCACGCCGCGGCGTACAGCCGGCACCGGCCTGGCGCGCTCGATCCGGCTGTTCCGGCTTTTCCGGCTCGAGCAGACCGAGCCTGACCTCTTCTATTCGGAGCTGGCCGAGGACGCCGCCGACCAGCTCGGCCGCTACGCCGAGTTCGCCGGCCGGACCGTCGTCGACGTCGGCGGCGGCGCCGGGCTGTTCACCGAGGCGTTCCGGGCGCGGGGCGCGGACTGTTACCTGTTCGAGCCCGACAGCAGCGAACTGCTCAGCCGTGGCGACACTCCGTCGGGCGCCGTGCTCGCCGACGGGTTCTGGCTGCCGGTCGCCGACGCCAGCGCCGACGTCTGCTTCTCCTCCAACGTGCTCGAGCACGTCGCCGACCCGCCTGGCCTCATCGAGGAGATGATCAGGGCCACGAAGCCAGGCGGCATCATCTACCTGTCGTTCACGAACTGGTACTCGCCCTGGGGCGGCCACGAGATGTCGCCCTGGCACCTGCTCGGGGCCGGCTACGCCGCCCGCCGCTACGCCCGGCGGTACGGCAAGCCGCCCAAGCACACGGTGGGCCGCAACCTGTTCCGGGTGCATATCGGGCCGACCCTCAGGCTGATGCGATCCCGGCAGGATGTGGAGCTTCTCGATGCATTGCCGCGCTACTACCCCAGATGGTGCAAGGTCGTCCTGTGGATTCCCTGGCTCCGGGAGCTGGCGACCTGGAACCTCCTTCTGATCATCCGGCGGAAGACGTGACCGATGCTGGCCGTCATCCGAGCGGCCAGTGGAGTGCCTGGGAGCGCAGCGGGATAGCCAGGTTCGCGCCCGGCCGGGCGGCTGCCGGCCGCGGGGTGGAGCTGGCGGAGCCGGGCCCCCGCAGCGGGATGGGCCTGCCACCCGGCGGGATCGGCACGGCGCCGCCCCGCGCGCGCCTCGGCGCGCTCTCGGACCGGGCGTGGTTCCTGATCGTCTTCATGGTCGCGCTGACGATCCTCGGCGCAACCGACACCGGCCGCATCGTCTTTGACACCAAGCTCGGCGTCGACATTAATGCGCAGGAATTCCTGACCCGCCTGTGGTCTCTCTGGAATCCCCAGGAATGGTTCGGCAGCCTTACCGATCAGTACATCGGCTATGCGATTCCGATGGCACCGTTCTTCCTGGTGGGCCAGCTGCTGCACATTCCCATCTGGCTGATCGAGCGCCTGTGGCTCTCCCTGCTGATCGCCGTCGGCTTCCTCGGCCTGGTCAAGCTGGCCCGCGCCCTGCAGATCGGCAGCGACAGCTCCCGGCTGCTGGCGGGGATCGTGTTCGCTCTGTGGCCCACGTTCACGATCGCGCTTGGCTCCACGTCGGCCGCGGCCCTGCCCGGCATGATCGCGCCATGGGCGGTGCTGCCGCTTGTCTCGGCCGCGCGCGGCCAGACGACGACCGGCCGCGCGGCCGCTCGTTCCGGTATTGCGATCGTGGCGATGGCCGGGGTGAATGCGGTATCGACGCTCGCCGTCCTGCTCCTGCCGGCGCTCTATATCCTCAGCCATTTCAAGTCCAGGCAGCGGATCGGCCTGCTGGTGAAATGGGGCCTCGCAGTGTTCGCGGCGACCGCCTGGTGGGTGATCCCGCTGCTGCTGCAGGGCAAGTACTCGTTCAACTTCCTGCCCTACATCGAGCAGTCGGCGACGACGGCGAGGACCATGTCCGCGGCCGCGGTGCTGCGCGGCACCGGCACCTGGACGGCGTACTTCAATCTCGGCGGTTCCGCCTTCAACACGGCCGGGTGGACGATCGTCACCTCCTCCGCCGCGATCCTCGCGACGGCCGTGATCTCGGCTACCGGGCTGGCGGGCCTCGCGCGCCGGGACATGCCCGAGCGCCGCTGGCTGTGCCTGTGCGCGGGCGTCATCGCCGCGATCTGCCTGGCGGGCTACTACGGCCCGTTCGCCGGCCCGCTGCACGGCGGCGTCGACGGCCTGCTCGACGGGGCGCTGGCGCCGCTGCGCAGCACCTACAAGTTCGAGCCGGTACTCGCGGTCGCGATCGCGCTCGGCTGCGCGCACCTGCTCGAGCGCGCATGGCGGCTGCAGCTGCGGATCGGCCGGTCCGGCCAGCTCGCCCTCAGCGCGGCCACCGCCCCAGTGGTAGCGCTCGCGCTGGCGGGTCTGGCGCTCCCGCAGCTGACCGGGCAGGGCCTGCAGCCCGGCTCGTTCCCGGCCGTGCCTGGCTACTGGTACCAGGCGGCCGGCTACCTGGCCAGGCACGCCCCGCGGGAGTCCACTCTGGTGGTCCCGGCCAACCCGCACGGGCAGTTCACCTGGGGCGACACGATCGACGATCCGCTCGAGCCGCTGGCGAGCTCGCCCTGGGTCGAGCGCGGCCTCGTGCCGTACGGCGCCGGCTCCCAGGTCCTGCTGCAAACGGCCGAGCAGGCGATCGAGTCGGGGCAGCAAGTGCCTGGCCTCGCGGCCTATCTGGCCAGGGCCGGTGTCCGCTACGTCCTGGTGCGCAACGACGACAACCCGGGGATCAGCGGGTACGTGCAGCCGCAGACGGTCAACGAGACGCTGGCGCTGTCCGGCTTCCGGCAGGTCGCGGCGTTCGGCCCTCAGGTCCCAGCCTCGCCCGGCTACCCGAACGTGGCGGGCGAGGAGCCGGGGTTCAAGCTCACCTATCCGTCGGTTCAGGTCTTCGCCGCCGACGGCGGGCAGCAGCCGAGCAGCCCGGTAAGCGCGCTGCCGGTCAGCCAGACCGAGCTCGTGAACGGCGGCCCGGACTCACTGCTCCAGCTCGCGGGGCAGGGGCTGCTCAGCAGCCAGCCAACAGTCATCGCCGGCCAGGCGCTCGCGGGCCAGCCCTCGCTCTGGGCAGTCACCGACGGCCAGCGGCGCGCCGACACCGACTTCGGCGGCACCGAGAACTACCAGTCCTACACCTACACGGCCACGCAGAATAACCCCGTCGACAGCCCGATCGGCGGGGCCGGCGGACCGCCGCGGCAGCTCCTGCCGGTCGCCGCCGCCGGGCATCAGACGGTCGCGGTCCTCACCGGTGCCGCGAGCGTTAGCGCGTCGTCGGCGGGGACCTGGGTGGGCGAGTCGCAGAACTACGCCCCGGCCTTCGCCTTCGACGGGAACCCGGCCACGGCCTGGACCGAGGCCAGTCCCGTGACCCCGGTCGGGCAGTGGATCCAGATCAACTTCGACCACCCGGTTGACCTGCCGTCCCGGGCTGGCATCGAGCTGCTCGACGACACCTATTCGCGCTCGATCGCGAACCAGCTGCGCGTGACCACTCAGGCCGGGAGCGCGGTCACCGACACCGTCAGCACCGGCAACCAGCAGCCGCTGAGCCTGCCCGCGGGGACGACCCGCTGGCTGCGCATCACGATCACCGGGGCCAGCAACGTGATCGCCGGCAATCCCGGCGCGGGCATCAGCGAGGTGCTGATCCCCGGCGTGCGGGTGACCACCTACCTGCAGCCGGCGGAGGACTCCGCCGCGGCGGGCAGCGCGCCGGTCGCCTACTCCTTCTCCCAGCAGGAACCGGCCCAGTCAGGCCAGGCCGAGCAGGCTGGCGGCGGCGAGATGAACCGCACGTTCGTCACCACGACGACGCAGCCGCTGACCGCGCAGATCAGCGCGGTCCCCGAGGCCGGCGCCGGGCTGGAATCGCTGATCGCGAAGCTGTCGCCCGCGACCAAATCGGAGTTCCAGGTAACCGCGACCTCCAGCTGGGGATACACGCCGGAGTTCGGGCCCGACAACCTCTTCGAGGCCTCCGGCGGCAAGCCGTGGCTGGCGGGCTACGCGGATCCGGACCCCACTCTGGCGATCAAGTGGCACGGCCTGCGCACGATCAGCAGGATCGTGCTCCGGCCCGCGTCCGGCCTCGGCGCGATGCCGACCGGTGTCCTGGTCGGCAGCCCGGCCGGCGCCCGCCTGGTGGACGTCGGCCTCGGCGGCGTGGTGCAGCTGAGCCCGCCGCTGCGCACCCGGAGCCTCTACCTGACCTTCGATGCATCCTCTTCGGCCGAGGCTGGCAACACCAGCAGCGGCCAGCCGGCCCAGCTGCCGATCGGCCTGTCGAATGTGACCATCCCGGCGCTGTCCGGTCTGAGCCTGTCGGCACCGAGCGCCAGCGCGCCGTTCCGGCTGGCGTGCGGCCAGGGTCCGGTGGTCACCGTCGACGGGCAGAATTACCAGACTTCAGTGTCGGGGACGATCGGCGATCTAACCCAGCTCCAGCCGGTGAAGCTCGGCCTGTGCACGGCCGGCGGCACGCTCACGCTGGCAGCCGGGCAGCAGTGGCTGACCACCGCCCCGTCCAGCGATTTCGCCGTCACCAGCCTCAGCCTGTCCGGCCCCGGCGCCGTCGCGGCGACGCAGACCGCGGGCAGCCCGCCATCCCGGAGCCTGCAGGTGCTGACCTGGCAGGCCGACAACCGGCAACTGCGCATTGGCACGGGCGCAGCGTCCTACGTCGAGGTCCACGAGAACTTCAACCCCGGCTGGACCGCGACCCTGAACGGCAAGACCCTGGCACCGGCGACGCTCGACGGCTGGCAGCAGGCGTTCATCGTGCCCGCCGGCCAGGGCGGCGTCATCACGCTGACGTTCAAGCCGGCGATCGTTTATCACGCCGGGCTGATCTTCTCCGCGCTCCTGCTGCTGCTCCTCGCGGGCTTTGCCCTGGGAACGACCTGGCGGCGGCGCCGGCGTCAGCCCGAGCCGGACTCCGGCATCGCCCAGGAAAGCCACGCCGGGGCCGGGCCCCGCCCGCCCGATACGGCCTCCGCCGGGCAAGACGATCCAGCGTGGTCGCACTACCACGGACCGCACTGGGTGGAGACTGCCGGCGGGCCGGGGAGCGGCGCGCACGGCAGGCACCGGGCCGCCGCGCGCGGGCCGTACACCCGGCTGGAGGGACCGCCGGTCCCGCATCTGCCGGAGCCGGCGCCTGGCCGCCGGCTTACCCGCTCCGAGGCCGCGAAGGGTCTGCTGATCCTGCTGCCGCTGGCGCTGCTCATCTTCCTGGCCGGCGGCCCGATCGTGCTGGCGGTCCCGGTCCTCGCGATCATCGGCATCTGGCGGGCGCGCTATCTCCCGTTCATCGCCGGGGCCGCCATGGTCGGCGCGGGTCTGGTGGCGGCGGCGTCCGGGCATCCGACCTCGCTGGGGAGCGGGCCGTTCAGCGCGGCCGCTCAGGTGCTGGCGCTGATCGCGCTGGCCGCGGCACTCCTGCCCGCGATCGCCCGCCCGGCTGCCGACGCCGGACCGCCAGACGAGCGGAGCGGTCGATGACCAGGGGCGCGCACCGCGCCTCAGCGAGCGGCCCGGCTGCCCTGCCGCGGCGGCCGTTTGCCATTCCCGACGAGCTGACCTGCTACTTCGACGCCCCGGCCGAGCCGTCGAACATCCATCTGGAGATGCTCGTGCCCGGCCGGCTTGACCCGCAGGCGTTCCGGGCGGCGGCGATCGCGGCCCTCGCGGCGAACTTCCGCGCCAGCAGCCGCCGGGTGCCGCACGGCCCGCTGAGCCGCAGCTACGCATGGGAACACCCGGCCTCGCTGGACATCGACCCCGTCTCGTTCGCGTCGTTCGCTACCGCGGACGAGCTGGACCGGCTCCGGGCCGACTTCATTTCCACGTCGCCGTCGATCGATGTGGCGCCGCCAGCCCGGCTGCTCCTCGCGAGCGGGCCCGGTCACGACTGCGTGATGCTCAACGCTCATCACGCCGCGATGGACGGCCTGTCCTGGCTGGAGCTCCTGCGCGCGATCGGCCGGCGTTACCGCAGCGGGATACAGGCCAGCGCCGCCGGCGAAGCTCAGCCAGGGGCGGATCCGCAGCCCGCCGCGCCGCCGGTCACGTCGCCGGCAGCCGCGACTGCCGGCGACGTGGATGCGCCCGGCCCGGTCCCGCGGCCGCGAGCGCGGCGGCCGGGACTCCCGGCGCGGATCGCTCCCGACGGCGGCGGGCAGGCAGGCTACGGGCTGCGCCTGATCCTCCTGCCGGGGGTGCCGAGCGCGCCCGAACTGAGCCCCGGCAGCAAGGCGACGCTGAACGAGGCCCTCGTCACCGCGCTCGTCGCGGCGATCGGGCGATGGAACGCCGAGCGCGGCCGCCCCGTGCGCGTCGTCCGCATCACCACGCCCTTCAACGCCAGAGCGGCCGGCGGCCAGCGGTCGGCCGGGAACCTCTCCCGGCTGGTGACGATCGCCGCCATTCCGCCCGCGCCCGGCGTCGGCCTGACGCCGCTCCTGCAGGAGGTCGCTCGCCAGACCCGGGCCGCGCGGAGCCGGCCCGGACCGCAGGTCGGCGGGGGTTCCAGAAGCCTGGCGGTGGCCTTTCTGCCCGTGACCGCCAAGCGCGCGGCGATCCGGCTCGCCCTGCGGACCGCCGGACCGCTGGTGTGCGACACCGCGATGCTGACGAACCTCGGGAACGTGCCCGACCCGCCGGACTTCGGCCAGCCGGGGCCGATCACGATGGCGTTCACCGCCCAGGCGCAGATGCCGCGGGGGCTGACCGTCGGCGTGATCACCGCGGGCGGCCAGTTGCAGCTCGCCGTCCGCTACAACCGGGCCTTGTTTGGCGAGGCCGCCGCGGAGCAGTTCGGGACCGCGCTGATGCGGGCGCTCGACGAGGTAACGTCGACCGCCCCGGATCATGCCGGCGTCACGGCCAGCCAGGTCTAGCCGAAGGAGTCATCAGTGGCACTGGAACCGGCACTGCTCAAGATTCTGGTCTGCCCGGTCGACAAGGGCAGCCTGCTGTACTTCGACGACGAGATGGCGCTCTATAACCCGAGGCTGCACCGCCTGTACCGCATCAACGGCGACGTGCCGGTCATGCTGGCCCACCATGCCGAGACCGTCAGCACCGAGGAGCACGCGCGCCTCGTCCAGCGCGCCAGCGACGGCGCCGCGATCCAGACAACCCTCGGCTAGTTCGAATGTTTGTTTGTTTAGTGTTGCGCCACTAGCACGCGCCCACGCTGACGGCCGGCGTGGTCGGCCCAGCACCCTGCGCGCGGCGTCAGTGCGGCCGGGGCCGCAACTCACGGCTGGCTGTGGCTAGCCGAGCGGGGTCGTGGTCGGCTCCAGCGAGCCGACCTCGGCGTCGCCGATGCACAGCCCGGTAGCGGGAGCGCCGGTGACGGTGATCTGCGTGGCGCTCCCGAGCACGGGGATGTAGACCGCGTTCTCCTTGGGCTGGAGCGAGATCTGCTTGCTGTAGCTGCCGTAGTTCACCGTGACGACCTGCCCGGCAACCGACGGCGCCGCGAGGTAGCCGATCCGCATCATCTGGACGTACGAGCTGTACGGCACGCTGCTCAGGCTGATCGCGATCCGGCCCTTGCGGACCGGGTAGCAGACCTGACCCGGCTGCCTGGTGCTGTCGTACGGGCCGACTGTGGCTGCCATCAGATGGCCGTAGCGGTCGAGCATCCCCAGCTCATCGAGGGTGCCGGTGGGATGTTCGACCCAGTGGACCGTGCGCGCAGAGACGAGCGGGCCGAGCGCCGCCGACTGCAGCGCGTCCTGCTGGTACACCTCGCCGTTCATGATGTAATCCGGCATCGGCCGGTCCACGATCGTCGTCCCGGCGGGCAGGTTCCCGGCCAGCGCGGCCTTGGCGTCCTTGAGGTACAGGGGACCGTAGATGTTGTAAAGCTTGATGATCTGCAGGTTCTCGTAGTTGTTCGCCGAGACGAAGGAACCGATGACCAGCACGGCGGTGAGTCCGATGCCCGCGACCAGCCAGCCGGGGCTGGTGAAGTACTCCGCGGGTCGCCGGCGGCGGCGACTGGGCCCGGCCTCGGCGGGCTGCACGACCGGCCAGAAGGCCAGTGCCACGCACACGGCCGCCATCGCGGGCGCGTCCGCGACGTACCTGCTGTCGAGCCCGATGAAGCCCGCGAAGCTGGCGAGGTCGCTCGCCCGGCCGATCAGAACGGGGCCGAAGTCCGCCAGCACCACCCAGACCGCGAGGATGGCCCAGGCCCAGACCGCCCGCGGCCTGGTCATGATGCTGAGCCCAACGACCGCGATCGCCGCCAGGATCGAGATCCAGGCCAACGTGCTCGACGGCGTGGAGTAAGCGGTCGCCCCGCCGGAGAACATCGCCCAGTGCCAGGGACCGCCGAACATGCCCGGCAGCAGCGAGTCCTTGAGCTGGTCACCGACGAAGAGCGTCGTGCTGCTCGCCGACGCCGCGCCCGGCGCCACGGTCGACTTCTCCAGTGAGGTCAGGAGGACCACCCCGTAGACCGCCACCAGCCCGACGTAGAGCGCCCAGCCCCGCCAGTACCGGACCAGGGCCTCCTTCGCGCTGGTCAGCAACGGCCCGTCGACGAGGAATCCGGCGGTGACCGCGAACAGGATGACGGGCAGCACCGCGGCCTTCTCGAAGAAGACCAGGCCGACCACGATCCAGGCCGCCGCGGCCACCGCGTGGCCGAAGCGCCGGGTGCGGACGTAGTACAGGTGGGAGGTGAGCGACAGGAAGATCGCCGCCTGCAGCGGCAGGGACTCGATCCCGGACTGGAACCAGCTGTCGTTCGGCAACGTCAGCGGCGAGAACAAGAACAGCGCCAGCGGGATCAGCATCGCTGGCCGGCTGCCGATCAGCGTCCGGAGCAGCCGCCAGGCAGCGAAGCTCGCGATGGCGATCATGATCAGCTCGATCGCCACCGCCGCACCCCAGCTGTAGATCACGTGCCGGGCCAGGATCCACATGATCAGGAGCACGCCGGGGTGCAGGTGACCCGAGCCAACGTAGGACAGGTAATTCCAGCCGAGCGGGCTCTTCACCGCGAGCTCGGTGAAATGAATATCGTCCTGACGGAAATAGAAGTGGCCGAGGAAAGCGGCCTTCCATATCAGCTGCACGATTATCATCGCGAACGCAGCCAGGATCACCCAGTGCTTGGTGATCCAGCCCGTCACCTGCGGCCCGCCGGCCCCCGAGCGATCATCGTGGCGCCGGTGACTCACCTCACCCTCGCCGCGGTACGCCAGCTCCTGATCAGCTGGCGGCACCGGGGCGCGGCTGAACGACCGTTCTATTTCGCTCACATTCAGAGGATAGTGCCGCGTCCGGCCTATTTATGAGGAAACTTCACCGCAGACGCGGCGGAAGAACCGGCCGGTGCCGGGAACGAATATGGGTCCGCCCGCCGGCTAGGCGGGCAGCCGGGGGATCGGGACGCCGAGGCCAGCGACAAAGTTGCCGGCGACGGCATTCTTGACGCAGAGCCCGATCGGCTGCGCCGCCTGCACGATGACGCCCGTGCCACCGCCACTCACGGTGAAGTAGGCATTATTCAGACCCGCCCTGAGGACCAGATGGAGGATGTCCTTGCCGTAGGCGATGGCCACCGTGGTCCCCGCGGCTGACGGGCTGGCCAGGTAGCCGATGCGCAGCACGGTGGTGGTGAACGGGGACGGCGAGGCGAACGTCAGCACCAGCCGGTCCTTGGTCACGACGACGCGGACCTGGCCCTTGTGGCCGGGCCGCCTGGCCAGCTTGAAGCCGTTCATGCAGCCCTGCAGGCGCGAGCCCGGAAGGCCCGTCACTCCGGAAATGAACGCCGGGTAGAGGCGTCCGTCCGCGCCGAAGATCTTGGGAACGCCGAGGTTGCCGGTCGGATTGGCGGCCCAGGTGATCTGGGCTCCCCGGTGCGAGAGCGGGCCGAGCACCACCGACGTGTCGGCCCAGTGCTCGAACAGCGGGATCATGACCGAGCCCGGCACCAGGCTGTCCACGATGATCGTGCCCGGCGGCGCATCGGCCAGCGCCAGTTTCGCGTTGGCGACGTAGGACCTGGCGTTCGTCGTCGTGGTGAGGCTCTCGAACTTCTGGACCGAGTAGACCGAGCCGACCACGAACACAGCGACCATGACCAGCGCGACCAGCCGCCACGGGCCGGTGAAGAACTCGCGCTGCGGCCGCGGTGCCGGGCTGGCCTCGGCGGCTCCGGCGGGCTCGGCCAGCGGCCAGCAGGCGAGGCCGATCACGATCGCCAGGACGGCGGCCGAGTCGGACACGTACCGGGTCTCCATGCCGAAGATGGTCGCCGCCCCTGGCACGCTCAGCCGCCCGAGGACGACCGGCAGCATGTCGGCCAGCACCACCCAGATCGCCAGGATCGCCCAGGCCCGCCAGGCCCGCCGCCGGACCAGGATGGTCGCGGCGATGAAGCCGAGCACCACGACCAGCGCCGCCCAGGTCGCGGTCGTCGACGGCTGCGAGTATGCGAACGTCGAGCCAGCCTGGTGGTACCAGTGCCACGGGCCGCCGAGCATCCCCGGCAGCAGCGTCAGGTGCAGCAGGTCCCAGCAGAACGTCAGCACGGCGTGCCACGAGGTTGGCGCCTTCGGCTTGGCCGCCGAGCTGCTGAGTCCGGAGAAGAATGCGATCGCGTAGAGGCCGAGCAGCCCGAGGTAGAGCGCCCAGGCCCGCCACAGCCGGACGGCCGCGGACCAGATCGCGTCGAGCAGTCCGCGCTGCCGGATCAGGAATCCCGCGGTGACGGCGAAAAGGACGACCGGGATGACCGCCGCCTTCTCGTCGAACACGAGGCCGAGCAGGAGCCAGGCGGCCGCCGCGACCGCCCAGCGGAGCTTCTCGGTCCGCACGTACAGCACGTGGGCGTCGAGCGACATAAAGATCGCTATCTGGAGCGGGATCGCCTCGATCCCGGCGTTCCAGAGGCTGTAGTTCTCCCACCCGATCGGGGCGATCAGGTACACCGTGAGCGGGATCAGGATCGCGAGGCGGTTCCCGAAGAGAGTCCGGAGCACCCGCCAGCACGCGAGGCTGGCGGCCGCGATCATGATCACGACGACGCCCTCGCCCGCGGCCCAGTTGTAGAGCGCGTCCCTGGACAGCACCCAGGCAACGGCGAAGACGCCGGGGAAGAAATGACCCACGTAACCGTGCGTCAGGTAGCTCCAGCTCAGGCTGCTCTGGCGCGCCAGGTCCATGATCTCGAAGTCGTCCTGGCGGAAGTAATAGCGCCCGACGAAGGCGATCTTCCAGATGAGCGTGACGATGATCAGCGCCAGGCACCCGAGCGTGACCTGGTGCCGCTTCATCGCGGCTAGCTGCGCGGACCAGTCGGTGCGAGGCTCGTCCTCGGTGTACTCGTCCTCGTCGTAGTCGTCGTCGTACGGGCCCGCGTGGCGACCGTCATCGCGTGGCGCCAGGGCGCGGCGAGGTGCCCGCTCGATCTCGCTCACATCGCGAAGCATAGTGCGAAGCCCGCGCATTTAGTCCGGAAAAGGTACCAGCCAGTAGCTAACGTGGCAGCTGCTCGACGTGTACCTCCGCCAGTGCGGTCTCGTAGGCCTGGATGTCCAGCAGGCCATGAGGATCCCAGGCGGCGCCCAGGGCCACCGCGTGTCGCAGGGTGTCTGGCCAGGACCAGTCCAGCGCGACGCCGGGTACGAACCCGGCCACCAGCGCGTCCCGGCGGCCTTCGGTGATCTGCCCGTCGTCGGTGTCGTGCCCGGATGGGAGGCTGGCCCGCCACGCCACTCCGTCCGTGCGTACCTCGGCCCCGTCGCTGGTGAGCACGGCGACCGCCCCGGCCGCGCTGAGGCTGTCGGCCGCAGGCGCGGATGCCGACGGCTCCGCCGGGTCCTGGCCGGCCGCCTCCGGGATCACCAGTTCCGGGCCGCGGGCGGCCCCGTGCAGCAGCGCCGCCCCCGCGGCATCCAGGATCACGGGCACGCCCGCGCCGGCCGCGTAGCTGGCGAACGAGCCATAGATCTCCGGCGGCAGTCCGTCCGGCAGGCTGCCGCAGAGCACGATCGCGGTCGCGCCCGCAAGCAGGGCCCGGTAGTCGGTGGCCAGGCGCCCGAGTTCCTCGGTCGTTATATAAGGAGCAGGCTCGGCGAAGCTGGTCACCGTTCCGGTCGCGCTGTCGGTGATCGCGACAACCCGTCTGGACTCGGCCGAGATGCGGGTGAACTCGGTGGCGACGCCGGCCCGCGCGAGCTCGTTCCTGATGAATTCCCCTGCCGATCCCCCCGCGAGACCGGCCGCCACGACGTCATGCCCGAAGGTCTGCAGAACGCGGGCCACGGCCAGGCCGCGGCCGCCGGTCCGGTAGCGGACCCGGCGGACCGGGTTCGCCGTGCCGACCGCGATCCGGCCGGCCTCGTAATCGACCTGCAGGGCCGGGTTGAGCGTGACGGTCACGATCATCCGGCAACCTCCGCGGCGACCAGCGCGCCCAGTTCCCAGCAGGCTTCCAGCTCGGCCTTGCCCGGCGCGCCGACCACGCAGACGGGCGGGCGGACCTGCTGCCAGCGGAGACCTGACGTGATCGACTCGACCGCGCGGACCGCTCCCCCGGTGTCGCTGGCGCCGTGCACGTACAGGCCGTAGGGCCGGCCGGCCGTCGCCTCCAGGCACGGGTAGTAGATGCTGTCGAAGAAGTGCTTGAGCGCGCCGGACATGTACCCGATGTTCGCCGGCGTCCCGAGTACGTAGCCGTCGGCGCCGAGCACGTCGGCCTCGGCCGCGGTCAGCGCCGGCCGGACGATGACCTCGACGTTCTCGAGCTCGTCGGTGCGCGCCCCGCTGGCCGCCGCCTCGAACATCGCCTGCAGCGCCGGTGACGGCGTGTGATGGACGATCAGGACTCTGGGCATCAGCGCCGAGCCTAGACGACCTGGCGCCAGGTTCAGCTACCGTGGCTGGATGCAGCCCCGGCGGGCATCCGCAGCCGCAGCGATCGCCCTTGACTGCTGCGGCGTGCTGGCGTTCGTGATCATCGGCCGCCACACCCATCACGACGGGGACGGCGCGGCCGGGGTCTGGCACACCGCATGGCCGTTTCTGGCTGGCCTCGCGGTCGGTCTGGCGGCGGGGCGCGCCTGGCGCCGTCCGCTGGCCCTGGTCCCGGCCGGCCTGTCCGCCTGGCTCGGCGCGGCCGCCGTCGGCATGCTGATCCGGGTGCTCGCGGGGCAGGGCACGGCGGCGGCCTTCATCGGGGTCGCCTTCTCGTTCCTGGCCCTGTTCCTGCTCGGCTGGCGCGTCGTCGCGCGGATCCTCGTGACTCACCGCGTGACCAGCTAGCGAGCGGCCAGAAGTCCCATTACGATCACTTTCCGCCAACATCCGGGTTTCTGCGAAACCGGTGGGTTGACGGGGCCCACCGCGCTGACCACATACTCCTTGTGAGGCCAGCCGACCGGGAGTCGGCGGCGAGGGTCAGACGGGAGGCACGACCGGTGATGGGGGAATTCCGCCGGGCCGTCGCGGGCGTGCTCGCCGCCGGGTTCGCGGTGGTCACCGGACTGGCGCTGACCGGATGCAGCGCGCCCGCCTACGTCTACGCCGCCGACGGCGCCGATCACGCCTACTTCAAGGTGCCCTCCAGCTGGCCAGAGGTCAGTCCGCAGTTCGTGAGCCAGGTGCAGCAGGGCCTGCTCGGCAAGTCACTGGCCGGCGCGGCCGGCGGTAGCTATGCGTGGACGCGTGTTTACACGGCGGAAGCGAGCCCGGGCCTGACCGCGTTGCTGGCCGCCTCGAACCAGCCGGTCGTCTATGCCAGCGTGCAGAACATCAACAAGTCGCTCCGGGCCGGCCTGTCCTTCAACGTCATGCAGGACCTGCTGTTCCCGGTCACCGCGGCGGGCCGGCAGGCGGCCTCGGCCGCGGGCGAGAAGCTGACCGGCTTCCAGCTGATCAGCAACGTCCTGCTCACCAACTCCAGTGGCATGCGCGGCATCAACGAGCTCTATGAGTACACCGTCAACGGGCAGCCGGACGCGTTCGACCAGACCGTGATGACCAACAGCGAGACGACGAAGCTGTACCTGCTGCTGGTCCAGTGCTACCAGGCCTGCTTCATCTCGCACCGGCCTCAGATCGCTACCGTCGTCAACTCGTTCACCGTGGATGGTTCGTGATGCCAGGCCCAGACCCCGATAACAGGAACGACGGGCGCCAGAGCCGGTCTCGTCGATCGCGCCGCCGCGCGAGTGACGAGTGGCGCCAGCAGTACGGGCTCATCGGGGTGGTGCGCCAGACCCGCAAGCCCATCTCGCTCTGGGACCGGTCCAAGTTCATCATTCTGCTGGTCGCGATCTGGTTCATCGTCGTCTGGTACCAGATGGCGAACAACCCGATCCTGGGCTTCGTGGACGCCAGCCGGCAGCAGCTGGAGCTCCGGGCGGGCTTCGGCCGGTGGCTGGTACTGCTGCTGATCATCGAGGCGCTCCGGCAGCTGAGCTACCTGATCGCGGAGCACGTCCCCTGGTACTACCGCCTCTCCAGCGGGGCGTTCGGCCGCGGCGACCGGGTCACCGGCCGGGTCAGCGACTACACCAGGTTCCGGATCTCGCGCGCGGCCAAGTGGATCCTGGCGATCGCGATCCTCGCGATCATCCTCGGGATGGCGTACCACACCACGCCGCTGCTCGGCCTGTCCAGGGCGCCGGCCACGGTGCTGCACGTGCTGCCGGACATCCTGTACGTGCTGGTCATCGTCTCCCTGGGCATCGGCCAGTTCGCGGCGATCTTCTGGTTCATGTCCAAGGGCGGCGTCGACGTCTACTACCCCGGTGACGTGACCACCCGGTTCGCCGACGTGTGGGGCCAGGACCACGTGCTCGAGCGCGTCAAAGAGAACATGCTCTACCTCGAGGATCCCGAGTCCATCGAGGACCACGGCGGCTTCGTCCCCGGCGGCGTGCTGCTCTGGGGCCCGCCCGGCACCGGCAAGACCCTGATGGCCGAGGCGGTCGCGGGCGAGACCGGCAAGCCGTACGTCTTCGTGGATCCGGGCGCCTTCATCAACATGTTCTTCGGCGTCGGCATCCTGAAGGTGAAGTCGCTGTTCCGGCGGCTGCGCAAGCTCTCCGTCCGGTACGGCGGGGTGATCGTGTTCTTCGACGAGGCCGACTCGCTGGGCAGCCGCGGCGGCTCCGCCGGCGGCCAGCCCGGCCAGGTGGGCGCCAGCCCCGCCGCGGCCGGCCTGCTCGATGCCTGCCACGGCTACTCCTACCTGAGCCCGGACGCCCAGGCGGCGCTGTTTGCCCGGGCACTGCAGGACGCCGCGGCCGATCCGGCGCCGCGCAAGCCCGGCCGGTTCCGCCAGATGATCCCGGCGGGCATGGGCGGCAACATGATGGGCATGGGCACGCTGCAGGCGCTGCTCACCGAGCTGTCGGGCCTGAAGAAGCCGCGCGGCTTTCTCAACCGGGTGGTCCGGCGCTCGCTCGGCATGAAGCCCAAGCCGCCGCCCAAGTACCGGATCCTCGTGATGATGGCCACGAACATGCCGAGCGCGCTGGACCCGGCGCTGCTGCGGCCCGGCCGGATCGACCGCATGTACCGGGTCGGCTACCCGTCCAAGGAGGGCCGCAAGCGGACCTACGAGGGCTACTTCGAGAAGGTCCAGAACGACATCACGCCCGAGCAGATCGACCACCTGGCGACGATCACGCCCTACGCCACCGGCGCGACCATCAAGGACCTGGTCAACGAGTCGCTGATCACTTCGCTGCGGGACGGCCGTACCACCATCACCTGGGCCGACGTCATGAAGGCCAAGCTGGCCAAGAGCGTCGGGCCCTCCGAGGGCGTCGAGTACATCGAGCGGGAACGGCACGCGGTGGCGCTGCACGAGGCCTGCCACGCCGTCGTCAGCCACCTGGTCCAGAAGCGGAACGTCATCGACACCGCCACGATCCAGAAGGGCGCCGACTACCTGGGGTTCGTCAAGCCGATCCCGATCGAGGAGCAGTTCACCTCGTGGCGCAGCGAGTACGAGGCCGACATCATGGTGAGCCTGGCCTCGCTGGTCGGCGAGCGCATGTTCTTCGGCGGCGACTCCAGCTCCGGGGTGTCGGGCGACCTCCAGACCGCGACGACGATCGCGCTGGCGATGGAGGGCCTGTGGGGCATGGGCGGCCAGTACGGCTCGTACGCCGCGACCAGGGCGCCGCACGACGCGCACCCGGTCGCCGACGGCAACGACCGGAACGTGCTGGAGACCGCGCTCGGCGGGCGGGCCGAGGGGCATCTGGCGGCGCTGGCCGAGCGCACGAGCGCGCTGCTGGCCGACAACCGCGCCAGCGTGCTGGCGGTCGGCCACGCGCTCGAGATGCACAAGACCATCAGCGGCCAGGACGTCGTGGCGATCATCAACGGCGAGGAAGGCCCGCTGGTCGACGGCCGTCCGTACCGGACCGCCGAGTTCGGCGCGGAAATCGAGGCTTACCACGAGCGCGCGGCCGGCGCGCACGGCGGCGACCGCAGGCTGCCGCTGCCCGTGCCGATCCCGGCGCTGCCCCCGGCGGCCGATCTGGTCGTGCTGCCATTGACGCCACCCGGGCCGCACGCGGTATCTGCCCGGGGCGACGACCCCCCGAAGCCCCCCGCGGCGCAGCAGCCGGCGCCGTAGCTCTGACCTCTCCGGCCGATCGTTTGCGTCGCCAGTACGAACTATTCGTACCGGCGACGCAAACGTCTGGCTGACTCAGCGGTGCAGCTCCACGGAGTCGAGCAGAGCGCCCTGCTCGCTCAGGCCGCGGACCTTGAGCTTCGACTTGCCGCCGAACTGACCGGGCTCGCTGTCAATGACCAGCAGGCAGTAGCCGGTGTAGCGGGTCGCCGACCAGGTCACGGTCTCGTTCGTCGTCGACGTGGCCTTGGTCGTGGGGTCGTACTCGTTGATATAGGTGGCCACCGAGGTCGGCGCGCCGCTCGGCGTGTTGCCGTTGTAGTAGTCCTCCGCGGAGAAGCTGTACAGGCTCTTCCCGGCGCCGCCGGCGGTGATGTAGGTGGTGCCGTTCGCGGAGTTCCAGGTACCGCCGATCGGAACGCTGCCGACGACGCTGCCGCCCTTGAGCGGGTAGGTCCGCTCGTAAATGTGGTTGTGGCCGTTGATCACCAGATCGACCGAGTAGGTGTCGAAGGCCGGGACGAAGTACTGCTCGACGCCACCGTCGCAGCCGTGCGCGGTCGACGTGCAGTACGCGCAGTGGTGGAAGTACACCACGATGAAGTCGATCTCGTGGTCGGCCCGGAACCCGGCGAGGGTCGAGTTGAGCCAGCTCACCTGCGCGCCGCCGGAGTAACCGAAGTTGGCTGGCAGCTCGTAGGACACGTCGTTCGCGTCCAGCGCGACGACGCCCACGTTGCCGTACTTGAACGAGTAGTACGACTGCGACGGGCCGCCGGGGAAGTCGAACCGGGCGAACTGCCCGCCGTACCCATCGGGCGAATACCAGGGCTCCATCTCGTGGTTGCCGACGACGACGTTCCACGGGATCCCGGCCGCGGCGTTCTCGATCTCGATGAACCAGGAGTCCCACACGCGCGGGTCGTAGGGGTCGGTCACCAGACCGCTGCCGCCGGACTCGGCGTACGAGACGTCGCCGGCGTGCAGGTGGAAGGCCGGGTTCTGGGCCCGGATGAGGTTCGTGCTGCCGATCGCGTCGTAACTGACGCCCTGGTCGCCGAAGGCGGTGAACGTGAACGGGTGCCGGCCGCGGCGCGCGGTGGTGAAGCTGCTGACGCCACCGCCGTCGTCAAACCCGTCGTGGCCGATGCTGTAGAAGTAGGTCTGCCCCGGCCGCAGGCCGCTGAGCTGCGCGTGCAGGTAGTACTGCTCGATCGTGGCGGCAGCCAGCGACGGCGGGATGGAGTCGACCGGGCTGGCGGTCGATGAGTTCCAGACGCTCGCGGGAGTGGCCAGGTTCCGCACCTCGGCACTGATCCGGTGACCCAGGTCAAACGGCGAAGAACCGACGCGGATGAACGGGTTGGCCACCGGGCCGGGGACCTGCCAGGCCACCGACATCTGCGACGTCGGATCGGCACCGTAGGCGATGTGCCTTCCGAACGGCGCCAGGTAACCACCGTGGGCCCAGTCCGCCTTCTTGATGAGCGCGGGCGTGGCCTTGGCGGACGTGCTCGCCGACGCGGTGCCGGACAGCAGGGCTGGCCCGGCGATCGCGGCGCCCGCACTGATTGCCCCGCCGCGCAGCAGGGCGCGGCGTGAGGTGGCCCGCTTGAACCACTCGTGCTGTTCAGCGAGGCTCATGCGACTTGCTTGTTCTGGCGTTATGCGTGATGACGTCATGATGCGGACCGTAGGAGCCTGGCATGACGCGGTCAAGAAACCTATCGTTAACAATGGCCTAATTCGACCAACCCGATATGCCGACTAGGGAACGCGGCTGCGCCTGGCCCGGCGCGAGCCCGTTCCGGTTAGCGCACGAGGTCGAAGCGGTCGAGCTCGGCGCCGTCCTCGTCCAGCGCGCGCACGCGCAGCACGGACGGCCGGCCCGGCGCTCCGGGCTCGCTGTCGACCACGAGCAGGCAGTAGCCGGTATACCGGACGCGCGACCAGGTCACGGTCTCGCTGGTCGTGAAAGTGGTCCTGGTCGCGGGGTCGAAGTTGTTCACGAACGTGCTCACCGGCGCCGCCGAGGCATCGACGTCGCCCTCGTAGCTGTCGGCGGCGGAGAACGTGTACACGCCCTTGCCGGCGCCGCCGGCGGTGATGTAGGTGGTGCCGTCCGCCGGGTTCCAGCTGCCGCCGATCGGCACGGCGCCGGCCGCGACACCCCCGCGGATCGGGTCGGTCCGCTCGTAGATGTGATTGTGGCCGTTGATGACCAGGTCGACCGCGTGGGCGTCGAAGGCGGGCGCGAAGTACTGCTCTACCCCGCCGTCGCAGCCGTGCACCGCGCAGGTGCAGTACGCGCACTGGTGGCAGTAGGCGACGATGAAGTCGACCTCGGGGCTGGCGCGCATCGCGGTCAGGGTGGAGTTCAGCCAGCTGACCTGGGCGCCGGCCGAGTAGCCGAAATTCGCCGGGAGCTCGGAGCACACGTCGTTGGCGTCCAGCGCCAGGACACCCACGTTCCCGTAAATGAAGCTGTAGTACATCGGGGCGGGAGCGCCCGCCGGGGACGGGAAGTCGAACCTTGCCCGCTGGCCGGCATAGCCGTCGGCGGAGTACCAGGCCTCCATCTCGTGATTGCCGACCACGACCTGCCACGGGATCACGGCCGCGGCCGGCTCGATCTCGGCGAACCACGAGTCCCACACGCGCGGGTCGTAGGAATCGGTCACCAGGCCCTGCCCGCTGGCCTCGGCGTAGGAGACGTCGCCCGCGTGCAGGTGGAAGGCCGGCCGCTGGGCCCGGATCAGGTTCGTCGTGCCGACCGCGTCGTAGGTGACGCCGTGATCGCCGAACGCGGTGAACGTAAACGGGTGCCGGCCGCGCGGCGCGGTCACGAAGTGTCCCGACACATCGCCGCTGTCCCGGCCGCGGTGGCCGACGCTGTAGTAATAGGTGCGCCCCGGTTCCAGCCCCGCGAGCGCGGCGTGCACGTAGTACTGCTCGACCGCGGCGCCGGTGAGTGACGGCGGGACCGAGTTGAGCGCCCCGGCCGACCAGATGCTGTACGGCGACAGGAGGTTGCGCACCTCGGCCGGGATTCGCTGGCTCAGGTCGGACGGCGTCTCGCCGATCCGGATGAACGCGTCGCTCACCGGGCCGGCGACTTGCCAGCCGACCGACATCTGCGTCGCCGGGTCCGCGCCGAACGCGAGGTGCCGGCCGAACGGGGCGAGAATTCCCCGGCGCGCCCGGCCGCCGTCGGCGGTGGCGCGGGACCGTCCGCCGGGCCTCGGGCTATCGGACACCGCCGTCCGGGTGAACCACTCGTGCTGCTCGGCAAGGCTCATGCGCCGGGCCTGCTCCGGCGTGATCGGTGCTGAGCCCGTCATAGGCACAGCCGCCGGGAGAGGTCGGACGCCAGCACCCCGGCCGGATCGATCTCGGCGCGCATCTTCCTGAACTCCTCGAGCCGCGGGTACATCCCGGCCAGCGCCCCGGCGCTCACCCTGGAGTCCTTGGCCAGGTAGACCCGGCCGCCCGCCTCGGCCACCTGCTCGTCGAGCCAGCTGAGCAGGCCGGCCAGGCCGGGCGTGCCGGCCGGAAAGTCGAGCGCCAGGGTCCAGCCGGGCATCGGGAACGACAGGTACCCCTCGTCGCCGGGCCCGAACCTCTTCAGCACGGTTACGAACGACGGAGCCCTGGCCCGGCTGATCCGCTCTACTGCTCTCCGCAGGACCGGCTCCCCGCCGAACGGCACGACGAACTGGTACTGACGGAACCCGGCGGGCCCGTAGACGCGGTTCCAGTTGCGGATGCCGTCGAGCGGGTGGAAGAACGTGCCGATCGTCTGGATCTCGTCCCGCCGCCGGCGGGGGGCCCTGCGGTACCAGGCCTCGTTGGCCAGCGCCACGGTGTAGCGGTTCAGCAGCCCCGAGGGGAACGCGTCGGGAGCGCTCAGCCTGGCCCGCGGCTCGAACGCCAGCGGGCGCTGGCGGTCTCTGGCCGGCAGATCGCTGATGGCCGCGAAGTCGCCGCTGGTCACGACCGCGCGGCCCAGATGACGACCGCGGGCCAGGCAGTCCAGCCACGCGACCGTGTACGAGTACTTCTGGTCGGCAGCCGCCAGGATCGCCATCGCCTCGTCGATGTCGGCCGTGCGGTCGGTGTCCACGCGGACCCGCGACGTCTGGACCTTAGTCAGCTGGATCTGGGCGCGCAGGATGATCCCGGTCAGGCCCATGGCCCCGGCCGTCAGCCAGAACAGCGCCGGATCGCCCGCGGGCGTGACCCGCTGCTCGCGCCCGTCCGGCAGCAGCAGATCGAACCACCGCACGTGGCGGGCGAAGCTGCCGGCCACGTGGTGGTTCTTGCCGTGCACGTCCGCCGCGATCGCCCCGCCGACGGAGACCTGCCTGGTGCCGGGCGAGACCGGCACGAACCAGCCCGCCGGCAGCACCGTGCTCATCAGCTGTTCCAGGCTGACACCGGCCTCGCAGGTCGTCGTTCCCGTAGCGGGGCTGAACTCGGTGATCCGCCGGAGCCGCTCGGTCATGATCACCAGGCCGCCGTCGTTCTGGGCGGCGTTGTTGTAGCTGCGGCCAAGGCCCCTCGCGATGAGGCCGCGCTGGCCGGACCCCGCGGCCGTCGTCTGGAGGAGGCTGACTACCTCGTCGGCGGTCGCAGGCGCGGCAACCCGGGCCGTGGTCGGCGCGAGCCGGCCCCAGCCGGTGAGCACCTGCTCGCGGGTGACGGTCACGCTGAGTCGCTCCTGGCCTCTCGGACGACCGCAGGTTACCCGCCGAGTCTTGCGAGCCGGTGAAGGCACGCAGCGCGGCTTCATGATCACGCCGAGTTTGTAACGAAATCGGTGACAAACTCACCGTGATCATGGAGCGGCCATGCGCGGCACGGCTCCGGGGCGGGCATTGACCTCCTTGTCACCCGGTTCGGCCCAGGATTAGACTGAACATTCAGTCAACCGCGTTGGGAGCGCGATACTCATGGCCCGAGAACAGGCCAGCGCGACAGTAGAGTCAGCCAGCTCGACCGCAGTTCAGGCGAACAATGTCCAGATCGTGCCGGTCAGCCCGGACCGGCCAGCGCTCGCGGACATCATCAGCGAGCAAGAACAGATCTTCATCGACCGGCAGCCCGAGTCGGCGCGGATGGCCACCCAGGCCGCCGGCGCGCTGGCGGGCGGCGTCGTCTCCAGCTGGCAGATCTCCAGGCCGCAGCCGGTCTGGCTCAGTCACGGCCTCGGCTCCAAGCTTTACGACCTCGACGGGAACGAGTACGTCGACCTGCATGGCGGCTACGGCGTGTCGCTCGCCGGCCACGGGCATCCCGCGATCGTCGAGGCCGTGCAGTCCCAGGTCCTGCGCGGCACGCACTTCGCCCAGCCGACGCAGGCCGCGCTTGACTGCGCGACCGAGCTGTCAGCGCGGTTCGGACTGCCGCAGTGGCGCTTCGCCAACTCCGGCACCGAGGCCACGATGGACGCGGTCCACCTGATGCGCGCGATCACCGGCCGCGACCTCATCATCAAGGTCGAGGGCTGCTACCACGGGCACCACGACTCGGTCCAGGTCTCGGTCTGCCCGGATGACGACATCGAGGCCATCGGCCCGGCCGACCGTCCAATCGGCGTGCCGTCCAGCACCGGCATCCCGAGGGCCATCACCGACCTGACAGCCGTCGTCAGCTTCAACGACCTCGCCGCCGTCCGGCGGACCCTGGAGGAGCATCCGGGGCAGGTCGCCGGCATGATCCTCGAGCCGATCATGATGAACGCCGGGATCATCAAGCCCGAGCCCGGCTACCTCGCCGGCCTCAAGGAGCTGCTGCACGCCCACGGCGCGCTGCTGACGTTCGACGAGGTCAAGACCGGCCTGACGGCGGGCCCCGGCGGCGCGACCGGCTACACCGGCGTGACGCCGGACATCGTGTGCCTGGCGAAGGCGATCGGCGGCGGCATCGCGGTCGCGGCCGTCGGGGGCACCGCCGAGGTCATGGGCCACGTGGCCAACGGCGACTACGAGATGGTCGGCACGTTCAACGGGAACCCGCTGGCCATGGCCGCCTGCCGCGCCATGCTGCAGGAGGTGGCCACGCCCGAGGCCTATCAGCGGCTGGAGAAGCTGCGGCTGCGCGCGGTCGCGGGCCTGGAGCGCGAGATCGAGCGCAACGGGCTCAGCGCGCAGGTGGTCTCCGTCGGCGCCAAGGGCTGCGTCGTCTTCTCGGCCAGCCCGGTCAGGAACTTCCGCGACTTCCTCGAGATCCGGGACTCACTGAGCCACGCCCACTGGCTGTTCCAGCACAACGGCGGGGTCTTCCTGCCGCCCTGGGGCAAGATCGAGCAGTGGCTGATCTCGGTGCAGCACGACGAGGCCGACATCGACCGGTTCGTCGATAACTTCGCCACCTTCGCCGCCGCCGTCCGCCCGTAGGCGGCAGGGGCCGACGGCCGGGGACGCCAGATCCGGGCATCGCCGATCATCATCTGCCGGATCCAGATCGGGCAAAAGCCTCGATCTGGATCCGCGCCCGACCTCGAGGCGAGCCCGCAGGTGGCCGCCACTGCCCGGCCGAGCGACACCACCGGGGCAGGAGACTGCCGAGCGCGCCCGCAGCGCGCCTAGCAGTCGCCGACCTCGGCGAAATCTCGGCCTGCGATCTGTCCGGAAGGTATCGTTTCGGAATCCGATGACCGGCAAGGCTTGCGCTCGGCGCCGAACAGGGTGATCCTTGTCACTCAAAGACAAGGACTGACGGAACGTTCAGTCAGGGCGCGCGAGAAGGGTGGCGGTGGATGCACCCACGCGAGGGCTGGCAGCCGGATGGTGCGCACCGGCTGTCCGGGCTCTTCGAGCCAGCTAGGAGCGGCCGCCAGAGCGAGCGGCAAAGCGCGCGCGACCTCTCCCGTCGGCAGGCCCTGCGCCGGGGCCTCGCGGCCGCGCTGCTCGCCGGCGGCGGCGGGGCCGTGCTCGACGCGTGTGCGCCCTACCTCGTCGGCCCTAACAACGTGCCGCTCCCGCGCCCGAGCCACCCGGTGAAGTGGCCGACCACCGGCCGGAAGACGATCCCGAGCGGCCTTCCGATCGAACCGGGCGCGACGCTCCAGGTGTTCAACTGGGTCGCCTACATCAACCAGGCCGTCGTCAACGACTTTGCCAAGAAGTACAAGTGCAAGGTCGAGGTGACGACGTTCAACACGATGAACGAAG
>DAIOWC010000023.1:0-39580 GCA_036758685.1 Streptosporangiaceae bacterium | reverse complement strand
TACGGGGTGGCCAAGGTGTACGCGCACCTGCTGACGCAGAACTACCGCGAGTCCTACGGCATGTTCGCGGTGTCGGGCATCCTGTTCAACCACGAGTCACCGCGGCGGGGAGCGGAATTCCTGCCGCGGAAGGTCTCGCTGGGCGTTGCCAAGATCAAGCTCGGCTACGAGCGCCAGCTGCGCCTCGGCAACCTGCACTCCAGCCGGGACTGGGGGTTCGCCGGCGACTACGTGCGGGCCATGCAGCTCATGCTCACCCAGGACGAGCCGGCCGACTACGTGATCGGGACCGGCGAGACGCACGCGGTCGAGGAACTGGTCGACTGCGCGTTCCGGTCGGCCGGGCTGGACTGGCGCGACCACGTCGTCACGGACGCCGCCTTCATCCGCCCGGCCGAGGTGGATCAGCTGCGCGCCGACCCGTCCAAGGCCAGGGACGAGCTGGGCTGGGAGCCGAAGATCGGCTTCGACGAGCTCGTTTCCATGATGGTCGATGCCGATCTTGAGCTGCTCGCGGCCAACGGCGGGAACGCGGGCGACTCCTTCGGCCCGGATTCCTGGTAGGTCGGTCTAGACGCGGCCGCCGACGAGGCTGCCGATCAGATAGGTGAGCCCGGCAGCGACGGCGGCCAGGATCAGCTGCCGCAGCGCGCCGCGCAGGAGCGGCCGGTTGGTGATCCTCGCCACGAGACCGCCGCCGACGAAGGCAGCGAGCGCCGCCAGGATGAGCGCAACGCCGAGCACGTCGAAGCCAAGCAGGAACGGCAGCAGCGGGATGAGCGCGCCGACCGCGAACGTCACCAGCGAGGCGCCGGCCGCCGTAATGGGCGACGGCAGATCCTGATGATCGACGCCGAGCTCCTCGCGGACGTGGACCCGCAGCACCTCCTCCGGGTGCCGGGAGAGCTGGCGGACGAACGTGTCGGCCACGTCGGCGTCCACGCCGCGCATCCGGTACATCGCGGCCAGCTCGCGCCGCTCCGCGTCCGGGTGGTTCTCGAGCTCGTAGCGCTCCTTGTCGACCTCGGCGGCGACGAGCTCGTTCTGGGACGAGACCGAGACGTACTCGCCGGCGGCCATCGAGAAGGCACCAGCCGCGAGGCCGGCCAGGCCAGTGAGCACGATGGTGTGCTGGGACAGGCCGCCGCCGCCCACGCCGGAGATCAGCGAGACGTTGGTGACCAGGCCGTCCATGGCGCCGAACACCGCCGGGCGCAGCCAGCCGCCCGAGACGTCGCGATGCGTGTGGCCATGGGCCTCGCCTGCTGATGACATGGGTGAGACGCCTTAGGTCGTGCGGATGCCTGGCCATCCCGGCCCCCGCGGCCAGCTCCGCAGATAACTATTATCCCTGCTAGCCGAGCGACTGCGCCGGGCGGGTCGGCAGGCCGGCCGCCTGCCAGGCCTGGAATCCGCCCTCCAGGTCGGTGGCGTCGGTCAGGCCGATCCGCCGGAGCGATGCGGCCGCGAGCGTCGAGGCGTATCCCTGCGAGCACATGACGATGATCCGCATGTCGGCCCTGGCGAGGGCCGGGATGCGCGCCTCGCTGCGCGGATCGAGGCGCCACTCGAGCACGTTCCGGCCGATGATCATCGCGCCCGGCACCTCGCCCTCGACGATCCGCTGCTCGAGCGGCCGGATGTCGACCAGGGCCGCGCCGTCGGTCAGGGCCGCGAACGCGGCCTCCGGCCGCAGCCGCTGCAGGCCGCCGCGCGCCTCGGCGAGCAGGTCATCGATGCCGGGCGCCCCGGTAGGCAGCGCGTCCGAGGTGAGCCTGGCCGCCGACGCGCTCGCCTGGGCCAGCGCGGTGTCGGCGCCGCCGCGCCCGCGCGCTCCCTCCGGCCCGTCGATGGCGACCGTCTCCCTGGCGATCAGGCCATAGTCCGTGGCGGTGTAGTACGTCATCGCGACCAGCGGCGGCGAGTACGCGTGAATGCTGGTCGCCGATCCGGCGCCACCGTGCGCGACATCGTGCACGTGGCCGGGACCGAACGCGACGGTCTGGCCCGGCAGCAGCGTCCGGCGGGTGAGCCTGCCGCTTGGCACCCGGTACTGCTCGATCAGGCCGCCGTCGGCCACCGCGAACGAGCCGGACGAGCCGCCGTGATCATGCCAGTCGGTGTCCTGCCCGCGCTCCCAGGCCAGCAGCCAGACATCGCACGAATTCGACCGGTGCAGCGGCAGGTACCAGCGGACGTCGGGGTCGCGGACGACCAGGTCCGCCCACAGGTCCCGGCGGGCGGCCAGCTCGGCCGTGATCGCCCGCAGCTGGCTCATCGACAGCCGGCCGCTGACCGGCACGAGGTCGCGCAGCGTGGTCACGATGGCTTGCTGGCGCTCCGGGCTGACGCCCCAGCCCGGCTTCAGACCAGAACCGCCGCCCTCCAGGTAGCTTCCCTCGGCTCCCTGGCTGACGGCGGTTACTGACATCTGGCCTCCTGACGACTGAGGCCATTATGCAGCTAGCTCTTGGTCGCGTTGTACAAGAAGATGTGACCGATTGCCGTGGGGTAGGCGCCGGACACGTTCTTGCTCGTCGCGGTCAGGTAGTTGTAGAAGTAGCCGTAGATGATCGGCGTCTGCGCCAGCAGCAGCGTCTCGATCTGGCCGGCCAGCGACTTCTGGGTGCCGATGTCGGTGGCCGCGATGTACTGCGCGGACAGCTTGTCGTACTGGCTGTTGCTGAAGTGGGCGGCGTTCCAGGAGCCCGTGCCGGTCTTGGCGTTGATGGTCTGCAGCGGCGCGGTGAGGAACACGTTCGGCACGCTGCGGTGGCCGTAGTCGACCAGGCTCATCGTGGCGTCCAGCCAGTCCGAGTTTCCGAACGTCGCCTTGCCGTAGTAGACCGAGGAGCTCTCGACCTTGACGTTGATGGTGACGCCGACCGCCTTGGCGGCCTCCGCCACGATCTGCGCGTACTGGGGGATCTCCAGCTGGTCGTTGGCGATGAGCTGGGTGGTGAAGCCGTGCGGGTGCCCGGCGGCGGACAGCAGCGACTTGGCCTGCGCGATGTTCTCCGCGCGCTGGGCCACGCTGGTGTTGGTGGAGGGGAACACCGGCGCGAACGGGCTGTCGTTCCCGAGGTCGGCGTAGCCCTTGAACAGGGCCTGGACGATCGCCGGCCGGTCGAGCGTCAGCGCGATGGCCTGGCGCACGCGCGCGTCGGTGAACGGCGCCACGTCGTTGCGCATGGACAGCTCGCGGTGCGCGCTGGACTTCAGCTTGATGACGTTGAAGCCGCCGGTCAGCAGCTGCTCCCCGCCGGAGACCGAGAACTGGCCGAGGACGTCGATGGTCCCGCTGGCCAGAGCGCTGATCGCCGGCGTCTGGGTGGCGTAGAAGGTGAAGTTGGTGCCGGCGGGCTTGGCCTTCGTGCCCCAGTAGCCGTCGTTGCGCGTGAACGTGGCGCCCGTGTTCGTGGTGTAGCTCTTCATCACGAACGGCCCGGTACCGATGAACGAGGTCTGCCAGTTGGCCGGGTCGTAATTGTTCGGCAGGATGATCATGTTGTAGTTGTCGGACGAGGTCAGATACGGGAAGTTCCCGTTCGGCGCGCTCAGGTGGAACTCGACCGTGTAGGCGTCGACCTTGACCACGCCCGACGGCGAGAGCACGCCGCCGAACGCCGACAGTGCGTTGGCGCTGCTCTTCGGGTTCGTCTGCAGCTTGTAGGTGTACACGACGTCGTCGGCCGTGAGCGCCTGCCCGTTGCTGAACTTGACGCCCTGGCGGATCTTGAACGTCCAGACGTCAGCGGTGGAGTTGGACGACCAGCTCGTGGCCAGCTGCGGCTGCAGCGTGAGCGTCTGGTCGGAGAACGTCAGGTACTCGCCGGTCTGGCCGAGCATGTCGAGGCCGCCCTGGTCGGCGACCGTCAGCGGGTTGATGGCGCCGGCCGGGGTAGTGATGCCGACGTTGATGGTGACGTTGGACTGCCCGGTGCCCGTCGACCCGGACGAGCTTGGCGACGGGCTCGATTTGCCGCAGGCGGCCAGCACGGCGCCGAGGACGGGAGCGGAGATGCCGACGAGGGCACCGCGGCGCAGCAGTTCCCTGCGGGAGAGGCGGCCGGCCACGAACTCATCGATCACGTGGTTGGCGACCTCGTTCTGCCCAGCCCGAATGCGGCTGAGCGGGTCTCTATATTCGGTCACGACTCCTCCTTGGCGCGGATTAAAGGAAAACTAGAGGTCGGACGCCGCAAAGTCACGAGGACGGTCCGACATCTTGCAAATTTGTTAGCTGATCGATAGGAATATGACAGCTGATGAAGTGGCCGGGCTCGGCCTCGGCCAGCGGCGGCTCGGTCGACTCGCAGATGCCCGATGACAGGCGCCGCGGGCAGCGCGTATGGAACACGCAGCCGGACGGCGGGTCGGACGCGGACGGGATCTCGCCCGCCAGCTTGATCCGGGTGCGCCGCGCGCCATCGAGGCTGGGCACCGCCGACAGCAGCGCTTCGGTGTAGGGGTGGTGCGGCCCGCTGAACACCCGCTCGGCCGGGCCGACCTCCATCACCCGGCCCAGATAGAGCACCACGATGCGATCCGACAGATACCGCACCAGGCCCAGGTCATGGGAGATGAAGATGTAGGTAACCCGCTCCTTGGCCTGCAGGTCGGCCAGCAGGTTCAGGATCGCCGCCTGGACCGACACATCCAGGGCCGATGTCGGCTCATCGCACACCACGACCGCGGGGCCGCCGCCGAACGCGCGGGCAATCGCGACTCGCTGCTTCAGTCCGCCGGACAGCTGCCGGGGTCGCAGCGCCAGGTGGCGATCCTCCAGCCGCACCGACCTGACCAGGTCGGCCAGCCGCTCCCGCAGCGCCGCACCTGACAACCCGGCGAGCTTGACCAGCGGCCTGCTGATCAGCTGGCGGACGGTGTGCCTGCGGTTCAGCGCCGAGTCCGGGTTCTGGAAAACGATCTGGATCGCCTGCAGCTGGTCGCGGCCGCGGTGGCTGGCATCGGGCCCGAGCGGCTTGCCGGCGAACTCGATCGTCGCGCCCGCATCCGGTGCCGTCAGCCCGAGCAGAGCGCGGGCGAGTGTGGTCTTGCCGCTGCCCGACTCGCCGACCAGGCCCAGCGTCTCGCCGCGCTGGACGACCAGGTCCACCCCGCGCAGCGCCTGGACCGACTCGCCGCGCGAGCGGAAGGTCTTCGACAGCCGGCTCACCGTGATGACCGGCTCGCTCTCGGGCTCGGCCGCCGAGCGCAGCTCGACGTCGACCGGGGTGTTGCGCGGCAGGTCGGCCGCCTCCTGATGCCGGTAGCAGCGCGAGGTCCGCATCGGGCCGGTGTCAAACGGGGGTGGCGGCGCCTCCCGGCAGCGTTCCTCGGCGATCGGGCACCGCGGCGCGAACACGCAGCCGGGCAGGTTGTGGCCGGGCTGGGGCAGGAAGCCGGGGATCGAGTCCAGGCGGCCGTGATCCTTGCGCTGGCCCCGGCGGGGGATGCAGCGCAGCAGCCCGACGGTGTAGGGGTGGCGCGGCTGCTCGAAGATCTCGTGCGCCGGTCCCTCCTCGATCAGCTCGCCCGCGTACAGCACGCCGACGCGGTCGCACATCTTCGCGATGACGGCGAGGTTGTGGCTGATGAACAGCAGCGAGGTGTTCAGCTCGGCGCGCAGGCCGGCGATGAGATCGAGCACCTCGGCCTCGACCGTTGCGTCCAGCGCGGTCGTGGGCTCGTCCAGGATCAGCAGTGCGGGCTCGGCCGCGACCGCCATCGCGATCACGACCCGCTGGGCCATGCCGCCCGACAGCTGGTGCGGGTAGCGGTCCATGACCCGGCGCGGATCGGGGATCTGCACCTTGCGCAGCATCTCCGCGGCCCGCTCGGTGGCCTCGGCCCGGCTCGCCCCGGAGATCTCATAGACCTCGGCGATCTGGCGGCCGACCCGGATCGACGGGTTCAGCGCCTTGCCCGGCTCCTGGTAGACCATCGAGACCGTGTGCGCGCGCAGGTTACGAAGCGCGCCCGCGCCCATCCGCATCGGGTCGGCGCCGTTGATCAGCACCGAGCCGGCACTGACCCGGCCGTTGCGCGGCAGGTACCTGGTCAGCGTCAGCGCCACGGTGGACTTGCCCGAGCCGGACTCGCCGACCAGTCCGTAGGACTCGTTCCGGGCGATCTTGAACGAGACGTTCTTGAGCGCGAGCCGGTCCCGGCCGCGCACGCGGTAGGTGACGTCCAGGCCGTCGACGCTCAGGGCGGGGAGTGTCTCGTCCGGCGCCGTGCTGCTCGCGTCGGTAACCTCGGCGGTCATCCGGCCAGCACCCGCTCGATCGAGTCGGCGACCAGGTTGATGCCGATGACCAGCGACGCGATCGCCAGGGCCGGGAACAGGGTCTCCCACCAGTAGCCGGCGCCGATCACTCCGTAGTTGGCGTAGATATCCGACCCCCAGCCCGGCGAGGACGGATCGACCCCGAAGCCGAGGAAGGCCAGCGTCGCGACCGTGAAGATGGCGTAGCCGAGCCGGACCGTGAACTCGACCAGCACCGTGGGCATCACGTTCGGCAGGATCTCGGAGAACATCACGCGCACCCGGCTCTCCCCGAGCAGGCGGGCGGCGGCCAGGTAGTCGAGCTGGCTCTCGACCAGGACGGCCGAGCGGACCGTGCGCGCGATGATCGGCGCGAAGATGAACCCGATCACGAGGATCTCGGTTTGCGCCGAGGCGCCGACGGCCACGATGAACAGGAACGCCACGATGACCGCGGGCACCGCGAGTACCGCCTCGACAAACCGGCCGACGATCGCGTCCAGCGCGCCGCCGAGGTAGCCGAGCGCGAGCCCGAGGGCCGTGCCGATTACGGTGCCCAGCAGCGTGGCCAGCGGCGCGACCAGCAGGATGCTGCGCGCGCCGATCAGCACCCGGGAGAACACGTCGCGTCCGAGCTGGTCGGTGCCGAACCAGTGCTGGGCCGAGGGCGCCTGGTTGGTGGCCAGCAGTTGCTGGGCGTAGGCGCTGTGCGGGGCGAATGAGGATCCGAACAGCGCGCAGACGATCCAGAACAGCAGGATGAGCGCGCCGATGATGAAACTCGGCCGCCGGACCACCAGGCGCCAGGACGCCAGCTCACTGGCAGCAGCGTCGCTAACGGGCGCGACGAGGACGCTGGTCACAGCGTGGCTCCGGTCCGCAGCCGGGGGTTGAGCCAGGTGTTCAGCAGGTCGGCCAGCAGCGTGGCGATCATGTAGATGACCCCGATCGTCAGCACGCCGGCCTCAAGCATCGGGAAGTCCTTGTTGGTGGCCGCGGTGAACACCAGGCGGCCGAAGCCGGGGTAGTTGAACAGCACCTCGACGACCACGAGGCCGCCGATCAGGTAGCCGATCTGGGTGGCGATCACGGTGATCGTCGGCAGCAGCGAGTTGCGCAGGATGTGCCTGCGGATCACGGTCCAGCGCGGCAGCCCCTTGAGCGTCGCCGTCCGGGCGTAGTCCGACTCCAGCGCCTCGATCGTGCCGGCCCTGGCCATCCGCGCGATGTACCCGAAGAACTCGAACACCAGCGGGACGACCGGCAGGATCAGGTACTTGAGCTGCGTGCCGAACGAGGCGCCCGGACCCGCGTAGGCCTGCGACGGCAGCCACTTGAGCCCGTCGGCGAAGATCACGATGACGACGATGCCGGACACGAACTCGGGCACGGTCGCGAACGAGAGGCCGGTGAGCGAGATGACGCGGTCGGCGGCCCGGCCGGCGTTGAGCGCCGCGATGACCCCGCCCGCTATGCCCAGCGGGATGATGACGAGCAGCGCGAAGATCGCGAGCTTGGCGGAGTTCGCCAGCGCGCTCGCCAGCAGCGGCTCGACCGGCGTCCGGTACTGGTAGGAGACGCCGAGGTTGCCGTGCACGGCGCCGCTGATCCAGCTCCAGTACTGGGTCAGCAGCGGCCGGTCGACGCCGAGCTGATGGTCGAGGTTGGCGACCGCGACCGGCGAGGCGAACGGCCCGAGTATCGCCCGGCCCGGATCGCCGGGCAGCACCTGGCCCGCGAGGAAGATAATGATGCTCAGAATCCAGAGCGTGATGACCGCCAGGCCTAGACGTCTGGCCAGGTAGGTAACCAACGGTCCCCCTGGTGCCGCGCGGAGGCAAGCGATCGGAAATACCGGATTCGGGAAGCCTAAGAGGTGCCGCGCGAAGCTGCAAGACAATACAGTCACCGGCATGACAACCGACCCGGGCGACCTGTCCCGAGTGCAAATCGGCGAGAGCTTCGTCGGCGAGGGAGCGGAAGCCGCCCACATCAACACCGTGCTCGGCCACCGGGGCGGCCCGGTCGGCACCGCGTGGGCGACGGCCCTGGCTTCTCCCAGTGCCGGCCACACGCCGTTCGTCGCCGTGGTCCGGCCGGGCATCCCGGCCAAGCCGCTCACGCTCTTCGTCAACAAGGCCCCGATCGGGAACGACGAACACGGCACGCTGACCTGGGGCGCCGCGCAGGCCGGCGTCGCCTGCGGGGTCGCGGACGCAGTGGCCGACGGCATCATCGACGCCGGCGACGCCGATGACCTCGTCCTCATCGCCGCGGTCTGGGTGAACCCGGCCGCGCGCGAGGCTGACCTGGTCTACGCGAACAACCGCGCGGCGACGAAGGGGGCGCTCCATGCGGGAGCCCGTTCCCTCCCTGATCTGGCTGAGGTCCTCGCGGCACGGGCGCAACCGTCCAACCCGTACTTCAAGCTGCGGTGAAGATCACGTCGATCAGGCTCGACCGGATGCGGCTGGTGCTCGATCCGGAGTTCAATGCGGCCTGGGATCCGGTGCCGCGGCGCCACTTCGATGCGACCCTGGTGCGGGTCGAGACCGACGAGGGCATCACCGGCTACGGGTCGGGCGACACGATGGACGGCTTCGAGGCGTTCGCGGAGCTGTTCATCGGCACGGACCCGATGCGGATCGCTAGTCACGTGCGGACGCTGGAGACGATCAGCTTCCACGCCGGCCGGTACTGGCCGCTCGAGGCGGCGCTCTGGGACATCATCGGCAAGGCGTGCGGTCAGCCGGTATCGATCCTGTTCGGCGGGGCGGCCGACCGGCTGCCCGCCTACGCGTCGTTCGGCGAGCTGAAAAGCGCGGGGGAGCGCGTCGACGCGGTGCTGGCGGCACGCGCGGCCGGCTTCCGCGCGGTCAAGATCAGGATCGGGCGCGATGACGTGCCCGCCGGCCTCGCGGCCGTCCGCGCCGTGCGCGAGGCCGTGGGCGACGACCTGCAGATCATGGTCGACCTCAACCAGTGGTGGCGGATGGCCGGGGACATCAGCCCGGCGCTGGACGTCGCGGCGGTCCGGCCGGTCGCCGCCGAGCTGGCCGAGCTGGGCGTGGCGTGGCTGGAGGAGCCGCTGCCGGCCGCCGACCTGGCCGGGATGCGGATGCTGCGGGAGCAGACCGGGATCCGGGTCGCGGGCGGCGAGATGGCCCGCAGCGTGCCCGAGCTCCTCGGCGCGCTCGAGGCCGGCGCGCTCGATGTCGTGCAGCCGGACGTAGTGCTGGCCGTCGGCCTGCTGCGCGCGCGGACGGTGGCCGAGCTGGCCCTGGCCCGCAATCGCTGGTTTACCCCGCACACCTGGACCAATGGCCTCGGGCTGCTGGCTAACCTGCATGTCGTGGCGGGTGTCGGCGGCGGACCGTACGTCGAGTTCCCGTACGATCCGCCGGGCTGGACGCCGCAGCGGCGGGACTTCTTCCTGGCCGAGCCGGTCGGCATCGACGCCGACGGGCTGCTGCGGGTGCCCGCGCGGCCTGGCCTTGGGGCCGAGATCGACGAGGTGGCCGTCGCCCGCTGGGCCGTCGGCGGATGGAAGGCCGTGTCATGAAGGTTGGATTCATCGGCCTCGGCCACATGGGCGCGCCGATGAGCGCGAACATCCTGGCGGCAGGTCACGACCTGCTCGTGCACGATGTCCGGGCGGAGGCCGCATCGCAGCTGGTCGCGTCCGGCGCCTCGTGGGCTTCCTCGCCGCGCGCGGCCGGGGCCGGCCGGGACGTCGTGATCACGATGCTGCCAACTCCGGCGGTGGTCGCCGACGTGCTGCTCGGGCCCTCCGGGCTGCTCGACGGCCTGGAGCCCGGCGCGATCTGGATGGACATGTCGACCAGCGTGCCCGAGGTCGCCGCCCGTGTCCTCGCGCTCGCCGGCCCGCGGTCGGTCGGCGTGCTGGACGCGCCGGTCAGCGGGATGGCCGCCGGGGCGGCAGCCGGCCGCCTGCAGATCTTCGTCGGCGGCGACGCTGAGGATTACCGGCGGGTGCGGCCGGTGCTCGAGGCCATGGGCGATCCGGACCGGATCATTCACGTCGGCGGGAACGGAGCCGGCTACACGGTCAAGCTGATGATCAACCTGCTGTGGTTCGGGCATCTGGCGGCGACCGCGGAGGTCCTGACGATCGGCGTGCGCGCCGGCGTCGACCTGGGCACGCTGCGCCAGTGCCTGCTGGCGAGCCCGGCCGCCAGCAACTTCCTCGAGCGGGACGTTCTGTCGGTACTGGAGCGCGGCGACTACGACGACTCGTTCGCGCTGGCGCTGGCCTGCAAGGACCTCGGGCTGGCCGTGGACCTGGCCCGGCAGACCGGCGTGCCCGCCGAGGTCAGCGCGCTCGTCGAGCAGATCTACCGGCGCGCCCGCGCCCAGTACGGCGACAGCGGCGGCGAGATGCTGCCGATCAGGCTGCTCGAAGACGTCACGTCCACGCCGCTTCGCCTAGGAGCCTCTTCTTCATGATTCCCGTCCCGGACTCGCTCGTCCTTGGTGCTACGCCGACCGCCCACTTCGGCGCGGGGTCGATCACGGCACTGCCGTCGCTGGTCGCTTCGCTCGGCGGTCAGGCGGCGCTCGTGGTGACCGACGCGGCGCTGGCCGCCACCGGCGTGATCACCTCGGTGACCGACCTGCTGGCGGCGGCCGGGGTCCCGGCGTCGGTGTTCAGCGGGGTGCACGCGAATCCGACGACCGCCGACCTGGCGGCCGGAGCCGCCGCGACGAGCGGGCTCCTGGCGTTGAAGCCGGCAGTGATCGCGGTGGGCGGCGGGTCGCCGATCGACGCCGCGAAGGGCATCGCGCTGGCCGCGGTCAATCCGCAGCGCGGCCGCGAGCTCGACTACCGATCCGACTTCGCCGCCCCGGCGCTGCCGCTGATCGCGGTCCCGACGACGGCCGGTACCGGCGCCGAGACGAACGCGTTCGGCGTCGTGACCGACGAGGAGCGCCACCGCAAGTTCTACGTCGGGCACGCCTCGACGATGCCGGCCGCGGCGATCCTCGATCCCGACCTGACCGTCGGACTGCCGCCAGGACCGACGGCCGCGACCGGGATGGACGCGCTCACACACGCGCTGGAGTCCTACCTCTCGGTACGGGCCAACCCGTGGTCGGCCGGGATCGCACTGCAGGTGATCAGGATGGTGCGGGAGTTCCTGCCGCGGGCGGTCGCGGACGGGACCGACCTGGAGGCCAGGGCCCAGATGCTGCTGGCGGCCCACATGGCGGGCGTGGCGATGGCCTCGACCGGTCTCGGTGCCTGTCATGCGATCGGGCACGCTCTGGGCGGCCGGTTCAACGTGGCGCATGGAGTTGCGCTCACGATGGTGCTGCCTCAGGTGCTGGCGTTTTCCGAGCCTGCCTGTAGTGATCGGCTCACGGATGTGGCTCTGGCGCTCGGCGGCGAATCGGCCGCCGGCGCCGTCGCCGAGCTCGCGGCTTCCGTGGGGATGACGCCTAAGCTCAGTGACTTCGGGATCGGCCCGTCATCGTTCGAGCAGATCGCGGCGGATGCGCTCGACGATGAGGTGCTCGATAACGCACCGCTGAGGCCGTCCGCGGCTGATGTGGTCGCGATGCTCGCGGCAGCCTGGGGCTGAGTGTGTACCGGGTCCTGTTTGTCTGCTCGGGGAACACGTGCCGGTCGCCCATGGCGGAGCAGGTGCTGCGGCGAGAACTGGCGGCGGCGGGCGTCGCGGCGGAAGTAGGGAGCGCGGGGCTGCGGCCCGAGGTCCTTGGGGCGCCGGCCGACCCGCGGGCGCGGCAGGTGCTCGAGGCTCATGGCTACGGGGCGGAGCACGCGGTCAGGCGGTTCGAGCCGGGGATGTTCGGCCACTACGACCTCGTCGTGGCGCTGGACAGCGGGCATCAGTGGGTGCTGCGGCACCTGGCTCCCGACGGCGGCGCGGCCGGGCAGATAAGGCTGCTCGGCAGCTACGACCCCGAGGCCGGGGCGGGCTGGGACGTTCCTGATCCCTTCGGCGGTGACCTGGCCGACTACGAGCGCACGCTCGCGCTGGTCCTGGCCGCCATGCCGGGCCTGCTGGCCGAGGTCAGAGCCGCGAGTGGTGGACCAGCAGTGATATAACCCTTGACCATGGGCGTGAGTCGGGCCATGTCGCCGCGGCGCTGGTCGCCCGGCCGGCGGCTGCTTCTCCTCGCGCTGCTGCCCGTCGGCCTGGCGGCCCTGGGCGTGTTCGGCTACCTGCTCGCCGGAGCCCTGAAGGGAACGCCGGCGGCGAGTTCGTCGCAGGTCATCGGGTTCGAGCGACTGGACAAGCCTGCTCACGCGGTGACCATGCCGAACCTGACCGGGCACGGCTCAACCGGGCTGGCCAATCTGGCGGGCAAGCCAATCGTGATCAACTTCTGGTCGACGACGTGCACCGACTGCGTGGCCGAGACCAAGGCCCTGGTCGAGGTCGCGAACTCGACCAGGGGCAAGGTCAACTTCCTCGGCATCGACACGCTCGACGTGCAGGGCCTGGCCAGGGAGTTCGCCGTCAAATATCACATCCCCTACCCGCTGACCTTCGACCCGAACGAGGTCGTCGGCACCCGGTATGGCCTGGTCGGCCTGCCCATGACCTTCTTCTTCTCGCCCTCGGGCAAGCAGGTCCTGGGGGTCAACATCGGCGGCGTTACCGTGAAGTCGCTCACCCGGATCCTGCACGAGCTGTACGGGAACGCGGCTTAGAGTCGTTTGAACGCCTGCCGATCCCAGGAGCTTTGTGATGACTAGTCCCGGTGCCCGAGAAGTCCGCGCGCCGCGCGGTACCGCGCTGACCTGCAAGGGCTGGCCGCAGGAAGCGGCCATGCGGATGCTCATGAACAACCTCGACCCGGAGGTCGCCGAGCACCCGGACCAGCTCATCGTCTACGGCGGATCGGGCCGGGCCGCTCGCAGCTGGCCGGCGTTCGACGCGATCGTGGCGTCACTTCGCGATCTCGAGGGAGACGAGACGCTGCTCGTTCAGTCCGGCAAGCCGGTCGGGGTGTTCCGCACCCACGAGTGGGCGCCGCGGGTCCTCATCGCCAACTCGAACCTTGTGCCGCAGTGGGCCACCTGGGAGGAGTTCCGCCGGCTGGAGGCCGAGGGGCTCACGATGTTCGGCCAGATGACCGCCGGGTCCTGGATCTACATCGGCACCCAGGGGATCCTGCAGGGCACCTACGAGACGTTCGCCGCCATCGCGGCCAAGCGGTTCGGCGGGTCGCTGACCGGCACGATCACGCTGACCGCGGGCCTGGGCGGGATGGGCGGGGCCCAGCCGCTTGCGGTCACGATGAACGGCGGGGTGGCCCTGTGCATCGACTGCGACGCGACCCGGATCAGAAGGCGGATCGAGCACGGCTATCTGGACGTCGAGGCCGATGACGTCGATGACGCGGTTCGCCGGGCGGTCGCTGCCGCGGAGGCGGGCGAGGCCCTGTCGATCGGGCTGCTCGGCAACGCCGCGGACCTGCTGCCGCAGCTGCTGAAGATGGGCGCGCCGATCAACGTGGTCACCGACCAGACCTCCGCGCATGATCCCCTCACCTACCTGCCGCGCGGGGTGCGGTTCGAGGACATGGCGGCCCTGCGGGCCGAGGACCCGGACGGCTTCACCCGCCGGGCCAGGGAATCCATGGCCGAGCACGTGCAGGCCATGGTGGGCTTCCAGGACGCCGGGGCCGAGGTGTTTGACTACGGCAACTCCATCCGGGGTGAGGCGCAGCTCGCCGGGTATGAGCGGGCGTTCGCCTTCCCCGGCTTCGTGCCCGCCTACATCCGGCCCCTGTTCTGCGAGGGGAGAGGCCCCTTCCGCTGGGCCGCACTCTCCGGCGACCCGGCCGACATCGCCGCCACCGACGCGGCGATAGTCGACCTCTTCCCCGAGAACGAGGCGCTGGCCCGGTGGATCCGGATGGCCCAGGAGAAGGTGCACTTCCAGGGCCTGCCCGCCCGGATCTGCTGGCTCGGCTACGGCGAGCGGAATCTCGCCGGCGAGCGGTTCAACGAGCTGGTGCGCCGTGGCGACGTGCAGGCGCCCATCGTGCTCGGCCGTGATCACCTCGACTGCGGGTCGGTCGCCTCGCCCTACCGGGAGACCGAGGCGATGGCCGACGGCAGTGACGCGATCGCGGACTGGCCGCTGCTGAACGCCCTGGTCAACACCTCCTCCGGGGCCACCTGGGTCAGCATCCACCACGGCGGCGGCGTCGGTATCGGGCGGTCAATCCACGCCGGACAGGTCTGCGTGGCCGACGGCACCGACCTGGCCGGGCAGAAGCTGGAGCGGGTGCTGACCAACGACCCTGGCATGGGCGTCATCCGGCACGCCGACGCGGGCTACGACCGGGCCACCGAGGTGGCAGGCGAGCGCGGCGTCCGGCTGCCGATGGGCGAGACTCACTAGATCCCGGACTCGACCTCGCGGCGCGTCGGCGGGTCGTGACCGGCCCGCTGGCAGTTCAGCGCGGCGGTCAGGGTGGCATCGGCCAGCGCAGCCGTAAGGTCCGCGGATCCCGCCCTGGCGAGCCTGGGCGGCGCGTGCAGGCCGCGCCGGACGAGTGAGTCCAGCAGCCCCGCGGAGAAGGCATCGCCGGCGCCGACGGTGTCGACCAGGGCGGCCGGACGGGCCTGCACGCTGACGGGCTCGCCGCGCCGGGCGTAGGCGGTCGCGCCCTCGCCGCCGCGGGTGATGACGACGACCGTGGCGCCGAGGGCAAGCCAGTGCCCGGCGACCTCATCGAGGGTCCTCTCCGGGTACAGCCACCGGGCGTCATCGTCGCTGGCCTTGACCAGATGCGCGTGCAGCACGGCGCGCTCAACCGCGGCCCGGCCGCGCTCGGGATCGCCCAGCAGCCCCGGCCGGACGTTGGGGTCGTAGCTGACCAGCACGTCCCCGCGCGCCCGCATCCGGCGGGTCAGCTCGAGGATGTGCGCGTCGCCGGGAGCCGTCCAGGAAGCGAGCGAGCCGAAATGCAAGACGGAGGTGCCGGGCGGGGCTCGCCGCGTTTCGGCGGCGGTCCACTGCCAGTCGCAGGTGCCGTTCACGTAGAAGTCGTAGCTGGCCCGGCCTCGCTCATCGAGGGTCACGACCGCCAGCGTCGTCGGCTCGCTCGCCAGCGGGGCGGCGTCCAGGGCGATCCCCTCGGCCCCGGCGCGCTCGCGCAGGCGGTGCCCGAGCGCGTTGTCGGCGAGCCGGGCCATCAGCGCGGTCCGCTGGCCAAGACGGGCCAGCCCGATCGCGACGTTGAACGGACTGCCGCCCGGCCGGGCCGCGAAGTGACCGTCGGGTGCCGGGACCAGATCGATGAGCGCCTCGCCGATGACGGTGAGGACGTCGCCGGCCGCGGGCATGACTCGGGTCTACACCGATCCTGCGGCCGGGTCCAGCGCGCGTTCCTCGGCCAGCCGGGCGTTGCCGAAGCAGGCCCAGATGGCGAGGTCCAGGTTCAGCCGGTCGCCGTTCCAGTTCGGGATGATCGTGGTCGGCGTGATGTCGGCGTCGTGCTGGGCGGCGATCTCGCCGACGGGTGCCGGGAGCGCGGGGCTGGCTGGCATGACGGTGCCGTCGGGGCGCAGGAAGACCAGGCCCTCGGGGGAGACGACGATGCGGTAGCCGCCCTCGTGAACCAGGACGTGATGGCGCCGGCACAGCGGGTAGAGGTTTTCCAGCGCGGTCTTGCCGAGGCGCGACCAGTAGACGATGTGGTGGATGTCGGTGCGACGGGAGTTGCAGCCAGGGGCCTGACAGCGCGCGCCGTAGCGGGCGCGGACAGCGCGGCGCAGTGCGGGCGGGGGCCGGCGGTGGCGGCGGCCGACATCCAGGAGATTGCCGTCGTGGTCGTGCAGCATCCAGGTCATGGTGGCCTCGCACGCGAGCCGCTGGACGGTGGCGGCGCTCAGCGCGGGCCCGTCCTCGATGTGAGAGCGCCGCGTTTCCGCGGGAACGTCAGGCGTTTCCGCGGAAACGCCGGCGGCCTCGGGTGAGGCGGGCGGCTCGGCGAGGACGGTGGCGTCGGCGTGCACGATGACCTGGTAGATATCGGGGTTGTCGGCGGTGGCTATCTTGCCGGCCAGGTAGCCGCCGGCGATCTCGACGAGCGCGTCGGCCAGTCCCGCCGCGGCCGGAGGTGCCTCATCGGAGGCTTCTTTGTCGTGGGGATGCTCGAGGTCGCCGGCGGCAGCGCGCAGGGCCTGCAGCACGACGGCGCCGTCGGCGGCGGGCAGCTTGATGCTGACCGACAGCGACCCGTCGTCCTCCTCCCGCCAGGTCAGCCGGCGGGCGGTGATGGCGTCCTCCGCGTTTGCGCGGGACACCTGCCGGTGGGCGCGGACGAACCGCTCCAGCTGACTGGCGGTCATCGGACCGGCCAGCTCGGCCAGCCCGGCCTCGGTGACCGGGGTGGCGATCCGGGTCAGCGCCCGGACCTTCGCGAACGACATCCGCCCGGCGGCGAACTCGGCGCTGATCACCGGCAGCGTCCGCAGCGCCCGGGCGACGCGGACGTGCTCGCGGGCAGTGCCGGAGGTCAGCTGGCACTTCCACGACAGCCACGCCGCGCACGAGGGCAGGTCCCATTCGGCCCAGCCGCTGCGGGCATCAAAGTCGCCCAGCAACGTCAGGAACTGAGCCGTGGTGGCGGTCAGGTGACCGGCCAGCTCGCAGATCTGGCTCTCCAGCCATTCGAGCGGCACCAGACCGGCGGCTTGCTCGCCGCTGCTAGTTAACGTTTCTTCGCTCATGTGTTTGAGCCTAGAGCCAGGCACCGACAGTCGGGCCGGGCGAGCGGATCGCTAACCTGTCCGGGTGACCTTCACTGAGCTGTGGGAGCGGCTGCTGCCGGTGGGGCGGGATGAGCACACCGGCGGTTACCGCCGCTATTCCTGGACCGAGCCGGATGCGGCCTGCCGGGGCTGGTTCGCAGCGGCCGCCGCCGAGCTGGGGCTCGTCACCGACTGCGATCGCAACGGGAATCTCTGGGCCTGGTGGGGCCGTCCCGGCGGCGGTGCGCCGCCCGCCATCGTCACGGGCAGCCACCTGGACTCGGTCCCCGATGGCGGCGCGTTCGACGGGCCGCTCGGCATCGTCTCCGCGTTCGCGGCGATCGGCCAGCTCAGGAGCGAGGGCTTCCGGCCGGTCCGGCCGATCGGCGTGGCCGCGTTCTCCGAGGAGGAAGGCGCCAGATTCGGCGTGGCCTGCCTCGGCAGCCGGCTGATGACCGGGACGGTTGATCCCGGCGTCGCCAGGGACCTGCGGGACGGTGACGGCGTCACCCTCGCCGAGGCCATGCTCGCCGCCGGGCTCGACCCCGCGCTGATCGGCCCGGACGAGCCGCTGCTGGCTGACATCGCCGCCTACGTCGAGCTGCACATCGAGCAGGGCAGCGCGCTGGCCGGGCTCGGCGCCGCCGTGGGCGTGGCCGATGGCATCTGGCCCCACGGCCGGTGGCGCTGCGACTTCACCGGCCGCGCGGATCACGCGGGCACCACGCGGCTGCCCGACCGGCGCGACCCGATGCTGCCGTTCGCCGCGGCGGTGCTCGCGGCCCGGCAGGCGGCGGCGGAGGCCGGGGCGCTCGCGACGTTCGGCAAGGTGATCGCCGAGCCGGGTGCCGCGAACGCGATCAGCTCCGGGGTACACGCCTGGCTCGATGCCAGGGCGCCGGACGAGGTGGTGCTGGAGCAGATGGTCAGCGCGATCGAGGGGGCCGCGCGGAGCGCTGCGGGGGACCACGGCGTGGGCTTTGAGATGAGGCGGGAGTCATTCACCCCGGTGGTGAGCTTCGACCCCGGGCTGCGCGGCCAGCTGGTCAGGATTCTCGCTGCCGCCGGCCTCGTCGCGCCGGTCCTGCCAACTGGGGCCGGCCATGACGCGGGCGTGCTGGCGGCGTGGATCCCGACCGCGATGCTGTTCGTGCGCAACCCGTCCGGCGTCTCGCACTCGCCCGCCGAGCACGCGGAGCCGGACGACTGCGCCACCGGCGTGACCGCGCTCGCCGCCGTGCTCGCCGAACTGGCCGGCCAGTGACACCGGCCGCGCCGCCGGCTCGTTCCTGGCTCGCGGAGCTGGCCTGGTCACCGCAGCTCGGCCTGCAGCGTGACGTGCTGATCGAGGCCGCCGGCGGCCGGTTCACCACGATAACGCCCGGCGCCGCGACGGTACCGGCCGACGCCATCCGGCTGACCGGGCTCACCCTGCCGGGGCTGGCGAACGCCCACTCGCACGCCTTTCACCGGGCCCTGCGCGGCGTCACCCAGGCATCGCGCGGAACGTTCTGGACGTGGCGGGAGCGCATGTACGAGGTGGCCGCCCGGCTGGACCCGGACAGCTATCTCGCTCTGGCGCGCGCGGTCTACGCCGAGATGACACTGGCCGGAGTCAGCTGCGTCGGTGAGTTCCACTATCTCCACCACGGGCCAGGCGGCACGCCGTACGCCGACCCGAACGAGATGAGCCGCGCCCTGATCCAGGCGGCCGCCGAGGCGGGCCTGCGGATCAGCCTGCTCGATACCTGCTACCTCGCCGGGGGCCTGTCCGAGGGCGGGCGGGCCCTGCCGCTCGCGGGCCCGCAGCTGCGATTCGGCGACGCCGACAGCGCGGCCTGGGCGGCCAGGGTCGAGCAGCTGGGTGCGGGCGCCGACGGCGGGCTGTCCGCGCACGCGCGGGCCGGGGCCGCGATCCACTCGGTGCGGGCTGTCCCGCCGGGCCAGATGGCCGAGGTCATCAGCTGGACGCACCACCACGGCGCGCCGCTGCACGCCCATGTGTCCGAGCAGGTGGCCGAGAACGCCGCCTGCCTGGCCGCCTACGGCCGGACCCCGGCCCAGGTGCTGCACGAGGCCGGCGCGCTGGGCCCGCGCACCAGCGCGGTGCACGCCACCCACCTGACCGCCGCCGATATCGGCCTGCTCGGCCAGAGCCGCAGCTACGCGTGCTTCTGCCCGACGACCGAGGCGGACCTGGCCGACGGCATCGGCCCGGCGAGCGAGCTCACGGAGGCGGGCAGCCCGCTCACGCTCGGCAGCGACAGTCACGCGGTGATCGACCTTCTGGAGGAGGCCAGGCGGGTCGAGCTCGGCGAGCGGCTGGCCAGTCAGGAACGCGGTCACTTCACGGCGCCGGAGCTCGCCTGCGCGGCGACCGTCGCCGGGCACACGAGCCTTGGCTGGCCCGATGCGGGCCAGCTCGCGCCGGGCGCGCTGGCCGACCTGGTCGTCGTGCGGCTGGACACGCCGAGGACCGCGGGCGCGGCGGCGGCGACCGCGCTTGAGTCGGTCATCTTCTGCGCCACCGCGGCCGACGTGCGGGACGTGGTCATCGGCGGCCGCGATGTGGTGCGCGACGGGCAGCATCAGCTGCTGGCCGATGTGCCCGCGGCGCTGGCCGAGGCCATCGCGACCGTCAGCGGCTAGCCGAGCGGCAGGCCCTGGCAGATGTTCGCCGCGCCGTTCCGGTAGCCGACCTCGCCCGGGCCGGTGTTGCTGCTGGCCGCGATCACGGGCGGAGACGTCTTGTGCTTGCCCTTCTTGGCGGACTTGGCCGGCTTGGTGGGCTTCACGGGCGCCTTCGCCGGGGTCACCCCGGCGAAGTTCGTGCCGAGGATCAGCGTGACCGGGGCCGGAACGCCGACCCTGGAGGCCGGTGACTCCAGCATGTCCTCGCCGGCCGGGAACTGCTTCAGAGCTCTCATCAGCGTGTACGCGCTATCGGCGTTGATCATGCCCTTGTACTGGACCACCGTGCCGGTCGTGTACGGCGCATCACCGTAGTGGATGACGTCAAAGCCGAGCTTGGTCAGCGTCGCCGCCGTCCGCTTGGCCAGCCCGGTCTGCCCGGTGGCGTTCTCCACGATGACCCTGACCTTGTTGCGCGGCTCAACCGGCAGGGCGCCGTGCCACGCCTGCCCCGTCCTCAGCATCTGGAAGAGGACATCGTCCTGCGGCTGCACGGTCATGAGGCGCTGGTTGTACGTCGGGTTGTCGAACGTGTCGGTGGTCGTCGGCAGCGTCAGCAGGTTCAGGTCCCTGGAATGCAGGTGGACCAGAGACTTGGCCAGGCCGATCAGGTCGGTGACCGAGGCCAGGCCCTTGTCGACCGCGACCGCCTTGGCGGCCGTAGTGGCCAGCCGCAGCAGCTCGGAGAAGTTGTTCAGCAGTCCCTGCGACTGCACCTTCTGCACCAGGGAGGAGATGAAGGCCTGCTGGAGCTGGATTCTCGGCAGGTCGCCGCCGGCGTCCGCGCCCTGGAGCGTGTCCCTGGTGCGGACGTAGGCCAGCGCCTCGTCCCACTTGACCAGGTGAATGCCGGGGCCGAGGCTGATGTGCGACTTCGGGTCGTGATAGCCGCCCTTCGGCACGCACACCGGCACCCCGCCGACCGCGTCCACCATGGTGCGGAACGAGTTGAAGTCCAGCTCAATGACGTGGTCGAGCTTGACCCCGGTCAGGGCCTCGACCGTCTCGACCGCGCAGGTCGGCCCGCCGATGTTGAGCGCGCCGTCGATGATGCTGCCAGGGGGGTAGTCGTAGGGGCCCTGCATGCCGATGCCGATCTGCGGGATCCGGGCCTCACAGGCGGGCTCGTAGGTCATCAGGTCGCGCGGGATGGACAGCACGGTCGCGTGCGTGTGCGTGGCATCGAGGTGGACCAGCAGCAGGTTGTCGGAGTTCGTGGTCCACGGGTTCTGCTCGTTCCCGAAGAATCCGACCTGACCCTGGCGCTCCTGCGAGCCCAGCACGAGGATGTTGAGGTCGCCGTAGATCGTCCGGCCGGTCAGGCCGCCGGCGCTGAAGGACGAGATGCTGCCGACCAGGTGCTCGTACCAGCCAACGCCGACGGCGCCGACTGTGACGATGAGCACACCGCTGACCGCCACGAACGAGTAGCCGAGCTGCGCGAGGGCGGTCTTCGCCCGGAACGCGTGCCAGGCCCGGCTCAGCCACCCATGGTGGCCCTTCGCCGGCTGCCGGCCGCGAGAACGGGCAGCCCGCCCGCGGCTGGGGGAAGGTCGCCCTCGCCCGGCGCGGCCCCGAGCGGGCTCGCCGTATCGCATCTACTCTCCGTCCGTCGGGAGCGCCGCGAAGCGGGGCGGCAATGGTCAAACGGATGATATCCGCCCCGAATCTCTGATCGGCCGACTTTGCTACCTCCTTGCGTTTCTCTGAGCTGGCCCTCAACGTGAGTGGGAGTATGCGCTGGTGAGCGTTCTGATCACCAACATCGGCGAGCTGATCACCAATGCGCCCCGCGATGCGGTCAGCGTGGCCTCGCCCGGCCCGTACGCGGTAGTGCGGGATGCCGCCCTGGTCATGGCGGACGGGCTCGTGGCCTGGACCGGGCCGGCCGCGGAGGCACCCGCGGCCGATTCGGCGGTCGACGCTGGCGGGCGGGCGGTGCTGCCTGGCTTCGTCGATTCCCACGCTCACCTGGTCTTCGCGGGGGAGCGGGGCGCCGAGTTCGCCGCCCGGATGGCCGGCCGCCCGTACAGCGCCGGCGGTATCCGCTCCACGGTCGCGGCCACCCGCGCCGCGGACGATGACCAGCTCCGGGCCAACCTGGCCCGGCTGGCCGCGGAGATGCTCGCGCAGGGGACGACCACATTCGAGTGCAAGTCCGGGTACGGGCTGACGGTCGCGGACGAGGCGCGCTCCATTGCCCTGGCGGCCGAGGTCACGCCGGAGGTGACCTACCTCGGGGCACACGTCGTTCCCGCCGAATTTGACGGTGACGTGGCGGCCTACGTCGAGCTTGTCTGCGGGCAGATGCTGGCTGCCTGCGCGCCGCAGGCCAAATGGGTTGATGTGTTCTGCGAGCGCGGGGCGTTCGGCGCGGACGAGGCCCGCGCGGTGCTCCGCGCGGGCGAGTCGGCGGGGCTGCAGGCGCGGGTACACGCCAACCAGCTCGGGCCGGGGCCCGGCGTCCAGGTCGCCGTGGCGGCCGAGGCGGCATCGGCCGACCACTGCACGTACCTGTCCGATGCCGACGTCGACGCGCTCGCGTCCTCGGGCGGGACGGTGGCCACGCTGCTGCCGGGCGTGGAGTTCTCGACCCGGCAGCCCTACCCCGACGCGCGGCGCCTGCTGGACGCCGGGGTCACGGTCGCGATCGCCACGGACTGCAATCCGGGCTCGTGCTTCACCTCGAGCATGCCGTTCTGCATCGCGCTGGCGGTCAGGGAGATGCGCATGACGACCGAGGAGGCGGTCTGGGCGGCGACCGCGGGCGGGGCGCACGCGCTGCGCCGGACCGACGTCGGCCACCTCGGCGCCGGGGCCCGCGCCGACCTCATCATGCTCGACGCGCCGTCGCACGCCTATCTGGCCTACCGGCCGGGCGTCCCGCAGATCGCCGGGGTCTGGCGTTCGGGTGTCTTGCGGTAGGCGTAGACCCACGTTCGAGGTAGTGATCAGCCCATAGCGCCCTGACGCCTGCGCGCGGGATCCTGACGGCATGCCCGGCCGATCGGGGCGGGCCTTCGCCGGTGGGAGGGATCCATGGGCCAGCCGTACGCGGACTGGTGGCCGTATCCAGTCAGTCGATGGCGTACGCCGTGCTGGCTCAGGCGCCGCGGACGCTGACTTGCAGCGCCGGGTGGTAGCGCTGACCGAGAGCACGACGCTCCGCATCGAGGTCACCGACTTCGGCCTGGGCGGGGCCGATCCGGCCCGCGGCACCGGCCTTGCCGGGATCGAACGGCGGCTCGCGGCCTTCGACGGCATCATGGCGGTCACCAGCCCCGTCGGAGGGCCCACGATTGTGGTGATAGACGTGCCGTGCGCACTGGCCGGGGCGCCGGTACGCCAGGGTTGAGCAATCGGGGCGGCAAACCGGAGGTGGAGATGCGGGCGAGGGATCAGCGGGAGCGTCATCGGGAGCTCGGCTGGTGCCTGGCGCTGGCGATCGTCCTGGCGCTGGCCGCGGTCAGTGTCTATCCGGTCTTCGCAGAGGCCGGCCAGCAGTGGTGGCTGCCCGTTATCGTGCTCGCGGTCGGGCTTCTAGTAGCCGTGAAGCGCCGGCGGGCGGGCGCGATCCTGCCATCGGCACTGATCCTGCTCGGCTTCTGCTGGCTGCCGCTGGCCAGGTACTACGCGTTCGGGCCGGCCTACCGCTACGGCTGGTGGGGTCCCGTACCGGTGCCGGGGCAGCTGGTCCTGGCCGAGGCCTATGCCTTCCTGCTGCTTGGTGGCTGGCTGGCGTGGCGCCAGCTCTGGCGGCACCCGGCGGCCGCCCGGCTGGTGCTCGGTCGCACGGCTGGCCGGTCTGAGGCAGGCCAGCCGTGGGGGCTGCTCCTGCTGCCGGCTGTGATAGCGGTGGCGTCCCTGGCTACTTCGGATTACTCCGGTTTCTGGGCCCCGCTGACCGTCCTGTTGCTGGCCGGATCGATGCTGGTGATCAGGCGCTCGCCGGACCTTGCTGCCCGCATGGCGGTGGCCGGGCTCATCCTGCTCGGACTGGCCGGCCTCGCGGTAGCGATAGGTGCCCAGCGGGCTTTGCGGTTCGGAGACCCGTCTGGCTACCCGCTTCTTGGTGCCGTGATCGTGTCCAGTGAGGTCATGGTCGGGCTGGCAATCGGCGAGGCGGTCGGTCTGCTCGGGCTGGGTTGCTGGCTGCTGCCGCGGGCATTTCCCGAGATACGCAGCCTGGCATCCGCGGCCGAGCTCACCAGGCGCGTGCAGCGGCTGACCGAGAGCCGGGAGGTCGCTGTGGATACCGCAGCCGCCGAATTGCGGCGCCTTGAGCGGGACCTGCACGACGGAGCGCAGGCGCGGCTAGTCGCGGTGGGAATGAGCCTGCGCGCGGCGGAACGGCTGATCCCGACCAGCCCGGACGCCGCCCTCGCGCTGGTCGCCGAGGCGCGGGAGACCTCGGCTCGGGCGCTCACCGAGCTGAGGGAGCTGGTCCGCGGCGTGCACCCGCCGGTGCTGGCCGACCGCGGCCTCGCCGACGCCATCCGGGCACTCGCGCTGGACTGCCCGCTCACTGTCGAGACCGATATCGACGTGCCGGGCCGGCTGCCCGCGCCGGTGGAGACGGCCTGCTATTTCGCCGTCGCCGAGCTGCTGACCAACGTGGCCAAGCACTCGGGCTCCGCCGTCGCGAGGGTCTCGGCCGAGCATGCCGGGGGGCTGCTGCGCATCGCCGTGACCGACTTCGGCCTGGGCGGCGCCGACCCGGTTCGCGGGACTGGCCTCGCGGGGGTCGAGCGGAGGCTGGCGGCGTTCGACGGTGTCGTGGCGGTGAACAGCCCGGTCGGCGGCCCGACGATCGTGGCGATCGAGTTGCCGGCCGTGCTGTCGCCATGCGCATAGTCCTGGCCGAGGACCAGTTCCTGCTGCGGGACGGCCTGGCCCGGCTGCTTGAGGCGCACGGGTTCGAGATCACCGCGGCCGTGGACAGCGCGCCCGGATTGCTGCGCGCGCTGCTTGACCGCCAGCCGGACGTGGCGATCGTGGACGTGCGGCTGCCGCCGACGTTCACCGACGACGGGCTGCGCGTCGCGATCGAGGCCAGGCGCGAGGTGCCGGGCCTGCCGGTGCTCGTGCTGTCCCAGTACGTCGAGCAGCTCTACGCCAGGGAACTTCTCGCGGACCAGCGTGGCGGCGTCGGCTATCTCCTCAAGGACCGGGTGTTCAATGACGACCAGTTCGTCGACGCGGTGCGCACCGTGGCCGCCGGCGGCACGGTCATGGACGCCGAGGTCGTCTCGAAGCTGCTCGGCCGCCGGGCCAGGGACGAGCCGCTGGCCCGGCTGTCGGCGCGGGAGCGCGAGGTGCTGGCGCTGATGGCCGAGGGCCGGTCTAACAGCGCCATCGCCCAGCGTCTGTTCGTCACCGAGAAGGCGGTCAGCAAGCACAGCACCAGCATCTTCACCAAACTCGACCTGGCGCCGTCCGATGACGACAATCGCCGGGTGCTGGCTGTGCTCGCCTATCTCAATGGGTGATCAGCTGCCCGGATCGGCCCGCGGCCTGCTCACGGTCCCGGGGCCGCGGCCAGCGGGTGAGACGACGACCCGGCCGAGAGTGCCCGATGCGACCAGGGATACGGACAGCTTGCGGGCGGCCAGGCGCGACCGTGCGCTCAGGGCCGCCGCGATCGCGGTCATCGCCCCGCTCGGGGCGTGGATCATCGCGCGCTGGATCTCAGCGGTCAATCCCGTCGACTTCCTCGTCTACCGCTACGCGGCCGTCATGGCTCTGCACGGCCGGGACGTGTACTCGGGGTACATCGCGGGCCCGCGGATCGGGGGCCAGGGGCTGCCCTACACCTACACCCCGTTTGCGCTGCTCGCGCTGCTGCCCACGGCGCTGGGCACCTGGCACGCCGCGTATGACGGGTGGATCGTCGCCGCGGCGCTCGCCGTCGCGTGGGCTGAGAACGCGGTGGTCGTCCGGCTGATTCCGCTCGGGTCGGGCACTCGCCGCGCCGCCGTCCTCGCCAGCGCGCTCGCCCTGACGGCGTTCTCCACCATGTTTGTGAATGAGGTCTCATTCGGTCAGGTGAACAGCCTGCTGATGGCCGCCTGCCTGGCCGACCGGTTCCGGCCGCGCCAGGGCCGGTGGGCGCGGGTTGTCCCGCCCGGCGTGCTCATCGGCATCGCTACCGCGATCAAGCTCACGCCGGGCCTGTTCATCTGCTACTTCCTAGTCACGCGGCAGTGGCGGCTGGCCCGGAACAGCGCCCTGTCCGCGGCCGTCTGCCTGCTCGTCGCGGCGTTCTTCTACCCGGGGATAAGCGACCAGTTCCTGACCGCAGTCCTCTGGCATCTGTCGAGCAGGGTTGCCCTGAGTCACGGCGCCTTCATCGGCTCCGGCAACCAGTCCGTACCGGGCCTGCTCGCCGCCATCGGGCCGTGGACGGGAGCGCTGCGCGCACCGGCCTCGGTCGCCGCCGCGGCGGCCGGGCTGTGGGCCGCTCGCTTCTGCCACCGGCGCGGAGACGAGCTCGGCGCGTGGCTGATCACCGCCATCGCCGCCCAGCTAGCCTCGCCCGTCAGCTGGGCGCATCACTGGATCTGGCTGGCTCCAGCGATCCTCCTCGCCGCCCTTCGCGCCCCTACTCGCGCCGGGCGCGCCTGCGCTGCCGTGGTGACGGCGATGGTGATCGTCGGCGCCAGCCCGGGGGAGTACGCGCTCCGCTTCGGGCCAGCGTGGCTGTTTCCGCTGGCTGCAGCTCAGCGGGAATGCCTCATAGTGGCCGGGGTCTGGTGCTGCGCCATGTTCGTGATCCACGCGACCCGGTACTCTGCCGAGCCGGTCCCCGCTGAGCTCAGTGGCTGACCGCCTGCCTGGACCTCGTGGTGGCGGCGGCCCGGCCGGCCTTCAGCGCCTTGAGCCGGCTCTCGATCTCCTGCTTGTTGTCGAGGTCGTCCAGGCTGTCGAACTGCGCGTCTACCGATGACTCGGCCAGCTCCTCCTGCCCCCGGGCACGCGCCTCTTCGCGGCGCACCTTCTCCTCGAACCGGCTGACCTCGCTGGTCGGGTCCATGATGTCCACGCTCTTCATGGCCTCGTGCACCTGAGTCTGGGCCCTGGCCGTGCGCGACCTGGCGATCAGGCTGTTGCGCTTGTGCTTCAGGTCGGACAGCTTGATCTTCATCTGGTCGAGGCCGGTCTTCAGCTTCTCGACGGACTCGTTGGTCGCGTCGATGCTGTGCTGGACGGTGACGACGTCGTTCTCCGCGGTCATCTGCCGCTCCAGCGCGATCCGGGCGAGGTCGTCGAACTTGTCGGCTTCCTTCTTGTTACCCGCCGCCCGCAGCTCGTCGGCCTTCTTGCTGGCCGCCTGGGCCTTCTTGCCCCACTGCTGGGCGGCCTTGGCGTCTTCCCGCTGGTCGTCCTCGATCATCCGCAGGTTGCCGATCGTCTGCGCGATCGCGTGCTCGGCCTCGGAGATGCTGGCGCTGTAATCCCGGACGAGCTGGTCCAGCATCATGCCCGGATCCTCGGCTGAGTCGATCATGGCGTTGACGTTGGCCCTGGCCAGCTGCATGACGCGGCCGATGATGCCCTGCTTTGACATGCGTCCTCCGTGGTGTGATGTGGTGATCGGTCAGAACATGCCGCCGATGCTGTGCCTGGCCCTGGTCCCGGCCCCGCCGAAGCTGCCGAGCCCGAATCCGCCGCCACCGCCCCAGCCGGCACCGCCCCAGCCGGCACCGCCGCGCCGGCCGCCCCCGAGCATCGAGTCGATCAGGATCCCGCCGAGGACCGCCCCGCCGAGGCCGCCGCCGAATCCGCCCAGCCCCCCGGTCCTGACCACCCGCCCCGGCTCCGCGTAGGTGAAGTGCTCGACGTCCCGCTCGGCCAGCGACCTGGCCTGCTGGGCGAGGGCATCCGCGTGCTGCGCCTCGGCCAGCGCGGCCTCGGGATCGCCCCGGGCGGCGGCGATGGCCTGCTGGAAGTGCCGCTGCGCCTCGGCCAGCCTGGTCCTGGCCTCGGCGCCGACGCCGCCGCGCCTGGTCGTGATGAAGTCCCCGGCCGCGGTCATCGAGCTGCGGGCGACCAGCATCGCCTGGTCCAGGACCGCCCTGGCTCGCTCCTGTCGTTCCCGCTCCTCGCGCACGCCGGACAGGGCGTGGTCGAGCGCGGCGTCAGCCTGCTCCAGCGCGCGCAGCGCCCCGAGCGCGTCGAACGGCTGGCCGGCCGCCATCTCGGCGCGGACCGCCGACGCCGTGTCCTGCGCCCGGGCCACGAGCGCCGACCGGTCGCCGGGCAGGCTCGCCAGCAGCGCGGTTCCCTCGGCAATGTCGGTGTCGATCTCACGCAGCGCGGCCTGGAGGCCGGAGGCGGCCTGGGTCAGCTCGGCCTCCAGGTGCTCGATGCCGTCGAGCAGCGACTCGGCCTGGTCGGCCGCCGACTCCGCCGCCTGGAGGAACACCGCGGCCTTCCCGCTGTCGTCGGTCGCCAGGGCCGAGCGCGCCTCGGACACCCCGCCCCTGGCGAACTCGAGCCGCTCGCGCGCCTGGTCAGGACTTGTCGCCGCGACGGCCACCGCCGCGGGCGTGTACCTGGCTGCCAGCTGCTGCAGGGTCTGCACGGACCGGGTGAGGCGCTGGTCCTGCTGGGTCACGTGGTTGTCTACCTCGGCCACCATCTCGGGCGCCCTGGCCTCGAGATCCTGGAGGCGGTCGAACGCCTCGGACTGCTCGTCGAGCAGCCGGTTCGCCTCGGCGCAGCGGCCGGAGATCTCGGTGAGCATCGACCGCTCGACGTGCTCGGGCTCCGGGACGTCGTCATCCAGCAGCTGGCGGAGCTTGAACGCGGCGGCCAGCTCGGCCCGCGCTCCCTTGAGCGCGGCGGAGAACGGCGCCGCCGCATGCTCGCCGAACCGGGCGACCGCGAATCCGAGCTCCTGCTCGCTCGTCCTGACCGCGTCGTCGGTCTGCACCAGGGCGGACGATGCCTGAGCCTCGAGCTCGGCGGTGGTAGGACCGGCCGGCGGCCCGTGCCCGTGCCCGTGTCCGCCGCCAACGCCCCGGCGCCGGCCGCCCCGGCTGGTCCGGCCGTTCCGGCCGCCGGCCCGGGCCCCGCCGCGGGCGAGCCGCCGGCCCGCGAGCAGTATCAGGCCGAGGAGTACGACAAGGCCGATGGCGATCGCCGCGCCCTCCGGCGCGAACGCCCTGGTCGGGGCCGGGCTCGCTCCGGAGGCGGGGTGATGCGGCGCCGTCGCCGGCGGGCCCGCCGGGGCGCCCGCAGGGGTCACCGGCGCGGCCGGGATCGGCTGGCCGGCCACTGCGGCCCCGAACCCGTGGGCCGCGCCGATCGCCGCCCCGGCCCAGTTGCCCTGCCGGAGGGCCGGCTCGATGGCGACCGAGCTGACGGAGTCGACCTGAGTCCGGGACAGGCCGGTGCTGGGGTCCGTGCTGATCGCGTAGTTCCTGGCCGAGGTCGCGACGCCCATCAGGATGTCCCTGGTGCCAAGGCCGTTCAGTACCGCGGTCCGGTCCACCCAGGACGTCGGGCTCAGACCCGAGAAAGTCGCTACATACACGACATAAAGCTTGATCCGGTATTGGGCGTAGAGCTGGTTGATCGAGGCCTGCACCTCGGGACGGCGCGCGGCGACCGCGCCGGTCTGGTCCGTGATGCTGCTGGTCAGGCGCACCGGCCCGACGGCCAGGGCCGACCCCGCCGGCGGCGCAGCAAACACCGGAGCCGCAAACACCGGCGCAGCAAACACCAGCGCGAGCAGGGCAGCAAACAGCGCCGCGATCCGTCTACGCACCATCCCCGAAGATCCCCCCCGGGTACCGGATCTACCCCGCGGCTCGGCCGGACATGCCGGGATTGCGCTGGCCCGCCATCAGCGCAGGTAGCCGCCCCGGAACCGGATCAATGGGGCACCCGCCTCGGCAACGTAGGGGATGCCGACGACCCGGCCGATCACGAGCAGGTGGTCGCCCGCGGGCACCCGCGTGCTCACCTCGCACTCGAACGCGGCCAGCCCGCCCTCGGGGATCAGCGCGCCCGAGACCTCACCCCGCCCGTGCGCGACGTCATCGAGCAGCAGCCTGGCCCCTGGCCGGCCCGCGGCCGCAAACCTCCCCGCGAGCACCCGCTGCTCCGCCGACAGCAGCGTGACCGCGAAGCTCTCCGCCCGGCCGAGTACCTCGGCTGGGTAGGCGGTCGCGAGCAGCGAGACCAGGACCAGCGGCGGATACTCCGATACCGGGCAGAACGCGCTGACCGTCGTGCCGATGTCGTCCCGGCCGTCCTTGATCGTGACCAGCGTGACCGCCCCCGCCCAGGCGGTCAGCGCATCCGTGAACGCACGACTCACGGCGCAGCTCCGTCACTCGAAAACCCAGGAGCCCGGCAGCAGGAGCGGGCCCTGGTGGGCCAGCCCGGCCCGGGCCGCGAACTGCCAGACCGGACCCCAGCTTTCCCGGCCGAGGATGTCGGTGCGCAGGCCGGCCGCGGCCGCGCCGCGACTCTCGCTCGAGCCGGGCGGGCGCAGCCGGTCGAGCGGATGGGCCCGCGGGTGGACGCGCAGCGGCGCGGCCGCGGGCAGGCCGGCCCGGCTGCGGGCGATGACCGCGGCCCGGTCTAGCCCGCCGAGTTCGTCCACGAGGCCGCGCGCCTGGGCATCCGCGCCGGTCCAGACCCGGCCCCTGGCCAGCTCGTGCACCTGCTCCCTGGTCATGCCGCGGGCCTCGGCGACCTTGCCGGTGAAATCGGCATAGATATGGTCGAGCCAGTCGTTGACCAGTGCCCACTCGTCCTCGCTGAACGGCCGCTGCGGGGAGAACATCGCTGCGTGGGCGCCCTGCGTCACCAGATCGCTGGTAACGCCCACGCGGCCGAGCGCTTCGCCGAGCACGGGCTTGGCGGTGATCACGCCGATGGATCCGGTGACCGTGCCCGGCTCCGCCACGATGACGTCCGCCGCCATCGCGATGAAGTAGCCGCCGGACGCGGCGACGTCTCCCATCGACACGACGACCGGAGTGCCGCCGGCCCTGGCCCGGACGACCTCGCGCCAGATGGTGTCCGAGGCGACGTAGGAGCCGCCGGGGCTGTTGACGCGCAGCACGATCGCGCGCGCCTGCGGGTCGCGGGCGGCCGACCTGATCGCGGCCGCGATCGTGTCCGAGCCCATGCCGCCGCCGCCGCCGAGCGGGCCGCGGCCGCTGCGACCGCGCCGGATCGGCCCGGTCGCGTAGATCAGCGCGAGGCCGGGCTCGGCCCGGGCCGCCGCCCCGACGCCAAGGCCGGCACTCGCGAGCTTGCGCGCTCGCTCGGCGAGCACCCGGCCCCGCTCGTAGCGGCTCACGTACTGCAGGACCGCATCCGGCCCGGCCTGCTTCCGCGCTGCGGCGTAGACCTCGTCGCGGTAGCCGAGATGGTCGACCAGGCCGTGCGCCTGCGCCTGGGTGGCCAGGAACGGGCCGGCGTCGATCAGCGCGCTGACCTTCTCCGCCGGCAGCTGCCTGCGCTCGGCGATCGCCTGCGCGATCTGCTCGGTGACCGACTCGGTCAGCCGCTCGGTCTCCTCCCGCGCCGGGCCGGAGAAGCCGCGCTCGGTGACCTGCTCGGCCGCGCTCTTGTACTCATAGCGCTGCGCGACCTGGAAGTCGGCGCCGAGCTTGTCCAGGGCACCGCGCAGGAACACCCGCTCGACCGCGATCCCGGTCAGCCCGAGATCACCTGAGGGCTGCAGCCAGATCGTGTCGAACGCCGTGGCCAGGTAGTACTGCACGTTGCCCGCCGAGAACTCGCCGAACGTCTCGGCCCAGGCCACGGTCTCCTTGCCCGCGTCGGCGAACTCGCGGACGGCGCGGCGCAGCTCCTGCACTGCCGCGAGGCCGATGCTGCGGCCACCGAGCCTGGCCACCAGCGCCGTGACCCGGTCGTCCGTGCGGGCGCGCCGCAGCGCGTCGAGCACGTCGGAGAGGACCAGGCGGTTGCGGCTCATGATCGCGGACAGCGGGTCCGTCGGCCGGGTCTCGGACAGGCCGTCGGTGAGGTCGAGCTCGAGGATCAGGGGGGCGGTCCGCTGCTGCCGAAGTCTGGCCAGCGGCGCGGGCAGGAGCAAGTCTGGCATGCCCCCAGCCTAGGCTCGGTTCTCCCGAGGCCCTGCGGTCGGCTTGCACTTGCGGCAGCTCGTTCCCTAGCGTCGGCTGCAATGGCATACATGGATGGGAACGGGTGGGTCACCTGCGGACTCGGGCACCGTCACTGGGGGCGGTTCGGGGCGGCGGGACTGCTGGCGTTCGTCCCTGATGGTCCGGTCCTGCTCCAGCGCCGCACGTGGTGGAGCCACCACGGCGGGACGTGGGGGCTGCCGGGCGGGGCGCGGGACAGCCACGAGGCGGCCTTCGCGGCCGCGATGCGGGAGGCCGCCGAGGAATGCGGGGTGCCCGCGGATGCCGGGCAGCTGCGCGGCATCTTCGACGACGACCACGGCGGCTGGTCGTATCAGACGGTGCTGCTGGAGACCGAGAAGCCGTTCGCGGTGCACGCGGCGAGCGACGAGACCTCCGATGCCGCCTGGGTCGATGTCGGCGACGTCACCGCCCGGAGTCTGCATCCGGGGTTCGCCGAGCACTGGGCGGAGCTTCGCGCGGCGCTGCACCGGCTGACGGTGATCGTGGACGGCGCGAACGTTGTCGGCTCCCGGCCGGACGGCTGGTGGCGCGACCGCGCAGGGGCGGCGGTCCGGCTGCGCGACCAGCTCGAGCCGCTGGCGCGCGACGGGATCGACCGGCTGCCCGATGCCCCGGCCGAGCCGGTCCGCCCGCACGCGGCGATCCTGCGTATGACCCGGCTGCCCGACATCGTCCTGGTCGTGGAGGGTGCCGCTCGCCCCGCGGCTGACAGCAGCGGAGGGGGGCGCGTGCGGGTCGTCGCGGCGCGCGGGTCGGGGGACGACACGATCGCCGAGCTGGCCGCGAAGACGCCGGGCCAGCGCGTTGTCGTCACGGCCGACCGCGAGCTGCGCCGGCGGTGCGTTGACGCGGGCGCCTCGGTGGCCGGTCCCAGCTGGCTGCTGGACCTGCTATGACCCACCGCCCGCAGCGGGAGGCTCAATTCCCGCTCGGCGCATCGGTGACGGTCGCCGAGCTGGAGCAGGACCCGCATCCGGTACTGCGGCGACTGCGCGCCGCCGAGCCGGTGTCCTGGCTGCCGGCCCTGGACGGCTGGCTCGTCACCCGCGCCGATCTCGCCGCGCAGGTGCTGCGCGGTCCCGGCGCCTTCACGGTCGACCACCCGCGCTTTACCACCGCCCGCGTCGTCGGCCCGAGCATGCTCTCGCTCGATGGCACGGCGCATCGTCACCACCGCGACCCGTTCGACCGGCCGCTGCGGTCCGGCGAGCCGGGGGCGCGGCTGGCGGCGTTCGCGGCTGCGGAGGCGGCGCGGCTGGTGGCGGCGCTCGCGCCGGACGGTGCGGCCGAGCTGCGGCGGGGCCTGGCCGGCGAGCTAGCGGTCGGGGTGATGGTCGAGGTCCTGGGCCTGGACGTCGACCGCAGCCAGCTGCTGGCCTGGTATGACGCGATCGTCGCGGGGGTGTCGGCGCTCGCGGACACCGCGTCCGGGAACACCGTGCCCGCCAGCGCGCAGACGGCGTTCGCGGAGCTGGGCGACTGCGTCCTGGCCGCGATCGCGCGCGGCGGCCACGCCTCGCTGCTCGGCACGGCCGCGGGCGGGCTGACCGACGCGGAGGTCGTCTCCAACGCGGCGGTCTTGCTGTTCGGCGGCATCGAGACGACGGAGGGGATGATCTGCAACGCCGTCTGGTACCTCCTGCGCGACCCGGCCGCAGTGGCGGCGGTCACGTCCGACCCGGCGCTGGCCGAGGCCGTCGTGGAGGAGTCGCTGCGGCTGGAGCCAGCCGCCGCCGTGGTCGACCGGTACGCGACCGCCGACATCCGCCTGGGCGGCGCGCAGATCAGCGAGGGTGATCTCGTCACGGTTTCGCTGGCGGGCGCGAACCGCGACCCGGCTTTGTTCACCGACCCGGACCGGTTCGACCTGCGGCGGCCGGCGGTCAGGCGGCACCTGGCTTTCGCCGTCGGACCGCACTTCTGCCTCGGCGCTCAGCTGGCCCGGCAGGAAGCGCGCGCCGCGGTCACTGAACTGCTGGCGCGCCTCCCCGGCCTGCGGCTGGACCCCGGCCGGCCGAGCGCTCCGCATGGACTTGTGTTCCGCAAGCCGCGCTCCCTGCACGTGCGCTGGGAGACGCCGTGAGCACGCGGGTGGTCGTGCTGTCCGACACCCACGCGCCGCGGCGGTGGAAGACCTGCCCGCCGCGGGTCGCGACCGAGCTTCGCGGCGCGGATCTGATCCTGCACGCGGGCGACGTCTGCACCGCCGCCGTGCTCGACGAGCTGCGGCAGTACGCCCCGGTCCGCGTCGTCGCCGGGAACAACGACGGACCTGACGTCCTGGCCTGGGGCGCGCCGCCGACCCTGGAGTTCGACCTGGACGGACTGCGCGTCGCGATGATCCATGACAGCGGGCAGGCCACCGGGCGGCTGCAGCGGATGCGGCGCGCTTTCCCCGCGGCGGACCTGGTCGTTTTCGGGCACTCGCACATCCCGCTCGATCAGGCCGGGGAGCGGCTGCGGATCTTCAATCCGGGCTCGCCCACCGACCGGCGGCGGCAGCCGCACGGCACCGTGGGCGTGCTGCGGATCGAGTCCGGGGCGCTGGTCGAGGCCAGGATCGTCGAGGTCAGCTAGCCCTTGACCGTCGCCTTATCGATTATCAATAATATCGATTATCGATAAGCCCGGAGGACCGCGATGCTCTTTCGTCATCTGCTCGTGGCGGCGATCGTGGTGGGTGCGGCCGCCGCGGTCGTCGTTCCCTTCCTGATCGGCTACAGGAAGGGCCCCGCTGCGGAGCCTGCAGCGCCCGATGGTCAGGGCGCGCAGCTGTACCGCCCGCTGAGCCGCGTCGTGACGCTGTACGGCCGGTTCCTCGTGCTCTATGTGCTCGCTGAACTTTTCCGGGCCTCGTACGGCAGCTTCTCGGGGCAGTCTCCGATCGTGTGTGCCACGACGCCGGCGACGACGGCGGGCGGCGGCGGCAGCGGGCTGGTGGTCCGCGCCGGCGCCGTGCTGCAGTCGAACGGCGCCGTCCAGGTGTGCACGGCCCACCCCACCGGCTGGCAGTGGTTCCTCTACGGCCTGATCAGGCTTCCCGGCCAGGTCTTCTGGATCGTTGTCCTGCTGCTGGCCTGGCAACTGATCCGGCAGGCCGCACGCTCCGGCCCGTTCTCTGCGCGGACGGCGGCGATCATGCAGCGGCTGGGCCTGGTGATCGTGGCCGGCACCGCGGTGGCGGCGGCGATCAGTGCGCTCGGCTCCGATCTGATGGACGGCATGCTCGTTGCTTCCGGGGGATTCGCCGGCGCCGCCGTCCCGCTCGACTTCGGTGTGTACGAGCCCCTGAAGGCCCTGCTGCCCTGGCCGGTGCTGGCCGGGGCCGCGCTGATTAGCTTCGCCCGCATTACCCGCGCCGGCGCGGTGCTCGACGAGGAAGTCAGGGCCACCGTGTGAGGGAGGAACGGGCTGACGCCGGGACAGTCAGGATCCGCCTGGACGAGTTGCTCAGCGATCGCGGGATGACCCTCACCGAGCTGTCCGAGCGGGTTGGTATCACCGTGGTGAATCTGTCGGTGCTCAAGAACGGCCGCGCCCGCGCGATCAGGTTCACCACGCTCGCCGGCCTGTGCGCCGCGCTGGACTGCCAGCCCGGCGACCTGCTCGCCTACGACCGCGGCTTAGCTGTCGGCGGGCAGCAGGGTGAAGGCGTCGGCGTGCAGCGGCCGGATCGCCCGGAAGTGCCGCTCGTCCAGAGTCAGTAGGCGGGTCGTGTCATACCGCTCCGCGAGCACGACCAGCGAGGCATCGGCGAGGCCGATGCGCATGTCGGGGTACTTCTGCAGCACCGTCAGCGCCCGGGCGAGGTCGGCCCGGCCGAATGCGGCCAGCTCAAATGTGCCCGCAGTCACCTCGGCCAGGAACTCCAGCTCGGCAGTCGTGCCGAAGCGCTGCACGAGCATGTAGTCAATCTCGGCCAGGACATAGGGCGACAGCACGATCGGGCCCGGATCGGATTCGAGAACGGCCAGTGCGCCGGCGTGATGGCGCTGGTCGCGGCCGAGAGCCGCGACCAGGCCGCTTGCGTCCGCGATGATCAATTCTCGCCGAACCCGACTAGGTACTCGTCGACCTTCTCCGCGAAATCGGGATCACCGAAGTCGAGGCTGCCGAACATCTTGGAGCGCGGGCGGAGCATGCTGGCCAGCCAGTGCTCCAGGGCGCTGCGGATGATCGTGGCTTCTGACTCGCCCGATACCTCAGCCGCCTGCGCGAGCCGGTACCTTACAGTGCCCTACGTTTCGGGCGAGAGCCAGAGCACGCCGAGCGGCGGGATGCTGAGCGCCGCCGAGGCCGGGCGGCCGTGCCAGGGCTGGCCGGTGGCTTCGACCGCACCGTAATTGCCGATCCCGCTGCCGCCGTAGGTCTCGGCGTCGGTGTTGACCAGCTCGGTCCACCGGCCGGCCGCGGGCAGCCCGACGCGGTAGTCGTAGTGCGGCGCCGCGGCGAAGTTCGCGACGCAGGCGAGCACGCTGCCGTCGCTGCCGTAGCGCAGGAACGACAGCACGTTGCTGGCCCGGTCGCTGGCGTCGATCCACTGGAAGCCCTCGGGGGAGCTGTCTTGCTGCCACAGCGCCGGATGGGCGGCGTAGGCGGAGTTCAGGTCCTTGACCAGCTGCTGCACGCCAGCGTGCAGCGGGTACTCGAGCAGGTGCCACTGCAGCCCGGTCTGCTCCGACCACTCGTCGCCCTGGCCGAATTCGCCGCCCATGAACAGCAGCTGCTTGCCCGGGTGCGCCCACATGTAGGCCAGCAGCGACCGCAGCCCGGCGAACTGGCGCCACTCGTCGCCAGCCATCTTGCGCAGCAGCGAGCCCTTGCCGTGCACGACCTCGTCGTGGGACAGCGGCAGCACGTAGTGCTCGCTGTACGCGTAGATCATCGAGAACGTGATCTCGTCGTGGTGGTAGCTGCGGTACACCGGGTCGCGCGCCATGTAGGCGAGCGTGTCGTGCATCCAGCCCATGTTCCACTTGAGGCCGAAGCCGAGGCCGCCGAGGTGCACGGGCCTGGACACGCCCGGCCAGGCGGTGGACTCCTCGGCGATCATGGCGATGCCCGGCACCCGCTTGTAGCACGTGGCCGTGGCCTCGCGCAGGAACGAGACCGCGTCGAGGTTCTCCCGGCCCCCGAGGGCGTTCGGCGTCCACTGGCCGTCCTTGCGGGAGTAGTCGAGGTAGAGCATGGACGCCACCGCGTCGACGCGCAGCCCGTCCGCGTGGAACTCCTCCAGCCAGTAGATCGCGTTGGCGACGAGGAAGTTGCGCACCTCGGGGCGCCCGAAGTCGAAGATCAGAGTGCCCCAGTCCGGGTGCTCGCCGCGCTGCGGGTCAGCGTGCTCGTACAGCGGCGAGCCGTCGAACCGGGCGAGTGCCCACGAGTCGCGCGGGAAGTGCGCGGGCACCCAGTCCAGCAGGACGCCGATGCCCGCCTGGTGCAGGCTGTCGACCAGGTGACGGAATTCGTCCGGCGTGCCGAATCGCGCCGACGGCGCGTAATACGAGGTGACCTGGTAGCCCCAGGAGCCGCCGAACGGATGCTCGGCCACCGGCATGAACTCCACGTGCGTGAAGCCCATCGCGGTCACGTAGCTGGTGAGCTCCCGCGCCAGCTCGGTGTAGGAGAGGCCCGGCCGCCACGAGCCGAGGTGGACCTCGTAAATGCTCATCGGCTCAGCGAGCAGATCGCCCGCGGCCCGCGCGGTCATCCACTCCTGATCGCCCCACGTGTACGCCGACTCGGTCACGACCGACGCGGTGGCGGGCGGGCGCTCGGCCCAGGCGGCCATCGGGTCGGCCTTGCGGTGCCAGCTGCCGTCCTGGCCGCAGATGTCGTACTTGTAGGGCGAGCCGGGTTCCACGCCGGGGATCAGCAGTTCCCAGACCCCCGACGAGCCGAGCGACCGCATCGGGTGGGCGGTGCCGTCCCAGTGGTTGAAGTCGCCGATCACCCGGACGCCCTGGGCGCTCGGCGCCCACACGGCGAACGACGTGCCGCCCGCGTCCCGGCGGACGTGCGCGCCGAGCACGGTCCAGAGGGTCTCGTGCCTGCCCTCGCGGATCAGGTGCAGGTCGACCTCACCCAGCGTCGGCAGCTGCCGGTACGCGTCGTCGGACACGGTCTCGGGCGTGCCGGGGTAGGTGACCGCGATGCGGTAATCCGGCAGGTCCGTGCCCGGCACGGTCACCGAGAACACGCCCTGATGGACGTGGCTCATCGGCACGCGGGTGCCGTCGGCCAGCACCAGGGTGACCGTCTCGGCCAGCGGGCGCAGGGCGCGGATCGTCACGCCGCCCTCGCCGGGGTGGGCCCCGAGCACGCCGTGCGGATCGTGGTGCCTGCCGGCAACGAGCCGGTCGATCTCCCCGTGGCTGATCTGGTCGGCGTGGTCGACGGCGGTCATGCGGCCGCCACATAGTCGAGCGGGATCGACAGCCAGCCCGGCCGGTGCCGGTACTCGTAGATCACTTCGTAGACCGCCTTCTCCAGCGTCAGGGCGCGCAGCAGCGCTGCCTGGTCACTCGGATCTGCCCCGCCGCCGGCCGCGTAACCCGCGCAGAATGCTTCCTGGCACTGCGCGACCCATGTGCTAGCGGCGCCAGCGCGTTCCTCCCGTTCCGGGTGGCCGACGAGCTGATGGCGGGCTGCGTAGTCGAACGAGCGGAGCATGCCCGCGACGTCTCGGAGCGCCGGCGCGAGCGCCCGGCGCTCGGCCAGCGGTGCCGCCGGCTCGCCCTCGAAGTCGAGCGCGACCCAGCCGTGCCGACTGCGCATGACCTGACCGAGATGGTAGTCGCCGTGAATGCGCTGGATCATCACCGGACTGCTCTGCCGCGCGAGGTCATCGTAGGCGCGCCTGATCCTGGGGGCGTACTCGCTGAGGTCGGGCAGGATCGCGACCGCCTGCGCCAGCTTGGCGGTCAGCGTGTCGGCGAGCGCGGCCAGCTCGGCCGCGGTCATCTCGCGGGTGCCGAACGCGGTGGCCATGTCGCGGTGCAGGAGGGCGGTGGCCAGGCCCAGTTCGCGGGCCTGGCCGGTGAACGGCGAGTCATCGGCCCGGCTCCGCAGCGCCAGCGTCCAGCCGTCGCTCGCGCCCGCGAGGAACTCCGACAGCACCGCGAGCAGCACCGGCTCGCCGTGCAGCGACGTCTCGATCCAGCCGTAGGGTGCGGCCACCGCGGCCGAGCCGAGCTTGGCCAGGGCGTCCGCGACCTCGAGGTCGGGATTGGCGCCAGGGAACAGCCGTCGCAGCACCTTCATGATCGCGGCCTCACCGAAGACCAGGCTGGTGTTGCTCTGCTCGGCGGTCAGCCGGCGCGCCGAGGGCCAGTCGCGCAGGCTCGCGCCCGGCTCGCGGACGAACCGCAGCGGGCCTTCCTGCCGCTCCCCGGCGATCCCGCGCAGGAGCACCGCCGACAGCTCGGGATCGTGCAGCGCGTCGTAGACGGCCCGGCCGGACATTCTGCCGATAACGGCCTCGCCCAGGGCCGGGGACAGCTCGCCGCGGAGGCCGAGCAGCACCTGGAACCTGGCCGTCCCGTGCGCCTGGCGTGCCTCGATGATCAGGTGCCGGAGCTCGGGATCGCCCTCGAGCAGCGTGACGTCCGAGAGGATCGCGAGCTCGCCGACGGTCGTACCCCGGCCCGGAAACCAGCGCTGCCGCGGCAGCCACTGGGCGAGCATGTCCTCGAGGGCGACGTT
>DAIOWC010000022.1:2273-40544 GCA_036758685.1 Streptosporangiaceae bacterium | reverse complement strand
CCGATGACCTCGCCGATCAGGTACCAGGTGGCGATGTCGGCGACCGAGCTGGCCGACAGGTTGAGCGCAGCGCGATCGGTCAGGCTAGGCCCGACGTTGCTGGCGATCGTGATCTCCAGCCCGTCCAGGATCCAGGCCACCCCGAGCGCCGTCACCAGCCGGGTGTGGAATCTGGACCAGGGCAGCCGGTCCACCCTGGCCGGTATCAGGCTCCGGATTGCCCCTGAGCTGGCGGTTTCCTGAGTCGTAGCCATGTCATGCCTCCTGACGAGTGCATGCCTGCTACCCCTGTTCTTCTGGTTAACCCAAACCGGTCAGCCGGTCACGGGCAGGTGACGGCCAGGGCGGGCGGGCCAGAGCGCGCGGCCGCGTCAGCCGGAGCCTTCCTGGCCGGTCCCGCCCTTCCACTGCGCCGATCCGGCGTCCCACGTGGTGTAGGTGTAGGGATTGTCGAGGACCGTGGTCGCGGGAATCTCCGGGTGCATGCCCTCGGTCCACGCGTCCGGTCCGAGCTGCCCCTGCAGGTACTCGACGGTCTGCCCGACGACCTGCCTGGCCTTGCCCAGGTCCGCGCCGATCAGCTGGTGATCGAACTTCACCACCCGGCCGTTGATGACCACCGTGTGCACGTCGCCGCGCTGAGCCTGGAAGGCGACATGGCCGTACGGGTTCAGCACCGGGAACATCACCGGGGAGGCGTCGTTCTTGATCAGGACCAGGTCGGCCTTCTTGCCCGGCTCCAGGCTGCCAACGAGCGAGTCGAGCCCGAGTGCCCTGGCGCCGCCGCGGGTGGCCCAGTCGACGACCTCCTCGGCGCGCAGGTGGCAGTTGGTCACGGTCTCCTGCCTGCCGTGCGCCTCGAGATGCTCGCGGGCGCGGTCCGCGCCGAGCGTCGTCCGCATCGCGGAGAACAGGTCGCCGCTCCACCAGACGCTGGTGTCCATCGACAGCGAGACCGGGATGCCGTGCTCGCGCAGCCGCCAGGTGGGCGGGTAGCCCTGGCCCGCGCTCTGCTCGCTCTCGGTCGACACCGACGCCGAGCCGCCGGTCGCCGCGATCCGGTTGTAGGAGTCGCGGTTGAGCGTCGCCGCGTGCACGTAGATCGTCGAGGGCGTCATGAAGCCGTTCTCGTGCATGAGCCGGATGCCGTCGTCGTTGGTCGCTCCCCAGACGCCCGCGTGCGTCGTGACCGGGACGCCGAGCTCGCGCGCCACCTCGAACGCCGCGCGCTCGGGGAACTCCGGATCGCCGGTGACGTCGAAGGCCATCTGGAAGCCGAGCATGTCGCTGGCCGTGCCGAACCGCCGCGCGACGAAGTCGCGGAACTCCGGGGCCGCCGACCACTGCCACGGGCCCTGCTGGATGTTGCCGTACGCGAGCACGAACCGGCCCGGCACCTCGGTCAGCGCGTCGACCGCGGCCTCGGCGTGGTCGACCGTCTGCAGGCCGTGCGACCAGTCGACGGTCGTGGTGACGCCGGCGTCGATCGCCTCCAGCGCCGAGAGCAGGTTGCCGGCGTAGATGTCCTGCGGCCGGAAGACCTTGCCCCAGTTCAGGTAGTACCAGACGAAGTACTGCGTCAGCGTCCAGTCCGCGCCGTAGCCTCGCATCGCGGTCTGCCACATGTGCCGGTGCGTGTCGATCATCCCTGGCATGAGGATGCCGCCGCTGGCATCTATCTCGACGGTGCCATCGGGGACGTCGAGCCCGTGGCCGACGGCCTCGATGCGCTCGCCGACGACCAGGACGTCGGCGTCGAAGTCGATCAGGTGCACGTCGTTCATCGTGAGGACCGTCGCGTTGCGGAACACGATCGGCCGGCCGGATGCCAGGTCTGAAGCGGATGTCACCGGGGACCTCCAGTCTTGCCGGAGCACGTCACGGACAGTTGTCCGGATCACGACCACATGGAGCCTGTCCGGAAGCGTTGTCGGTTTGGCCACCGCTGTCAAGGGCATCCGGCGGCCCGCATTTGTCCGCCTGGCGGACAAGTTTGCGAGCGGGCGCTACAGTCCAGGCAAGCGCAGCACCGGGAGAGATGACCGCATGGCACGAGAAGGCACCGGGCCCGATTTCATCGAGGCGCTTGCCCGCGGCCTCGACGTGATCAGGGCGTTCCAGCCGCGCCAGCCGGTGATGTCGCTTGCCGCTGTCGCCGGCTCGGCCGGCCTGGCCCGGCCCACGGCCCGCCGGATGCTGCTCACGCTCGAGGAGCTCGGATATGTGCGCGCGGTCCCGGGTGGCTTCGAGCTCACCCCGCGCGTGCTCGAGCTGGGGATGAGCTACGTCCTGTCGCGCAGTCTCTGGGACGTGGCCCGCCCGCACCTGGAGTCGCTGGTCGCCCGCACGCACGAGTCATCCTCGATCGCGCAGCTCGACGGCGCTGACATCGTGTACGTGGCCAGGGTCGCCGTTCCGAAGATCATCACGCTGGCAGTGACGATCGGCACGCGGTTCCCGGCGATGCAGACCTCGCTGGGCAAGGTGCTCCTGGCGGCCCTGCCTCCGGACCAGGCCGAGCACGTCCTCGCCGAGCCCAGCCGGTCCGGGATCACGCCGCGCTGGCAGCCGGACCCGGCGCAGCGGGCCGCCGAGCTGCGGGCCGTGCGCGCTCGCGGCTGGTCGCTGACCGACGAGCAGCTCGCGCCGGGGATCCGCTCGGTGGCCGCGCCGTTGCGCGATGGCACCGGCCAGGTGATCGCGGCCATGAACGTCACGGTGCACGCGGCCGAGACGCCGGTGGAGAGGCTGACGGGGGAGTACCTCCCGCTGCTGCTGCAGACCGCCGGCGCGATCAGCGCCGACTGGGCCGCATTCCAGACGGTGCCGCAAACTACGGTGCCGCAGGTGATAGCGCCCATGAAGCAAGCGGCGTCTTGACAGTCGGGTTGACCGGCACCAGACTGCAGATCTCCGGACTAATGTCCGATATGCGGACAGGAGGGCCATGGCCACGGTAGTCGCGGTCATCGCGTCGACGCACCACCCGTTCTACTACCGGGCCAGCACGTCCACGGGAGACGACCGGCCGCCGTTCGCCGACGAGTGGGTGGCCAAGATCGAGGCCTTCCGCGAGACCCTGACCGCCGCCAGGCCGGACGTGCTCGTGATGGTCGGCAGCGATCATTTCCACCAGCTCTGGCTGGACAACATGCCCCAGTTCCTCGTCGGCAAGGCGCCCTACTACGACGCGAATTTCTACAACGAGGAACGAGAATTCGGCCTGCCGCGGATGTTCCTCCAGGGCGATGAGGAACTCTCGGCCTATCTGCTGCGCCAGGGACTGGACGCCGGCTTCGACCTGGCCTTCAGCAACGAGCTGCGGATCGATCACAGCATCACCTGCCCGCTGATCACGCTGCGCCCCGAGGCCGACCTGCCGATCGTGCCGATCTACACGAACATCTTCGCCCCGCCGCTCCCGCAGCCCCGGCGGTTCGTCGAGCTCGGCCGGGCTATCCGGCGGATGGTCGAGTCCTGGCCCACGGACAAACGGGTGGCGATCATCGGCACCGGCCATCTGTCGCTCGAGCTCGGCGGACCCCGCCAGTTCGGCCCGCACGGTCCCGACCCCGAGTTCGACCGCAAGGCGGTCAGGTGGATCGCTTCCGGAGACCTGGAGTCCGCGCTGGCTGAGGTCAGCCTGGACAGCCTCTGGCTGCCTGGCAACGCGACCCACGGCTTCATGGACTTCATGCTGATGATGGGCGTCGCCGGCGACAATGCGAAGGCGGACTACACCGACTCGCTCGACCTGTTCCACACCATGGAGGCGTACTTCACCTGGTATCCAGGAGGTACTGTGCTTGCCGAGGACCAGCCGTGAGCAAGTACCTGCTCAACAAGTTTCTCTACACCATCGACCGCGACCCCGAGCTGGTCGAACGGTACCGCGAGGATCCGCGCGGCACCGTGCGGTGGTGGGAGGCCGAGCGGGCCAACGTCATCCTGAACTGTCCCGCGGCGGAACGCAGCACCTGGCTGGAAATCACCGCGGCCGAGCGTGAGGCGCTCGCCACGCACGACTACGTCACGCTGTTCGAGCTGGGCGCGCATAACTTCCTGATCCTCACGCTGTTCATCGCGCTGTTCGAGCGGGACTACGCCGAGCCGCTGGCGTTCCAGCGCGAGTTCGCGGCCCGCCTGAGCCACTGGAGCCTGCCCTACCCGGACATCTCCACGTAGCGGGCGAGTATCCCGCGCGCGGCGTCGACCAGTGCCGCCCGGACGGTTTCCGGGGCCAGGACCTCGATGTCGGCGCCGAAGCCCGCGAGCCGGTGCGCGGCGGCATGCTCGTGCTCGAACGACAGCGTTACCTCCCGCCAGCCGTGCTCGTCGGGCGTCCCGGCGGCGCGCAGCGCGTCGATGACCGCGTCGCCGAAGACCTCGGGGAAGATCCCCAGCGCCAGCGGCGAGGCTCGCAAGCGGACCGCGAGCCGCGGCCGCGTGGCCGCGAACTCCCGCGACCAGCGCTCCCAGAACGCCGCCAGGTCGAAGCCGTCTGGCCGTGGCGCCGGGTCGGCCAGGACGGTGGCCGCCGCGATGCGCGCGGCCCGGAAGACCCGGATCTGCCGGCTGCCCGTCATCGCGACCAGGTACCAGAGGCCGGCCTTGTTGACCAGGCCGAGCGGTGCGATCGTGCGCGCGGCGGCCGTGCTGGCGGCGATCGTCCTGGCGGCGACCGTGCGGGCGCCGGCTGCCGGGCCCGGCTCGTACCGCAGTCGCAGCATGCGCCCCTTCTTGACCGCCTCGGCCAGCGTGCGCAGCTGCGGTACCTCCTCCTGGCTGCGGAACCACCGCGGCATGTCCAGGTGCACGAGCGCGGCCGATGTCCCGGCCGCATCCGCAGCGGCCGGGCCCGCCAGCCCGGAGGTAACCCGGATCTGGCGGTGGGCCGCCTCGACCGCGCGGTCCAGGCCCAGCTCGCGCAGCGCGGCCGGCACGCCGAGGATCAGCAGCGCCTCGGCCTCCGCCGGGCGGAGGCCCCGCAGCGCGAACTGATAGCCGGCCACAAGCCGGCAGCCCCCGGTGCGGCCCGGCTCCCGGTACACGGGCACGCCCGCGGCGCTCAGCCCGTCCAGGTCCCGGTAGACGGTACGGACCGACACGCCCAGCTCGGCGGCCAGCTCACCGGCGGTGACCCGGCCCCGCGCCTGCAGCAGCAGGACGAGAGACAAGAGCCGGTCGGCGCGCACGCGGTCAGGCTACTTCGAAAATGCTGACAGAAGGTGTCAGCTTTTCCGGCGTAGCGTTCCGAGTCCGAGCACGGAGGAGGAGCACATGCAGGCAACGGACCGGCCAGGGCTGCTGGCCTTCTACGCCGAGCCGGCGGTGATGACCTCGGCGGGCAGGTACGCCTACCTCTTCGACGGCCTGCCGCGTGACATCGCCGGACTGACCGCCATCGGCCACGGCCTCCTGATTCACGAGTTCATGGTCAAGGGATACGGCGTCACGCTCTCGGAGGCCGACCGGGCCACCGTCCACGATCGCCGGGTCGAGCGGCTGCTGGCGCAGATCGTCGCGCGCGACAACCGGCCGCTGGACGTTGCGCGGGAGCCGGCCGGGCGCCTGGCCGCCAACTGCCGTCACTTCACGGTCCTGATGGCGGCCATGCTCCGCGCCCAGGGCGTCCCGGCCAGGGCCCGCTGCGGGTTCGGCACCTACTTCGGCAGCGGAGTCAACGAGGATCACTGGGTGTGCGAGTACTGGAACGCGGGCCAGGACCGCTGGGTGCTCGTCGACGCGCAGATTGATGAGCGGCAGCGCGGCTGGTTCCCGATCGACTTCGACGTGACCGACGTGCCCCGCGACCGGTTCCTGGCGGGCGGGCAGGCGTGGCAGCAGTGCCGGTCGGGTGCCGCCGACCCGGGCACGTTCGGACTCAGCCTCGTCAACGAGACGGGCGACTGGTGGGTTGCCAGCAACCTCATGCGGGACGCCATGGCGCTGCTGAACCTCGAGGTGCTGCCCTGGGATGACTGGGGCGCCATGCCGGGGCCCGGCAAGCCGATCGACGCCGAGATGGCTGACCTGCTCGACCGGCTGGCAGCGCTCACGATCGAGCCGGAGGCCAGTCTCGCTGAGCTCGAGCAGCTCTGCTACACCGATGACCGGATCCGCATCCCCGGTGCCGTGCACAACTACGCCCGGGATCGCTACGAGAACCTCTTCGCGCTGACCGGCTAAGATGCAGGCTGCTAGACCGACATGCCAAGTGATCGCGAGCGCCGCCGTTGAGTGAACCGAATCCCAGCCCGAGCTACCGATACGGCGACCTGCTCCGCCGTTACCTCTCCGGTCGCGAGCCCGGCGGCGTGCACACGGGTGCCGCCGCCTTCTTCGCGGGCCTGGACACGATCGGCGCCGGGTCGCCAGCGATCGCGGACTCGATCATCAGGGAACTGGCCGACCAGCGAGCCAACCTGAAACTGATCGCCAGCGAGAACTACTCGTCGCTGGCGGTACAGCTGGCCCAGGGGAACCTGTTCACGGACAAGTACGCCGAGGGCATTCCCGGGCACCGCTTCTATGCCGGCTGCGACAACGTCGACGCGGTCGAGCAGGAGGCGGCTGACCTGGCGTGCCTGCTGTTTAACGCTGACCACGCGTACGTCCAGCCGCACTCGGGCGCCGACGCGAACCTGGTGGCGTTCCTGTCTATCCTGGCCCAGACGGTGGAATTGCCGGCGCTGGAGAAGCTCGGCCAGACCAACCCGGCCGCGCTCGGCCCGGAGGACTGGGAGCGGCTGCGCGCGGACTTCACCGGGCAGCGGCTGCTGGGCATGGACTACTACTCGGGCGGTCACCTGACGCACGGATACCGGCACAACGTGTCGAGCCGGCTCTTTGACGCCCACAGCTACACCGTCGACCCGGTGACGAAGCTGCTCGACTACGACGAGATCCGGCGGCAGGCGCTTGAGCTGCGGCCGCGGATCCTGCTCGCCGGGTACAGCGCCTACTCACGGAAGATCAACTTCGCCACGCTGCGGGAGATCGCCGACGAGGCGGGCGCGACGTTCATGGTCGACATGGCGCATTTCGCGGGCCTCGTGGCCGGGAAGGTCTTCACCGGCGACTACGACCCGGTCCCGCACGCCCACGTGGTGACCACCACCACGCACAAGACGCTTCGCGGCCCGCGCGGCGGCATGGTGCTGGCCAGTTCCGGCTTCGCCGAGGCGGTCGACAAGGGCTGCCCGATGGTACTCGGCGGCCCGCTGCCGCACGCGATCGCCGCGAAGGCGGTCGCACTGCGCGAGGCGCTCGATCCCGGCTTCCGGCAGTACGCGCACGCGATCGTCGAGAACGCCCAGGTGCTGGCCGAGGAGCTGATCCGGCGCGGCGCGCAGGTGCTCACCGGCGGCACCGAGAACCACCTCGTCCTCGTCGATGTTGCCGCCTCCTACGGCCTCACGGGGAGGCAGGCCGAGTCGGCGCTGCGGTCCTGCGGGCTCACGCTGAACCGCAACTCACTCCCGTTCGACGCCAACGGGCCGTGGTACACCAGCGGCCTGCGCCTCGGCACCGCCGCGGTGACCACGCTCGGCATGCGCCGGGACGAGATCACGGAGATCGCCGACGTCATTACCTCCGTTCTCGGGAAGGTAACGCCGGCTACCGCCGCCGGCTCGGACGGGACCGCGAAGGTCAGCAAGGCGAAATTCGACATCCCCGACGCGGTGGTCGACCAGGCGCGCCAGCGCAGCACCGACCTGCTGCAGCGATTCCCGCTCTACCCGGAAATCGACCTCCAGGCAGTATCCGGCCATTGACGAGCAGGCGCGCAGAGCTGCGCTCCCATCCGCGTTCCGAGGGCACTACCGGACGGCTGCAGGCGCTGACCGACGGCTTCTTCGCCGTTGCCATGACGCTGCTGGTGCTGAATCTGCCGAATGATCTCCGCCAGCCGACTGCGACGGCCCTGCGCCACGCGCTGCCGCATCTGCTGCTCTACTTCGACAGCATGCTGGTGCTTGGCGTCCTGTGGTTCGGCAACCGGAACGCCTTCGAGTACGTCGAGCGCACGGACCATCCGCACACCTGGCTCAGCCTCGGCATGCTCGCCTTCGTCGCGCTCGTGCCCTGGACGGCCGGTCTCGCCGCGTCGCGGCTGCATGATCCGCTCGCCATCACCATCTACACGGTGAACCTGGTGATCATTACGGCGCTAGACGCAGCCACCTGGCTGTATGCGACCGGGCGGGCAGGCCTGACGGCGCGCATGACCCCGGAGTTCACCAGGGTCAGCCGCCTGCTGACCGGGATTCCCGTGACCGGTCTGGTGCTGGCGACCGCGGTGGCCTGGGTCAGTACGTGGGCCGCCCTGGCGATCGTCGTTGCCCTCCCGCTCCTGCCGATCAGCGGGCTGTCCTACCGGCTGCAGCATCGCCTGAGCACGGCGATGCGCCGTCCGGCGTAGCAGCGGCGGTCAGGCGGCCGCGAAGAACCTGCCAACCTCGGCCGCGACAATCTCAGGCTTGCCTCCCGGGTTGGTCTTGCCGGGGTCGCCGGAACCGCCGTGGTCGAGGCCGGCGAACTCGTGCCGGGCAACGCCGGGCAGCACCTCCGCGAGGGCGTCAAAGCCGGGCCGCAGCCAGGAGAGGCCCTTGCTCGCGCTGAGCAGGAGCACGTCGGCGCTGACGTCCGCGAAGGCGGCGACCTGCCCGGTCATCTCGGCCAGCAGCAGTCCGGTGTAGTGCAGGGTGGGTGCGAGCTGCCGCATAGTGGGCTCGCCCGGGACCGCCTTCTTGTCCTGGCTCTTCATCATCACGCTGGTGGCGGCGGTGAGCAGGCGGCGCGGGAACCAGGCTGGCGGCCCGAGGCGGAGGCCGGTCATGCTGGTAACCAGCGCATCGGCCACCTTCGCGTCCGCCATCTCGCGGTCGTACCGCGCCAGCCACGAGGTGTAGGCCGTGCCCTCCGTGATCAGGGCCGGCTCATAGACGGCGATCTTCCGGATGGCGGGGAGCTCGCGCGCGGCCGCCAGCACGATCAGCCCGCCCTCGCTCACACCGAAAACGCGGCTCGCGCTGGTCTCCCCGACCACAGCGGCCAGGTCCGCCACTTCGGTATGGATTCCGTAGCCTTCGGGGTGCGGGCCGCTGGCGCCGCGTCCGCGGCGATCGGGCAGATGCACCCGGAACCGATCGGCAAGGGCTCTGGCCATGCCCATGTGGCTGTGTGCTGACTCCATCGCACCGTGCAGCAGGACTACATCCGGGCCGCTGCCCAGGGTCCGGTAGCCGATCTTGGTGCCATCCGCCGAGGCAACGAAGTTCTCTGCATAAGTGATCATGCAGCTATAGTGTCAAAGCAACTAGTGCGCTGTCAACTAGGTTCTAGGTCACTAGCCACGGTCGCTGGGGGACAGGTCTCGTGCACCCACCGGCCGTCCGCGCGGCGGCGCGCGTCATCGTCGGGCTGGATGACCTTGCCGCAGCGCGCGCATTCCTCGCCCGGCGCGTGCGCCTCGTTGTCGTCGAACGGCTCGGCTACCAGGTCAGCCAGTTCGCTGCGGGGCTTGGCCTCCGGGGGGATGCCGAACTCCTCCGCCCTGCCCCTCTCGATCTCGGTGCCGCCGAAATCCGGTGGAGTGGTCATGGTTGGCCCCCATTGCTGAAAGATTAAGGCGCGCGTCACACAGTTTAAGATGTGGTTCACATTGCACGTTCTCTGGCGTCTGCGCCCCGCGAATAGGCAACACTCGCGTCGGGGGAGAGATGACTATCTCGCAGGCGCGGCACGGTTCCGCCTATTACGACGACCAGAGTCTTGACTACCGCGACTACTGGACCGACCGCGCTTACGAGCACGCGGCGGAAGTGCTGGCCATCCGCAGGCTGCTCGACGGCCGCTCGTTCGAGCATGCGGTGGACATCGGCGGCGGCTACGGGCGGATCGCGCTGGTCCTCAGCGATTTCGCCAGCCGGGTGACCCTCGTCGACTCCAGCCAGCAGCAGCTGGACCTGGCCGGCATCTTCCTGGCCGGGCAGCCGCGCATCGAGCGCTGCCGTGCGGACGCCGCGCACCTGCGGCTCCCGGACGACTGCGCCGACCTGGTCGCGATGATCAGGGTGCTCCATCACCTGCCCGACCCGGCGGCCGAGTTCGCCGAACTGCGGCGGGTGCTGCGGCCTGGCGGCCTCGCGCTGATCGAGGTGGCCAACGGCGCGCACGCGGTGAACCGCGTGCGCTATCTCCTCCGGCGCCGGCCGGTCCCGCTGAACCCGGTCGACATCCGGTCGGCAGCGATCAGGGAGCTGGGCGGGATCCCGTTCGTGAACCACCATCCGGTCACGATCGTCGGCCAGCTGCGCTCCGCGGGCCTGGAACTCGACCGCATGCTGTCGGTCTCCAACCTGAGGCACCGGGCGCTGACCAGGGCGCTGCCGCCAGCTGTGCTGCTGGCGGTCGAGGCGGCCCTGCAGGAGCGCTTCGCGCCGGTCTACTTCGGCCCGAGCATGTTCCTGCTGCTCAAGCGGGCCGGTCCCGGTCGCTAGCTCTCACTGCTCGGCCAGGATGGCCTCCAGCTCGGCGAGCGGGTCGCGCACGACCGGGCCCCTGGTCTCCACGTACGCGCTGATGATCGTGCCGGCGAACGGGAACGGCGCCGTGTACCCGGTGCCGACCGCCGGCCCCCATTCGTAGCCGCAGGTCAGCCCGGCGCCGACGCCGTTGAACCCGGACGGCGTGAAGCGGGGGATGGCCCCCGTGGCCAGCTCGCGCCCGTCGCACCGCAGCACGCCGGTGCCGCCGAGGCCCTCGTCCTTGGTGAACTCGTACTCGATGTGATGCTCGCCGGCGGACAGGACCTCATCGGCCACGAGAGCGTGTCGTTCCTTGCCGTAGAGGTTGTGAACATAGCGGATACGGCCGCCGAGTACGTGCAGCGACCAGCCGCCCAGCGCCGATCCGAGGGCCAGCAGCACGCCGTCGGCGGGCGCGTTGCTGGCGACAACGGTGTCGGCGACGGCGATGTCGACGATGAGCGCGTGCGAGCGGTTGCGCACGTTGACCGCCACCGGCTCGGGCACCTGGGCGCCGCCGGGAAAGTAGCGGTAGCGCGTGCGCGGCCGGCGATGATCGGGCTTGGGATGCACGAGCGTCCACAGCACGCGGTTGTCCAGCGGCAGCACCTGGTTGCGGCCGGCCTCGGCCCACCACAGCTCGACGAGTTCAGCCAGCATGCGCGGGTGCTCGGCGGCCAGGTCCCGCGTCTCGGAGAGGTCTTCCGCGACGTGGTAAAGCTCCCAGACATCCTCATCGAACGGCGCGTTCGGATTCTGATCGTCGTAGAGCGGTCCGATGGGATGGAACGCCACCGCCTTCCAGCCGCGGTGGTACAGAGCGCGCGAGCCGAACATCTCGAAGTACTGGGTATGGTGCCGCTCCGGCTCAGCGCGCCCGGCGTCCGGCAGCAGGTAGCCGAAGCTCACGCCGTCGACGGGGGCCTGCTCGATGCCGTCGATCCGGGCCGGGAGCGCCACCCCGGCGAGCTCGGCCAGCGTCGGCAGGATGTCGATCGCGTGCGTGAACTGGTGGCGGATGCCGCCGCGCTCGACCGGGCCGCCCGGCCAGGAGATGATGCACGGATCCGCGACCCCGCCCTCGTGCACCTCCCGTTTCCAGCGCCGGAACGGAGTGTTGCCCGCCATCGTCCAGCCCCACGGATAGTTGTTGTGGGTCAGCGGCCCGCCGATCTCGTCGATCCGCGCGAGCATCTCCGCCGTGGGCGCCGGATCGATGTTCTGCATCCGGATGTCGTTGATCGACCCGTCGGCGCCGCCCTCCGCGCTGGCCCCGTTGTCGGAGACCACCACGACGATCGTGCGGTCGAGCTCGCCGAGAGCGGCGATGAAGTCGAGCACGCGCCCGATCTGCTCGTCGGCATCGGAGAGGAAGCCGGCGAAGCACTCCATGAACCTGGCCGCGACCGCGCGCTGCGGCGCGTCGAGGTCGTCCCAGGCCGGGACCCAGGGCGGGCGCGGCGACAGCGCCGTGCCCTCGGGGATCAGGCCGGACGAGAGCTGACGGTCGAAGATCTGCTGACGCCATGCGTCCCAGCCGAGGTCGAACCGGCCGCGGTAGGGCTCCCGCCAGCGCGGCGGCGGCTGGTGCGGCGAGTGGCAGGCGCCGGTCGCGAGATAGAGGAAGAACGGCTTGTCGGCGTCGACCGCGCGCAGGTCACCGAGGAACTCGGTCGCGCGGTCGGCCAGGTCGCGGGTGAGGTGGTAGCCCTCCTCGATGGATGCGGGCGGCCGCACGGCGTGGTTGTCGTGATACAGCGCGGGCACGAACTGGTGCGTCTCGCCGCCGTGGAACCCGTACCAGCGGTCGAAGCCGCGGGCCAGCGGCCAGGTCGCGCGCGAGCCGGCCATGTTGGTCTCGTCCTCGGGGGACAGGTGCCACTTGCCGACCGCGTAGGTCGCGTAGCCCGTGGCCCGCAGGATCTCGGGGAGGTAGCCGTTCTCGCGCGGCGGCTTGCCCCAGTAGCCGGGGAACCCGACGGCCAGGTCGGCGACCCGGCCCATTCCGCTCCGGTGGTGGTTGCGGCCGGTGAGCAGGCAGGCGCGGGTGGGCGAGCACAGCGCGGTGGTGTGGAAGTTGGCCAGCCGCACGCCTCCGGCGGCCAGGCCGTCGACTACCGGAGTCTCGATGTCGGAGCCGTAGCAGCCGAGCTGGGCGTAGCCGACGTCGTCGAGGACGATGAGGACGATGTTGGGGGCATCCGGGGGAGGGCTCGGCTCGGGCGGCCACCACGGCTGCGAGTCCCGCCAGTCGCGGCCGATCTTGCCGCCGAACTTTGGTGCCGTCATTGCTGGTCCTTTCGCCACGCTTGCGACAGTCTTGCAGCCGCCGCGAGTGCGCAGGTCAGGTGGTTGATCGCGGGTTGCCGGCCGGAGTATGTACCGTTGGCTCGTGGCTGATCAGGGCGTACCGCGCGCGGCCGGGGGCACGGCCGGACGTACTGCGGGGGAGGTCGCCCGCTACGTCCTTGGCGTGCTCCTCGGGCTGGTCGTCCTGCTGCTGCTGTTCGGCAAGCGCGGCCAGCTGGCGGCGTCGTGGCATCAGCTCGGCCGCGTCGATACTGCCTGGATCGCGGTGGCGATCGGCGCCGAGGCCATGTCGCTGTGGACGTTCGCCTATCTGCAGCGGCTGGTGCTTGGCCTGTCGGGCACCAGGATCGGGCTGCCTGCCCTGTACGTGCTCACGCTCGCCAACGACGCCATCGCGAACACCGTGCCGGGAGAGCCCGCGGTGTCCAGCGCCTACCGGTACCGCTTCTACCGCCGCCACGGAGCGACCAGCGCCAGCGCCGGGTGGACCGTCTTCACGATCCTGATCGCGCAGGCGATCGGGATGTCCCTGATCATGCTCGTCGGCGTCGTGGTCGCGCTGGCCGCCAGTTCGGGCGCCGGCGACGTGGGCGTTTCCGTGCTCGGCTTGCTGATCGTGCTCGTCGCCGGGGCCATGCTGGTCCGCCGCGACCTGGTGCTGCGGCTGGCCGGCCGGGTGGTGCGCGGGTTCCAGCGGCTCACCGGCCGGCCGCGGGGGAGCGTGGGCGCGCGGGTCGAGGCGACGCTGGCGCGGATGCGGGAGATCCCGCTCGGTGCCCGGTCGACCACGAGCGTCGTGGCGCTCGCCACCGCCGTGTGGTGCTGGGACTTCCTCTGCCTGGTCTGCGCCTTCCGGGCCGTGCACGCCGCGATCCCGTGGGATGGCGTGCTGCTGGCCTACGGCGCGGCCGTGGTGGTCGGGTCGTTCCCGGTCGTGCCCGGCGGGCTGGGCGTCGTCGAGGGCAGCCTCGCGGTGATCCTCGTCGCCTACGGCGCGGGGCGGGTGCCGGCGCTGGCCGCGGCGATCACGTTCCGCATCGTCAACTTCTGGCTGGCGATCGCGATCGGCTGGCTCAGCGTGGCCGCCCTGGGCTACCAGGCGCGCCGGGCCGGGCGGCGGGGCGAAGACCTGGCCGCTGGTCCCGAGCTGCAGGTCATCAGCGCCCTGCCGCCGGACTGATGGGATGAGCGCCATTGCCGGGCCCCGGCCGCGCCGGACGGGACCCGGCAATGCGGTTAGCTGCCGGCCTCGGCGGCTTCCGGGGCCGCCTGCTCGACGAGCTCGCCCTCGATGCTGATGGTGATGTCGTCGCTGACGACCCACCGGCCGTCCAGCAGCATGTTGAACGTCAGGCCGAAGTCGCGCCGGTCGATCTTGGTGCTGGCGCTGTAAGCAATCCGGTGTCCCATCATGCCCGGGTCGTTGAACTCGCCCAGCCGGGTGACCTCAAGCGATACCGGCCGGGTGTTGCCCTTGATCGTCAGGTCGCCGGTCAGCGTGTACTTGTCGCCGCCCGCCGCGCGCACGCCCGTGCTCTTGAAGGTCATGGTGGGGTACTTGTCCACCTCGAGGAAGTTCGACGAGCGCAGGTCGTTGTCCCTGACCTCGTGGTTCGTGCGGATGCTGGCGGTAGAGATGGTGACTTCGACCGAGGAGTTCTCCGGGTTTCCGGGGTCGATGTCCCCTGTCGCGCTGACTTCGGCGAAGTGGCCGCGGACCGTCATCATGCCCAGGTGCTTTGCGGAGAACTCGACCTGCGTGTGATACGGGTCGAGCTGCCAGTTGCCCATGCCGACCTCCTTGCGGAACCGGTGAAAGACGGCACCGGAGCATGCCGCCAGTCGGGACCTTAGTCCGGAAGGGTGCGTAGCGGAACAGGGACCTTCGATTGCCGGGCCGGTGTTTGCGGCGCCACGCCGCCGGATATGGAGGTAGCCTCCGCACGCTGTTAGGCTTAAATCTGGAGGTCTCGTCGGGCTAGTCCGATAGGGGGAGCCATGCAAAGTCGCCCAGCTCCGTGGATCAGCCAGCTAAGACGCATATTCTCCGGCTTCTAACCAAGCGTTGCTCCCTGACGACTGGCGGAGCACGTTTGCCGCCGACGATCAGCCGCTCCGGCATCGGGTCCCGGAGTGGCCGGCCCTCGCTGCCATTCCCTGGTGGGCGGTGGTATCGGCCGGCTTGTCCCCGCTTCTGCTCACGGTCGGATGGCTGGCTGCCGGCGATGTCCAGCCGGCGGCTTACAGCCCGATTCGGCAGACGGTGAGCTACATGGCCGGCTCGGGCGGGACTGACCGGTGGATCATGACGCTGGCCATGCTGCTGACTGGCGGCACGTACCTAGTGACCGCGGTCGGCATGTCCGGCCTGTGGGCTCCGGCGCGCGCCCTGCTGGTCATTTCGGGTCTGTGCAGCCTCGGCATCGCCACCTCACCGGAGCCGGCGGCCGGGCCGACCGTGGTTCACCTGTGCTGGACGGTGCTCGGCTCGGTCGTCATCACGATCTGGCCGGTGGTCGCCGCCAAGCACGCCCCGCCGCACCTGACCGCCCTGGCCGGGCGGTATACCGTCGCCGCGACGATCTTGTTCGCCGCCATGCTCGGCTGGGCGGCGATCGAGACCCAGGGCGGGAGCTCGCTCGGGCTCGCCGAGCGTGCGCTGAGCACGGCGGCCACATCCTGGCCGTTTGTGGTCGCGCTGCTGCTGCGGCGGCGGGCCGTCTACGGAGCCGACGCGGCCGCCAGCGGCAGCCACCTGGCCATGACCGACAGGCGGTAGGAGCAGCTGGCGGTACGGCTAGGCCGGGGCCGGAGCGCTGGCCTGCTCCAGAGCGCTCAGTATGACCTCAGCGGGCTGCGCGCCCGAGATCCCGTACCGGCGGTCAAGGACGAAGAAGGGCACCCCAGTAGCGCCCAGCGCGCTGGCGGTCATCTCGTCCGCCTCGACCGCGTCCGCGAACTCGTCCGAGGCCAGTACCTCGGTCACGGCCGCCCGATCCAGCCCGGCCTCGGTCGCCAGGCGCGTCAGGGCCTCGGGATCGAACACCGAGTCCTGCTCGGTGAAGTAGGCCCGGTGCAGGCGCTCCATCAGCTCGGCCTGCTGGCCGGTCGTCCTGGCCAGCTGGAGCAGACGATGCGCATCCCTGGTACTGCCCCGGCGCTGGCCATCCAGGCGGAACGTCAGGCCCTCGTCCGCGGCGCGCTGCTCCATCTGCCGCTGGGCATCGCGGGCCTGATCGATGGTCATCCCGTACTTGCCGGCCAGCATGTCCAGCGTCGGCTCGGTCACCCCCGGCTCGGCCAGCGGGTCGAGCTCGAACGAGCGGTACACGACCTCGACGCCGTCCCGCCCGGCAAATCGTTCCAGTGCGTCCTCAAAGCGCCGCTTGCCCAGATAGCACCACGGGCACACGACGTCGGACCAGATTTCCACTTGCATATCGGACGCAACGCGATCCGGGTCCCTGCGCTTCCCGCCCGGTCGCTAGGACAGGAACGCGGCGAAGATGATCGCGGTCAGCCGGTCGTTCATCTCCGCGCGCGGCAGCCGGACCTCCACGCTGAGCAGGTAGTTGACGCGCTCGAGCATCATCAGGCAGGCCAGGGCCGTCAGCTCGGCGTGCCCGGACGGCTCTGTCTCGGGCTCGATGCCCTGGGCCTTCCTGGCCGCGGTCATGCCCTGCGTGATCGTCTCGGACAGGCGGAACAGCAACTGAAGCCCGTCGCCGTAGACCTTCTCGCCGACGATCTCGGCCTGGCTGAGAATCCGGATGACGGTCGCGTGCGCGGCGTAGATGTCGCTGAATCGCTGCACCCAGCGCCGGAGCGCGGCTCGCCCGGCATCGTTGTTGGTCACCACCGGGAATTCGTCAGTGATGATCTCCATGTCATGGAGAGCATCGCGAAGCAAGGTACGGAACAGATCATCCTTGTTAGAGAAATAGAGGTAAAAGGTCCCGTGGGATGTGTTCGCGCGCCGGACAATGTCCTCTACGCGAGTCGCCTGCAATCCCGTTTCGTCAAATTCAGCCAGGCCAGCCTCGAGTAGCCGGAGCACTGTCTGACGGCCCTGCGCGCCGAGACCGCGCTGCTGAGCTGGGATTCCGCCCTTCAGGGACGGTCGCTGTGTCCCCGCCCGCGGCGGGCGCGCTTCGCTGCCGGTCTGGCCGCCAGGCTTTGTCGTTACGGCAGTGCTCCCACCTGCGCTTCTGGGCGCAGTGACGCCGGGCGCCCGAGTGTCACTAGCTGCGGCGCTGGGCTGCTTAATCGCGCTTTCGTTGGCATGCGGCTGTCGCTGCGGCCTCGGCTCCCGCCGGACGGGCGGCTGCCGACTGCCATGGGTGGCGCCCGCAGGCACGACGGATGCTGTCGCAGGCGAGCCCGACCCGGGTTCCCGGCTCATGTCGCGAGACTAGCCTTCCCTCCGCGCGGCTGCTACCGCGGTCCCTGCTCAAGGTCGTCGCGCGTCTCTCGCCCGGCGGCTGTGTGAGCGCGAGATCCGGCGGGTAAAAGCCATCGTTGTGCCCGGTCGAAGCACCCGAATAAGGAGAATTCGAGCTTGCTGATGACCGCTGAAAGCTGACGCACACATCAGGTGACGCGTACGTCATTGTTTGCGTCCCATTACTAATCGTGCCGAAATAGAGGTCGTGACTCAGGAGCCAGGCGGAGCCGCCGCCGCCGCGCCGCCCCGCGTGAAAGCGCGTGCCGACGAGGCGGGCGTCCAGGCTGTCCCTGAGGCGCAGGCGGCTGCGGCCAAGGCCGGCGCGGAGAACTTCCCGGTGGCGCTGCGCGTGCTCCCGCGCCGGTACCGGCGGTACCTGATGGCTGTCTACACATTCGCCAGAACTGTGGACGATGTGGGTGATCTCGCGCCAGCCCCGGACCGGATGCGGCTTTTGGGCGAGCTCGCCGACGACGTCAGGCGGCTCTACCAGGACCTGGCCGGACCAGCGCTCACGGCGGAGGGCGCGCCGCAGGCGGCCGTGGCCGGGCTCGCCGGCGCGATCCGGGACTGTCAGATCCCGATGCAGCCGTTCCTGGATCTGATCGCCGCGAACGAGCAGGACCAGGTCGTTACCCGCTACCAGACGGTTGACGAGCTGCTCGCGTACTGCCGGCTGTCGGCCAACCCGGTCGGCCGCATCGTCCTGTACGTCTTCGGCTGCTTCTCGCCCGAGCGCGCCCGCCTGTCCGACGCCATCTGCACCGGCCTGCAGCTCACCGAGCACTGGCAGGACGTCGGCGAGGACCTGCGCGCGGGCCGCATCTACCTCCCGGCCGCTGACATGCAGGGTTACGGCTGCAGCGAGCAGGATCTCGCCGCCCGCAGCGCCGGCCCGCACCTCCGCAGGCTGATGGCCTTCGAGGCCGGCCGGGCCCGGGATCTCATCGACGAGGGTGCCCCGCTGGTCGGGTCACTGCGCGGGGCTGCGCGCACGGCCGTCGCCGGGTACGTGGCCGGCGGCCGGGCGGCCCTGACCGCCATCGGGAAGGCCGACTACGACGTGCTTTCAGCGACACCGCGGGCGGGTAAGGCCGCAGTGGTGAGCGAGCTGATCAAGACGCTGGCGCGGGGGCGGTGACCGAATGACCAGTTCGGCGGTAATGCCCGCGCGTGTGCAGGAGGCCTACCGGCACTGCCAGACGATCACCAGGCAGCAGGCCAAGAACTTCGCCTACGGCATCGCCCTGCTGACGCCGGATAAGCGCCGGGCACTGTCGGCGGTGTATGCCCTCGCGCGGCGCATCGACGACATTGGCGACGGGACGCTGCCGGCGGAGCAGAAGCTGGCCGAGCTCGCCGCCGCGCGGGAGAGCATCACCGCCCTCGCGGACTCGCCGGCCGCCGCCGGTGATGACCAGGTGCTACTGGCGCTCCGTGACGCCGCGGACCGGTTCCCGATTCCGCTGGCCGCGTTCGGCGAACTCATCGACGGCTGCGAGGCTGACGTGCGCGGGGAGCGCTATGCGACGGCCGCCGAGCTGGAGCTTTACTGCAGGCGCGTCGCGGGATCGATCGGCAGGCTGTCGCTCGGGGTGTTCGGCAGCCGCGATCTGGCCACGGCCAGCCCGCTGGCCGACGCACTCGGCATCGCCTTGCAGCTGACCAACATCCTGCGGGACGTCCGTGAGGACCTCGGGAACGGCCGCGTCTACCTGCCGGCCGAGGACCTGAGCCGGTTCGGGTGCACGCTCGCGCCCGCCAGCGCCGGCCAGCCCGGCCCTGTCGGTTCGCCGGCGGAGGCGATGAACGAGCTCATGCGCTTCGAGGCCGACCGGGCGCGGGCGTGGTACGCGCAGGGCATGCAGCTGATGCCGCTGCTTGACCGGCGCAGCGCCGCGTGCACGGGCGCGATGGCCGGCATCTACCGGCGGCTGCTTGAGCACATCGCGGCCAGGCCGCAGGAGGCGCTGGCCACCCGGATGTCGCTGCCGGCCCGGGAGAAGGCCGTGATCGCGATCGGCGCGCTGACCGGACGGGACCGGCATCCGCGGTCACACCGGCAACAGGGCGGCGTGACGGCCGGGACCGCCAAGGACGAGGCATGACGCGGCGTCAGGTCGTGGTCGTCGGCGGCGGGCTGTCGGGGGTCGCCGCGGCCATCGCGCTCCGGGACGCCGGCCTGGGCGTGACCGTCCTCGAGTCGCGGGGGTGGCTTGGCGGCGTCGCCTCGTCCTACGCGCGCGGCGAGATGACCATCGACAACGGCCAGCATGTGTTCCTGCGGTGCTGCACCAGCTACCGCGAGCTGCTGGCGAGGCTCGGCGGCACCGATTCGGTGGCGATCCAGGATCGCTTTGACGTAACGGTGCTGTCCGCCGCCGGTCAGGCCCGGCTGCGACGCAGTGCCCTGCCGAGCCCGCTCCACCTGGCCCGGGCCCTGGCCGCTTACCGGCCGCTGTCCCTCCGGGAACGAGCTAGCGTCGGGCGCGCCGCGCTGGCCTTCGCGCGCGCGGATCCGGCCAGTCCCGAGCTTGACCGGTGGCGGCTCGGAGACTGGCTGGCCGCTCGCGGCCAGGGCGAGGGAGCCCGGCGGCGCCTGTGGGACCTGTTCATCGTCTCGACGCTGAACATCGCCGGCGATGACGCGAGCGTGCCGCTGGCGGCCACCGTGATCAAGACGGCGCTCCTCGGCCGCAACGACGCCGCCGACATCGGGATTGCCATGATCCCGCTCGGCGAGCTGCACGGCGCCGCGGCCGCGGACACGCTGTCCCGCCTCGGCGCGCAGGTGTGCCTGCGGAGCGCGGCGGTCGCGATCGAGCCTGGCGCCGGCGGCCGGTTCCGCGTCGAGGTCGGCGGGCGGGGAGACGCCGCAGGCTCGGTGATCGACGCGGACGGTGTCGTGCTGGCGGTCCCGGCCGAGCGCGCCGCTGGCCTGGGCGCCGGCGCAGGCATCGAGCAGGCGCCGGGCTGGAACGACATCGGCGTCTCGCCGATCGTGAACGTGCACGTCGTCTACGACCGGCGGGTCATGACACTGCCGTTCGCTGCGGCCGTCGACTCGCCCGTGCAGTGGGTGTTCGACAAGACCAGGCAGGCGGGCCTGACGGCCGGGCAGTACCTCGCGGTGTCGCTCTCGGCCGCCGATGGCTACGCGGACATGCCGACGCCCGAGCTCAGGGCGATGTTCCTCCCGGCGCTCGAACGGCTCTTCCCGGCCGCGGCGAACGCCAGCGTGCAGGACTTCTTCGTTACCAGGGAACGTCGCGCGACCTTCCGGCAGGCGCCGGGATGCAGCGCGCTGCGGCCGGGTGCCGCAACCTCAGTGCCTGGTCTCACGCTTGCCGGCGCGTGGACCAATACTGGCTGGCCGGACACGATGGAGGGAGCCGTGCGAAGCGGAAATTCCGCCGCGCAGGAACTGATCAGGCAACTGGCCCGGCTGCCGTTGGCGGCCGAGTCAGCACCACGGGGGCCAGCACAGCTGGACGCCGCCGGGACCGGTGCGGCATGACCATGACAATGCCAGTTGGCGTGCAGGCAGCCCGCGACCTCGTCGGGCCCGCGATTGCAACCGCCGTCGGGCGCCTCAGCCCGGAGGTGCGGCGGGTCGCCGCCTACCATCTCGGCCTGGCGGACGCCGAAGGGACGCCGGTAGCCGCTGGCGGCTCGGGGAAGGCGCTGCGGCCCGCGCTGGCGCTGCTGTCGGCCCGCGCCGCCGGCGCCAAGCCGGAACGGGCGGTGCCCGCCGCAGCGGCCGTGGAACTCGTGCACAACTTCTCGCTGCTGCACGACGACATCATGGACGGGGACACCGAGCGCAGGCATCGTCCGACCGCGTGGACCGTGTTCGGCGTCGGCGGCGCGATCCTCGCCGGTGACGCGATGCTCGGCCTGGCGCAGGACCTGCTGCTTGAGAGCCCGCCGCACAGCGTGTGGGCGGCCCGCTGCCTGTCTGCGGCCGTGCAGCGCCTGATCGCCGGCCAGGGCGCCGACCTGGCCTTCGAGCGCCGCGACGACGTCCAGGTCACCGAGTGCATGGAGATGGCCGGAGACAAGACGGCCGCTCTCATGTCGTGTGCCTGCAGCATCGGCGCGATCCACGTGGGTGCTCCCGCGCCGCTCGCGATCGGGCTGGCGGCCTTCGGGATGAACGTCGGGCTGGCGTTCCAGATGACCGACGACCTGCTCGGGATCTGGGGCTCGCCCGAGGTCACCGGCAAGCCGGTGGGCTCCGACCTGCGTGCCCGCAAGAAGTCGATGCCGGTGGTCGCGGCGCTGACCAGTGAGACCAGCGCCGGTGACGAACTGGCCGTCCTGCTCGGCCAGGAAGGAGCGCTGAGCGACGACGACGTGGCGCGTGCGACCGGCCTGGTCGAGGACGCAGGCGGGCGCAAGCGCACCGAGGCCATCGCGGACACGGCCCTGTCATCGGCCCTGGAGAGCATCGAGCGGGCGGACATGCCTGCGGACGTGCGCGCCGAGTTCGCCGCCATCGCCGAGTTCATCACGACCCGGCAATGGTGACCAACCAGGTCGGGCTGCCTCCGGCCGCTGGCGACGCCGCCGCGGAGTCGGCGACCGCCGACGTGCGCGAGGCGCTCGGGCGGGCACGCGGTCACCTGCTCGGCCTGCAGGACCCGCGCGGCTGGTGGCAGGGCGAGCTGGAGACCAACGTCACCATGGACGCCGAGGACCTGCTGCTCCGGGAGTTCCTGGGCATCAGGACGGCCGAGCAGACGGAGGCGGCGGCGCGCTGGATCAGGTCCAGCCAGCGCGCCGACGGGACGTGGGCGAACTTCCACGGCGGCCCCGGCGACCTGTCCACCACGGTCGAGGCCTACGTGGCGCTGCGCCTTGCCGGTGACGGGCCGGAGGCCGCCCACATGACCGAGGCGGCCGCGTGGATCCGCAGCCGTGGCGGCATCGAGGCGACCCGCGTTTTCACCCGGATCTGGCTGGCCCTGTTCGGCGAGTGGCCGTGGGACAGCCTGCCCGCGATGCCGCCGGAGCTGATCTACCTTCCGCGGTGGGTACCGCTGAACGTCTACGACTGGGCGTGCTGGGCCCGCCAGACCATCGTTCCGCTCACGGTGGTCTGCGCGCTGCGTCCCGTCCGTCCGCTGCCGTTCGGGCTGGCGGAGCTGCACGCCGACGGCGGAACGCCGGCAGGCCAGCGAGCTCCCGCGGACGTCTGGAGCCAGGCGTTCGGCTGGCTGGACCGGGTGCTCCACCGCTACGAGCGGCACGTGGCCGGCCGCGGTGCCGGCGGTGCGCTGCGGACCGCCGCGTTCCGCCGCTGCGCCGAGTGGATCATCGCCCGGCAGGAACTCGACGGCTGCTGGGGCGGTATCCAGCCGCCGTGGGTCTACTCGCTCATCGCCCTGCACCTGCTCGGATACGGGCTTGAGCATCCCGTGATCAAGCGGGGCCTCGCCGGCCTGGACCGGTTCACGATCTGGGACGACACGCCGGACGGAAGGCAGCGCCGGCTCGAGGCCTGCCAGTCCCCGGTCTGGGACACAGCGCTCGCCGTGGTCGCCCTCGCCGATGCCGGCCTGCCCGCCGACGACCCGGCGCTGACTTCGGCCGCGCAGTGGCTGCTGGCCGAGGAGATCCGCGGTCCCGGCGACTGGCAGGTCCGCCGGCCGGGGCTCGAGCCCGCGGGCTGGGCCTTCGAGTTCGACAACGACGGCTACCCGGACGTCGACGACACCGCCGAGGTGCTGCTCGCACTTCGCCGGGTCGGGCTGCCGCCGGCGGAGACCGCGGCCACCGCGGCGCGGGCGCTCGCCTGGCTGGAGGGCATGCAGTGCCGTGACGGCGGCTGGGGTGCCTTCGACGCGGACAATACCCGGCAACTGGTCACGAAGCTCCCGTTCTGTGACTTCGGCGAGGTGATCGATCCGCCGTCGGCCGACGTCACGGCGCACACCGTCGAGGCGCTGTGCGCCGCTGGCCTGGGCGGCAGTCGCGCGGTACGCCGGGGAGTGGTGTGGCTGCTGCGCGCTCAAGAGGCTGATGGTGCGTGGTTTGGTCGCTGGGGGGCAAATTACGTCTATGGGACCGGAGCCGTCGTGCCCGCGCTGATCGCCGCGGGGGTGCAGCGAGGCAAGCCGCCGATCAGGCGCGCGGTGGACTGGCTTGTCCGGCACCAGAATCCCGACGGCGGCTGGGGCGAGGACATGCGGTCCTACACCGACCCCGGCTGGGCCGGGCGCGGCGAATCGACGCCGTCGCAGACCGCCTGGGCGATGCTCGCGCTGATCGCGGCGGGCGGGCCAGAAGCCATGCGAAGCGCCGACCGCGGGGCGCTCTGGCTGGCCCGCGCCCAGCGGTCCGACGGGGGCTGGGATGAGCCGTACTTCACCGGCACCGGCTTCCCCGGCGACTTCTACATCAACTACCACCTGTACCGGCTGGTCTTCCCGGTGAGTGCGCTCGGCCGGTACCTGGAGGCCGGCACGTGAGCAGACTGACCATCTGCGCGCCGCTGCGGATCGAGGCCAGCGCGATCCGGTGGGGACTCCGCGGCCTGGACGAGCCGCCGCGCGTCGCCAGGCTCGGGTACGGCCAGGTCCGCGCGGCCGCCGCGGCGGCGGGCATCCTGGCCGGCGGCCCCGGTGCCCTCGCGGTCGGCGGGGTCGGCGGAGGACTTGCCGGTGACCTCGCGACCGGCGACGTCGTCGTGGCCTCCGCGGTCACCGACGGCCGCGACACCATCGCCTGCCCCTCAGCCCCGCTGCTGGCTGGTGAGCTGCGGCGCGCGGGCCTTCGGGTCCGGGTCGGCACCATCGCGACCGTCGACCGCCTGATCCGGCCGGGGGAGCACGCGGCGCTCGCCGGGACCGGAGCGATCGCGGTCGACATGGAAACGGCGCCGGTGCTCAGGGCTGCGGCGGGCCGGCCGCTAGCGGTTGTCAGGGCGATCTCCGACACCCCGGCGCACTCGGTGCTCAGCCCGCACATCGTGACCGGCGGTATCGCGGCCCTCCGGTCGCTGCAGCGAGCCGCCCCGGTGCTGGCGCGCTGGGGCGCTGCGTGCGGGCCGCGCCAGGTCGTGCTGGCGAGCCCGCGATCGTTCTGCGCCGGCGTGGAACGCGCGATCGAGATCGTCGAGCGATCGCTGGAGCGCTACGGCGCCCCGGTCTACGTCCGCAAGCAGATCGTGCACAACACCCGCGTGGTCGCCGACCTGGCCGGGCGGGGCGCGATTTTCGTCGACGAGCTCAGCGAGGTGCCCGATGGTTCCACCGTGGTGTTCTCTGCGCACGGCGTCTCCCCGGAGGTGCGGGCCGAGGCCACGAGGCGGGAGCTGCGCACGGTCGATGCGACCTGTCCGCTCGTCGCCAAGGTGCACGCTGAGGCGCGCAGGTACGCGGCGGAGGGGTATCTCGTCGCGCTGATCGGCCATGCCGGGCACGAGGAGATCGAAGGCACCATGGGCGAGGCGCCGTCGGCAGTGGCGCTGATCGAGTCGCCCGCCGACGTCGCCAGCCTGCGGCCCGATGACCCGGGCAAGGTGGCCTACCTGATGCAGACGACGCTGTCGGCCGACGAGGCGGGTGTGGTCGTGGACGCGCTGGTCGACCGCTTCCCCGCGGCCAGCGGGCCCGGATCCGACGACATCTGCTACGCCACGACCAACCGCCAGCAGGCGGTGCGGGCCATCGCCAGCGAGTGCGACCTGGTCATCGTCGCGGGCTCGGCTAATTCGTCCAACTCACGACGACTCGTCGAGACCGCTGAGCGGGCCGGCACGCCTGCCTACCTTGTCGACGGCCCCGAGGACATCGAGCTTGGCTGGCTGGCCGGGGCGAGCTCGGTCGGCATCACCGCCGGTGCGTCCGCGCCGCGCGCCGTGGTCGAGCAGATCGCCGCGGCGCTGTCGGGCCTCGGCGCGATCGAGACCAGAGAAGTCATAGTCACGGCCGAGACGATTCAGTTCGGCCTTCCGAAGGAGGTGCGGTAGTCGTGGCGATGCCGATGCGGCAGAGCATGCGGGTCGCGGGTTACCTGCTGCGGCAGAAGCTCGCTCGCAGGGAGAAGTTCCCGCTACTCGTCGAGCTTGAGCCGCTGTTCGCCTGCAATCTCAAGTGCGCCGGGTGCGGGAAGATCCAGCAGCCAGCGAGCTTGCTGAAGCAACGGATGCCGGTCGAGCAGGCACTCGCGGCGATCGAGGAGTGCGGCGCCCCCATGGTGTCGATCGCCGGCGGCGAGCCGCTGATGCACCCGCAGATCGACGTGCTCGTCACCGAGCTGATCAAGCGCAAGAAGTTCGTCTTCCTCTGCACGAACGCCCTGCTCATCCCCAAGAAACTCGACAAGTTCAAGCCCTCGCCCTACTTCTCGTGGGTGGTGCACATCGACGGCCTGCGCGACCGCCACGATGAGTCGGTCTGCAAGCCCGGCGTCTTTGACGAGGCCGTCGAAGCGATCAGGGAGTGCCAGCGACGCGGGTTCCGGGTCAACACGAACACCACGTTCTTCAACACCGACACGCCGCAGACGATCATCGACGTGCTCAACTTCCTGAACGACGACCTGAAGATCAATGACATGCAGATCTCGCCCGCCTACGCCTACGAGAAGGCTCCGGATCAGGAGCACTTCCTCGGCGTGACCGAGACGCGGGAGCTGTTCAGCAAGGCGTTCGGCGACGGGAACAGGCGCCGCTGGCGGCTCAACCACACGCCGCTGTTCCTGGACTTCCTTGAAGGCAAGGTCGACTTCAGCTGCACGGCGTGGGGCATCCCGTCGTACTCGCTGCTCGGCTGGCAGCGGCCCTGCTACCTGATGGCGGACGGGTACACAAAGACGTACAAGGAGCTGATCGAGACCACCGACTGGGACGCCTACGGCCGGGGCAAGGATCCGCGCTGCGCCAACTGCATGGCGCACTGCGGTTACGAGCCGTCGGCGGTCCTGGCCACGACCTCGTCGCTGCGCGAGTCGATACGGGCGCTTCGCGGCTAATCGGGCAGCCGGTATCCTGCCAGAGTGATCGGGGCGCAGGCGCTAGTCGGCAGTCTGGTGGCCGCGGGCGTGGACGTGTGCTTCATGAACCCGGGCACGTCGGAGATGCACTTCGTCCACGCGCTTGACCTCGAGCCGGGCATGCGCGGCGTGCTGGCCCTGTTCGAGGGCGTCGCCACTGGCGCCGCCGACGGCTACGGCCGGATCTCCGGCCAGCCCGCCGCCGTTCTGCTGCACCTCGGACCGGGGCTGGCCAACGGCCTGGCCAACCTGCACAACGCCCGGCGGGCCCGCACGCCGGTCGTCGTGATCGTCGGGGCGCACGCAACCGGCCATGTCCGCTACGACGCGCCGCTGCAGTCCGACATCGAGGCGCTCGCGCGCACGGTCTCCGGCTCGGTGCACACCAGCGGCACGACCCGCGACCTGGCGCAGGACGCGATGCGAGCGGTGGCCGCGGCGCGGCGGGGCCAGATCGCCACCCTCGTGCTGCCCGCCGACGTCTCCTGGGAAGAAGGCGCCGCGATGGCCCCGGCGCGAGCGCCGGCCGGGCCCGAGCCAGCGGACGCCAGCCAGATCGACGCGGCCGCGGCCGTCCTGACCGGGCCGGGCGCGGCCCTGCTGTTCCTCGGCGGGCGGGCGCTGACCGAGCGCGGCCTGCGGGCGGCGAGCCGGATCAGCGCCGGGACGGGCATTCGCCTCCTGGCTGAGACGTTCCCGGCACGGATGGAACGCGGAGCTGGCGTTCCTAATATCGAGAGACTTGCCTATCTGGCCGAGCAGGCCGGCGCGCAGCTCGCGGGGCTCGACCACATCGTGCTGGCCGGAGCGCGCGCGCCGGTGTCGTTCTTCGCCTACCCCGGCCAGCCCAGCGACCTGGTGCCAGACGGCTGCGCGGTGTCCGTGCTTGCCGACGCCGGTCACGACGTCGAGGCCGCGCTCGAGCAGCTGGCCGATCTCGTCGCGCCCGGAGCCGAGCCCGTGCTCGCGCAGCCGGCGACGGTGGCGGCCCCGCCGGGGCCGCTGTCGGTGGGCAGCCTTGCGCTGGCGATCGCCGCGTCCCTGCCGCACGACGCGATCGTGGTCGACGAGGCCAACACGTCCGGGATCGCGCTGCCGGGCGCGCTGGCATCCGCGCCGCGGCACAGCCTGCTGACGCTCACCGGCGGCTCGATCGGGCAGGGCCTGCCGGTCGCGCTCGGCGCCGCGGTTGCCGCCCCCGGCCGCCCGGTCGTCTCGATCGAGGCGGACGGCAGTGCCCTGTACACGATCCAGGCACTCTGGACGATGGCGCGCGAGGAGCTCAACGTCACCACCGTCCTGGTCAACAATGCCGCCTACGCGGTGCTGCGGATGGAGCTTGCCCGCACCGCCGCCGGCTCGGCGGGCAAGCTGGCCGCGCGGATGCTCGACCTGTCCGGCCCGACGCCGAACTTCACCGAGATCAGCACCGGGCTCGGGGTACCGGCCTGCCGCGTCGCCACCGCCGAGGACCTGGACGCGGCCCTGCGCCGGGCCTACGCCGAGCCCGGGCCGCACCTGATCGAGGCCATCGTCCCGCCGCTGTTCGCAGGCTGAGGCCGCGGTCAGCCGGTGTTCTGCAATCCGGCGGCGACACCGTTGACGGTCAGGAGCAGGAACCTCTCCAGCGCGACCTGCTCCGCCGGGTCGGTGCTGGCGCGCAGGGCGGTGAGCGCGCGCAGCTGCAGGTGCGACAGCGCGTCCACGTAGGGATCCCGGAGCGCGACGGCCCTGGCCAGCACGGGCCGGTCGGCCAGGACCCGGTCGTGGCCGGTCACCTGGAGCACGAGCCGCCGGGTCAGGTCATACTCCTGCAGGACCTGGCGGGCCATCCGCTCGCTCTGGCCGAGCTCCAGGTAACGGGCGGCGATGCGCCGGTTGGTCTTGGCCAGGCTCATCTCGGCGTTGTCGAGCAGCACGGCCAGCAGCGGCCAGTCCCGGTAGGCCGCGCGCACGCCGTCGAGCCCCGCCGGGCTGTCGATGGCGGCGGCGAGGCCGCTCCCGAGGCCGTACCAGCCGGGCAGGTTGACCCTCGTCTGCGCCCACGCGAAGACCCACGGGATCGCGCGCAGGTCAGCCAGGCCAGCGGCCGCCGCCAGACCGCGCCTGGCCGGGCGCGATCCCAGCCGCAGGCTGCCGATCTCGGCCAGCGGGCTGAGCCGGGCGAACCACTCGGCGAACCCGTCGGCCGTGACCAGAGCCCGGTAGGCGTGCAGCGCGCCGGCGGACAGGGCCTCGGCCACCGCGCCGGCCGTCGCGGACTCGCCCTCGAGCGCGAGACGTGGCCGCTCGGCGACGTCCGGCGCGCTCGCCGAGGCGAGCAGGACGGCCGAGGTGACCTGCTCGAGGTGCCGCTGGCCAATGGCCGGGTGACCGTACCGCGCGAAGATCACTTCGCCCTGCTCGGTCACCTTGAACTTGCCGTCCACCGACCCCGGCGCCTGCGCGAGAACCGCCCGCCCGGCCGGCCCGCCGCCGCGGCCGAGAGCGCCGCCGCGGCCGTGAAAGAGCACGAGCGTGATGTCGTTCGCCGCGGCCCACCCGGCCAGCTGCAGCTGGGCGTCGAAGAGCCGCAGCGTGGCGCTCACCATGCCGAGTTCCTTGGCCGAGTCGGAGTAGCCGAGCATGACCTCCAGCTGGCGGCCGCCCGCTTCCAGCCGGGCCCGCACCGGGGCCAGCGTGATCATCTCGGCCAGGATCGGCACCGCGTTCGCGAGATCTTCGCCGCTCTCGAACAGCGGGACGACGTCGAGCACCGGCGGCGCATCGGGGCAGGCAAGCTGGGCCAGCTCGTAGACCGCCGCGATGTCAGCGGCCGAGGTCGTGAAGCTGACCACATACCGGCGGCAGGCCTGCACGCCGTGCCGGCGCTGGATTGCCGCGATCGCCGCGAGCGTGTCGAGCACCTCGTGCGTCTGCTGTGCCGGCGGCTCGCCGGCCTTGAGCTGCCGGAGCGCGGCCGCGTGCACGGCGCTGTGCTGGCGGACTTCGAGCTCGGCGAGGTGGAAGCCGAAGGTCTCCGCCTGCCAGATGAGCTGCTGCAGCTCGCCGTAGGCCTGGCGGGGCGCTCCCGCTCCGGCCAGCGTGCGCTGCGCGAGCCGCAGGTCGTCGATGAACTCGGCGGCCGCGGAGTACGCCAGGTTCGCGTCGTCCGCGCTCTTGCCGGACGCCGTCAGCATGATCCTGGTGGCCTGCAGCCGCCGCGCGCAGTACAGCAGGAAGGTGCGGAACGGCTCGCCGGGCGAGTGCGAGCCCAGCTCCTCAATCAGCCGCGGATGCGCGCGCTGCGCCGCGTCCAGCGCCTGCGTCAGCTCGGCCAGCGCGCCGTCGGTCCCGGAGAGCAGCCTGGTGTCGATCGTCATCGACCGGCCGACCCGCGTCGTCGCGTTCTCCAGCGCGCGCACGGCGTGATCGGCGTGAATGCCCGCCGCCTCCCGCGTCACGGCCGCCGTCACGAACGGGTTGCCGTCGCGGTCCGCTCCGATCCAGCTGCCGTAGCGCAGGAACGCCGGCGCCTGCGGCGGGACGCTGCCCGACTCATCGGGCTGGAGAGCCTGGTCCAGTGCCCGGTACACGGCTGGCGCCAGCCGGAACAGGGTCTCGTCGAAGACCGCGGCGCCCGACCTGACCTCATCCAGCGGCTGCATGGCCTGGCTGCGCAGCGCGGACGTCCGCCAGAGCAGGTCGATCTCCTCGCGCAGCCGCCGCATCGCCTCGGCGTGCGCAGCCGCGCCGAGCCGGTCGTTGTCGAGCCGGCCGAGCTGCTCGCCGATCCGGCGCAGCGCCTCGGTGACCGCGCGCCGCCTGGCCTCGGTGGGATGGGCGGTCAGCACCGGATGCACCCGCAGGCGGCGCAGCAGCGCTGCCTGCTGCGGCCCGGTCAGGCTTCCGCCGAGCGCCCCGACCGCGGCGGCGAGCGACTCCCTGACTGGCCGCTCGCCCGTGTCGCGTTCCCTCAGCGTGCGGACCCGCTGATGCTCCTCGGCCAGGTTCGCCAGGTGGAAGTACACGGTGAAGGCCCGGGCGACCGCCTCGGCGCGGGAGAGCGGCCACCCGCTGACCAGGGCCGCGATCTCGTCGTCGCCGGCGCCGGTCTCGTCCAGCCGGGCGTCGATGACCCGGTTGCGCAGGTCCTCGACGTCGGCCAGCAGGTCCTGACCGTCAGACTCGCTGATGACCTGGCCCAGGATCTCGCCCAGCATCCGCACGTCACGGCGCATGGCCGACGGCATCCGCTTGCTGTCTGTCTCCCGGCTGTGCGTGATCGTGGCCACTGCGCCAGCGTAAGGGAGGCGACCTGGCTGTTAACCGGCGTGGTAGCCTTTCCGATGATCATCAGCGCCGTCGTGAGCTCCCGGTGACCAGACAGGTAATCAAGCTCGGCTCGAGTTCCATTGCCAGCCGGGACGGACTCGCGCTGGACGTTATCGCCGGGCTTGTCAGCCAGATCGCCGCCGCGCAGCGGGCCGGCCACGAGATCATCCTCGTTACCTCCGGAGCCTCGCGGCTCGGCCGTCGACTGCTTGCCTTCGAGGGGCCGACCGCGGGTGCGGCCCCGGCGCTGCGCGCGCTGGTCGGATCGGTGCGCTCCTCCGTGGACGACGCGGCCGGGGCGTCGGCGCCCGCCGGGGCACGCGCACACGAGCGCCTCGTGGGCTCGCTGACCGAGACGCTGCGGCGCTATGACCAGCCGGAGGACTCGGCGGCGCAGCCGCTCGATCCGGCCCTGCCCGCCTCGGTCGGCCAGCCGGCCCTGATGGCGCTGTACCGGCAGCTAGCCGCCGCGGTCGGGGTCGAGGTCGGCCAGATCCTGGTGTCGCGCAGCGACCTGGCGTCCGCCCGGGCGATGGCTGATCTCGGCCAGCTCCTGCGCGAGGCGTGCGGGCGGGGACTGCTGCCGGTGGTCAACGGCAACGACGCGACCGACCCGCTGTCCGCGCTCGACAACGACCAGGTCGCGGTCGCGGTCGCGGTGGCAGCCGAGGCCACCCGGCTTCTGTTCCTGACCGACGTCAGGGCGGCCTACCGGGACGCGTCCCTGACTGACCGCATCGCGCGGCTGTCCCCGGCCGAGGCCCGGGCGGTGCGCGTGACGGTCGGCGGCACGGGCCGGGGCGGGATGGGCTCCAAGCTCGGTGCGGCCGCCCGCGCTGCGTGCTGCGGCGTCGAATGCATCGTCGGGTCCGCGCGTGAGCCCGACGTGGTGGCCCGCAGCCTCAATCCGCGGGCGCGGATGGGCACGGTTGTGCCGGCGGCCGGCCCGCTGCTCGATCCGTCCCGGCGATGGATCGGCGGCATCGCGTACTCCGAGGGCTCAGTGCACGTGAACCGGGAGGCGGAGAGCAGCCTGCGCACCGGCAGCACGCTGTTCCTGTCGGGCGTCAAGCGGGTCGACGGGGAGTTCGCGGCCGGATCGGTCGTCGAGCTGCTGGACGTCCGCCACCCCGAGCGCCTGCTCGGCCGCGGCTCGGTGGCGCTGCCGTCGACCATCCTGCGACTGCTGCGGGCGCTGTCGCCGCTGCAGGTCGCGTGCGTGATCTCGGTGCTGCTGCGGCTGCGGTACGCCGGCGAGTCGGACGCCGCTGCCCTGACCGACCCGGCCGTCTACGCCGACAGCCGCGAGCTCGCGACCGGGGATTCCCGGGCCAGCAAGGAGGCATTCGCGCAACTGGCGACGCTGTCCCCGGAACGCGTTGCCGATCTTGGTGATGCTCTTTTCCTGGCTCAGCCGGCCCTGTGCGCCACGTTCCTCATCCATGGCGGCTTCCTGCACGGCCAGGTGCCGGCGGAGGAGGCGGCGCGCCGGGTGTTCAGGGACATCCACGCGGTGCACCGGGAGTCGCTGGTCGTCTACCCGGCCTGAGCCGCTACCGGCCGCCCGGCTCGACGACGTACTGGCGCAGGTACAGGTCGCGGAACGTCACGGGGCCGCGCGGGCCGGGCACGACGTCAATGTTGATGCCGGTCTCCGGCACCGAGAGCAGCTGGAACCCGTCGAGCAGGCGGGTCGTCGCGTTCCAGAACGCCCCGGTGCCGTCGTAGGCGTCCAGGAACTCCTCGGCCGCCGCGCCGTCCGCGGCGACGATCGACGCGGCGAGGCCAGACGTCTCGCGGTTGGCGATCCCGGCCGCGTCCAGCGGGCCGGCCGCCGGCGCGATCGTGATGGTGGCCTCCGCGCCCGAGTCGAGCGCCCACTCGTGACCAAGCGGGTGGCCGTGCGGTGGCAGGGAGACCGCGATCTTCAGGCGCTGCGCGAGCTCGGTCACCAGCGGCGTGGCCTCGGCCCAGATGGCGTCATGGATCAGCAGCAGGTTCAGCCGGTTGCAGACGCCCAGCCGGTCAAGGCTGCGCTCGATGAGCTGCAGCGCGAGCGCCATGTCCGCGGACTGGTCGAGGTAGAGCACGCCGCCGCCGTCGGCGTGCGCGAGCGTCCGGACCCCGTGCAGCGCCGCCTCGTGCGCGAGCGCCCTGGTGCTGTCGCCGCTGCCGCGCAGGATGACCAGCGGGATCAGGCGCGGCTGGCGGACCAGCGCAAAGGCGCTCTCCCGGCCGGGAACGCGCAGCAGCTGGATCGCGGCCGGGTCAAGGCCCGAGTCCTTCATGGCCGGACCGACCACCTCGTCGAGCAGTACCGACGCCGAGCGGATGGCGCTCGATCCGGTTCTGAGCACGCCCGCGTTGCGTGACTTGATCAGCTGCGAGGCGATGTCGACGACCACGTTCGGGCGGGCCTCGAAGTTCGCGCCGACCACGCCGACCGGGCGGCGCCGCTCGCGCAGTTCCAGCCCGCCGGGCAGGTCGCGGATGTGCTCGCTTTGCGGGCTGGCGGGCACGCCGGCGAGCGTGGTGAGCTGCTCCGACATCGCCTGCAGCCGGGTGTCGTCCAGCGCGAGCCGGTCGACGAAGGCCGCCGCGAGCCCCTCGGCCCTGGCGGCGCTGACGTCTTCCGCGTTGGCGGCCAGAACGGCGGCCGCGCGCTCGCTGAGGCGGGCCGCCATCGCGCGCAGCGCCTCGTCCAGACCGGCGGCCGTCATCCGCCGCAACGTCCCGGCGCCCTCGCGCGCCGCGCGCCCGGCCGCGCTGACGGCCTGGTCCGCGTCGCTCGTGCTCACCGGTTCATCCTGGCACCCCGCCGCGTGCGTCCTGTACACCGCCCGCCGCCCGCCGCCCGGCTCTCACCGGCCGGCCCGCTCCGGTCGAGGCTCAGCCGCCACGAGGCCCGTTTTGCCCCTTTCGCCGGGCGGCTGCGGCTGTTTCCGCATCGTGGATGTCCCGTAGCTATGGTCAGGGCCATAGCTACGGTACATTCATGAAACGATCATGGAGCGTTTTGTCGGGATTGGGTGGCAGCCTTGGGGGCATGACGGCAGATGCCCAGAGGATGATCTTCCTGCTGAATTATCAGCGCGGCGTGCTCACCCGGACGCAAGCGCTAGCCTCCGGCATCAGCGCTAACGGCCTTCAGCACCGCCTGCGGCGTGGCGGGCCGTGGCGGCGGCTGCTGCCGGGCGTCTATGCGACGTTTACTGGTGCGGCTACGGCCGAGCAGCTGGAGATCGCGGCGCTCTTATACGCAGGCGAGCCCGCTGTTCTGACCGGGCCAGCCGCCTTACGCAACTTCCGCATCCGCGGTCCGGCGGTATCGCGGGTCGACGTACTGGTCCCGGCCGAGCGGAGGCCAGCCAGCCGAGGCTACGTGACCGTTCACCGCACCTGGCGGATGCCGGCGGAGATCACGCTTGACGGAGCGCGCCAGTTTGCGCCGCCGGCGCGCGCGGTTGCTGACACGGTTCGCGCGCTGACTGACCTGCCTCAAGTCCGCAACATCGTCGGCAGCGCCGTGCAATTGCACCGCTGCACGATTGACGAGCTGAGCCGCGAACTGGCCGAGGGTCCGGTGCGCGCGTCGCGGCTGCTGCGCGCGGTCCTCGTTGAAGTGGCCGACGGGGTCAGGTCCGCGGCCGAGGGCCGCCTGCGGGAGATCATCGCCGCGTCGAGCCTGCCGACTCCGCTGTACAACCCGGACCTCTTCGTCAGCGGCGAGTTCCTGGCCCGCCCGGACGCCTGGTGGCCGGAGTCTGGCGTGGCCGCCGAGGTCGACTCCAGGGAGTTCCACTTCTCGCCCGAGGACTGGGAGAAGACGATGCGCAGGCACCGCCGGATCGAGGCCGCTGGCATCCGGGTGCTGCACCTGAGCCCGCGTCAGATCGAGCACGAGCCGCAGCAGATCCTTCGTGACATCGCGGACGCGCTCAAGACCGGCCGCCCGCTGCCCTGGATCACCACCCGGCCGGCCGCTGCCTGAGGCGCCTCAGCCGGCTGAGCGCCAGGATGCGGATGCGTAAGCCGGATCGGCGGTGCCGGCCCCAGTACGGCGACGCGCCGCCGCGCCATTCGGTATCAAGGTTCACTCGGAGCCCCTCCTGGTGTGGCCAGGGCGAGGCGCTTGCCCGAGATCAGCAAGTCCCCCCCACAGTTCCCGGCGCGCCGTGGTCTGCGGCCCATCCGCGGCTGGCCACCCGGAAGGGTTCGGACCTGGCGCGGGAAGTACCTCGCCCTGGTTAGAACCGAAGTCAACCGGCTTGCCAGCAGATGGGCCATCCCCGAACTCGGGGGTGCGGCGGCGCGGGCAGCGCACCTAAAATGCGCGCTATCACGCGTTCCACCTCCGGTCATCGACGGGCAGGACCCCTATGGCGCTCGACTCCACTTCGGCGACTGCGCATGTCACCACGCCGTCGGGGTCGGTCGTCGCGATTCCCGTCGGGACGAAGCTGGTGTTCGGGCGCGGGCCGGACGCGGACCTCGTGATCTCGGCCGGGCGGGGGCTGTCGCGGCGAGCGGGCGCGATCAGCGCCGTGGAGGGCGGGGCCTGGGTCGCCAACATCAGCCATACGCACGCCCTCTACGCCGAGGGTGACGGTTATAGGGTCCGGCTGCCCCGCATGGACGAGAACGGCGAGCCCGCGCAGGGCTGGTTCCTGCGCCAGGGAGCCGTGATGGTCGGGTCGCGCTCGATGCTTGACGACGGCCAGCCGCTGCGCCTGGTCGTGACGGCCGACGGCGGCCGGGCCGGATCCGAGGACGGGGGCCCGCGCGCCGATGGCGACGCGACGCTGCTGCCGCTGTACCTGGACCCGAACACCAAGCTCTTCCTCGTGGCGCTCCTGTGGTGCCGGCCGTGGCTGGTCGATCAGGCGCGCAGCTCGCCGCTGCCGCGCACGCCGGAGATCGCCCGCGGCGCGCTGCAGGTGACCGAGGCTCACCACGAGCTGGCGTGCTTCGACAGTGATCCGGTTGTCCGCGATCGGCTCTCGGCCAGGGTCGGCGAGCACCTCAAGGTCCTGCGGCGCAAGATCGTGGAGCGCGGCCTGGTCCGCGACGGAGTGCGCCTCTCCGACGAGGTGGCGGTGAGCGCGCTGATCGAGAACGGCGTGATCACGACGGCTGACCTCGACCGGATCGGCGACCCCGCCTGGTGCTCGCGCCAGGAGGATCTGTGGTGGACGCCGCTCACGTGAGGTGAGGTCGGCTCAGGCTGCCGGCGGCTTGTGCACCTCGAAACTCGCCTGGGAGGTCGCGCCGTTCGGGCCGGTGACCCGCACGGTGAAGGTGCCAACCGGCAGCAGGCCCGGGAAGAACTCATGATCCTGGTTGATCGTGTAGTTGAACGTCCCCATGCCGTCGGCGGTCGGGTGCATCCACGAGGTCCCCACGCCAACCAGCGAGATGGTAACCCGCTTGCCGGGGGGCCAGCCGCTGCCGTGGACCACGAAGGTCGTCTCGGTGTCGCCGGTGTCCTGATTCAGGCTGACGTCGGGACGGCCTGATGTGAGCTGTGAGCCGCCACCGCCGGGCGGGCCGCCGGGCGGCCCGCCCGGCGGCTGCGTCAACGGCCCCAGCGTCTGCCGGGCGTGGCTGTCCGCGATCGAGGTGCCGACGGCCCAGCCGGTCGCGATGAGCGCGCCGGCGAGGACGGCGGCCGCGACCGTGAGCAGCGCGCGCCGCGAGGGCCGCGCCGTGGCCGGGTCCCGCCCTGCGCCCGGCCGAGCCGCCCTGCCGGGGGGCGCCGAGGCCGGGCGGCGGGGAGCCCGGTGACCGCGCGCGTTCGCCGCAGGCGGGTCCTCACCGCTGGCGCCGAGCGGCTGCGAGCCCATCGTGGACTCCTCGCCGGGGAGGTCGTCCAGCGCGTGATCGGCCGCCGACGGCGTCTCGCGGTACTCCTCGATCAGCTCCAGCGCGGCCTGGGGCAGCGGGGCGGAGCCAAGATCTCCGGACGCCGCCAGGCCAGGCGCCAGGCGCGAGACGACCGAGGCCGACGTCGGCCGGTTGCGCGGATCGCGCTCCAGGCACGCGGTGACGATCTCGGCCAGCTCGGCGGGCAGCCCGCTGAGGTCGGGCGGCTCGGTCGCGAGCCGGACCAGCACGTCCATGACGGTCTCGCCCTGATACGGCCCGTGCCCGGTCGCCGCGAACAGCGCGGTCGCGCCCAGCGAGAACACGTCGCTGGCCGGCGTTGCCTGGCGGGTATCGCGGGCCTGCTCCGGCGCCATGTACGCCGGCGTCCCGACGCTGCCGCGGGTGACGGTGAGCTGGATCCGCTCGGCGGCCCGCGCGACGCCGAAGTCGATGACCCGCGGGCCGTCCGGCGAGACCAGGACGTTGGCGGGCTTGAGGTCGCGATGAACCAGGCCGACGCTGTGGATCGCCTCCAGCGCCTCGGCGCATCCGGCGGCCAGCCAGCGGACCGCCGCGACCGGGAGCGGGCCGCAGCTGCGCACCAGCCGGCTCAGCGACGGGGCCGGCACGTAGACGGTGGCCAGCCAGGGGACGTCGGCTTCGGAGTCCGCGGCGACCACCGCGGCCGTGAACGCCCCGCTGACGCGGCGCGCCGCGGCGACCTCCTGGCCGAACCGCGTGCGGAAATCCGGCTCCTCGGCCAGCTCGGACTTGATCGTCTTGATCGCCACGAGCCGTCCGGCCGCGGACCGCCCGAGGTAGACCTGGCCCATTGCGCCGGCGCCCAGCCTGCCCAGCAGGACGTAGCCGCCGACTTGCTCCGGATCCCACCGGCGCAGCGGTTCCATCAGCGCTCGCTGCGGCACGAGACAGTTCCCTCCTGGCTAAAGCCTTATCATGCAGGCTTATCCGCAGCTTTGGGGCGGCAAGCGTTTACAGCCGGGGATCGACCGGCTCCGATTCCAGCGCGAGCACGGCGAACACGCACTCGTGAACCCGCCACAGCGGCTCGCCGCGGGCCAGCCGGTCCAGTGCCTCCAGGCCGAGCGCGTACTCGCGCAGCGCCAGCGACCGCTTGTGCCCGAGCCCGCGGGTCCGCAGCCGCTCGAGGTTGCCCGGCTCGGTGTAGTCGGGCCCGTAGATGATGCGCAGGTACTCCCGCCCGCGCACCTTCAGGCCCGGCTGCACCAGGCCACGCGGGCCGCGGACGAGGTTCGCGGCCGGCTTGACGACCATCCCCTCGCCGCCAGCGGCCGTCAGCTCCGACCACCAGGTCACCGCGGCTGCGACTGACGCCGGATCCGTGGTGGAAACGAAGACCCGCCGGGTAGGCGCCAGCAGGCCGGGGTCGGCCGTCACCAGCCGGTCGGCGACATCCAGGTGCCAGGCGTGGGGCTTGGCGTGAGCCGCCGTTCCCTCATAGGCCAGCAGCTGGAACGGCGCGACGCGCACGCCGGTCAGGCCCTCGGTCGGCCAGCAGTAACGCCGGTAGGCGGCCGTGAACGCGGCGGCGTTGTCGGCCCGGGCGCGCGTCCGGTCGAGCAGCGCGCTCACGTCGAGGCCGGCCGCGGCCGCCTGCGACAGCGCGCTGACCGCCGCCGGGAGCGCGGCGCGGGCGGCGGCGCCGACCGCGGCGTACTGGTCCCGCAGCAGCTGCCCGGCCTTCGCGCTCCACGGCAGCAGCTCGGCGTCGAGCAGCAGCCACGGCGAGCCGAGCTCGTCGAACAGCCCGGCCTCCTCGGCGGC
>DAIOWC010000022.1:0-2173 GCA_036758685.1 Streptosporangiaceae bacterium | reverse complement strand
ACCACCTGGGCGACGCCGTCGCCGCGGTAGGACGCGAACGCCTGCTCCGGGTGCTCAAGCAGGCCCGGCTCCGCCGAGGTCGCGACCGGGCTCATCGTGGGCGGCAGGTAGACCAGCCACCGCGGGTCGATCGCGAACCGGCTCATGACCTCCAGCGCGGCGGCGGCGTTCTCCGCGCGCACGCCGATGCGCCGGTGATACGTGGTGTCGATCACGCGGGAGCCGAGCACGTCGGCGATGTCGAGCACCTCGGGCTCGCGCCGCCCGATCGCGTCGTCGCTCCCGGCGCCAGCGGCCGTTTCGTTGGCCGGGAACGGCCGGGCCGGCTCGTAGTACACCCGCGCTGCGGGCACGGACACGGTCTCCCGCTCCGGGTAGCGCAGCGCGGTCAGCCGGCCGCCGAACACGCAACCGGTGTCCAGGCAGAGTGTGTTGTTCAGCCACTCCAGGTCGGGCACGGGCGTGTGGCCGTACAGCACCATCGCCCGGCCGCGGTACTCCTGCGCCCACGGGTACCTGACCGGCAGGCCGTATTCATCGGTCTCGCCGGTCGTCTGCCCGTACAGGCAGAACTCGCGGACTCGCCGCGAGGCCCGCCCCTGGTAGCGCTCGAGCAGCCCGGCGTGGGATACGACGAGCCTGCGGCCGTCCAGCACGTAGTGCGAGATCAGGCCGTCCAGGAACCGCTCGACGTCGGCCCGGAACTCCGGCGGCTCCGCGCCGAGCTGTGCCAGCGACTCGGCGAGCCCGTGGCTCACCTGCACGTTCCGCCCGCGCAGCGCCCGCAGCAGCTTGTCCTCGTGGTTGCCGGGCACGCAGAGTGCGTCGCCCGCGCCAGCCATCCCCATGACCAGGCGCAGCACGCCGGGCGTGTCCTCGCCGCGGTCGACGAGGTCGCCGACGAAGACCGCCCGCCGGCCCGCCGGGTGCGATGCGGTCACCGCCCGCCCGGCCTCGTCCCGCCCGATCGCGTAGCCGAGGAGCGTCAGCAGCTCCTCCAGTTCCGCCCGGCAGCCGTGCACGTCGCCGATCACGTCGAACGGGCCGGTCTCGTCGCTCCGGTCGTTGTACAGCCGGGTCCTGACGATCTGCGCGGCGGCGATCTCCTCCACACCGCGCAGCGTGTGCACGCTGCGGAACCCCTCGCGCTGCAGGCCCCGCAGGCCGCGCCGCAGCTGGTCATGCTGGCGCCGGATCACCTCGGGGCCGAAGTCCCGGTCCGGCCGGCCAGCGTTGCGCTCGATGCACGTCTTATCGGGAACGTCGAGCACGATGGCTACTGGAAGCACGTCATGCTGGCGCGCCAGGGCAACCAGGGGCGCCCTGGCCGAAGGCTGCACGCTCGTGGCATCGACCACGGTCAGCCTGCCTGCCTCCAGCCGCTTGCCCGCGATGAAGTGCAGGACCTCGAACGCCGTCGGCGTGGCGGCCTGGTCGTTCTCGTCGTCGGCGATCAGGCCGCGGCAGAAGTCGGAGGAGATGACCTCCGTCGGACGGAAGTGCTCGCGGGCGAACGTCGACTTCCCCGAGCCGGTCACGCCGACGAGCACCACCAGGCTCAGCTCGGGCACGCTCAGCTCGCGGGCGGCGGACACGGGGTTCACGCTGCCCGCCGGAAGAAGACGGCCAGCTGCGTCGGCGGCCCGACCTCGGGATCGTCGGGACCGACGGGCAGGTAACGGACGTCGTACCCGTGCGCCGTCGCCGCCGCGTCCGCCCACGCGCGGAACTGCGCCCTGGTCCACTCGAACCGGTGGTCGCGATGCCGCCGCGCGCCGGCCGGCAGTGTCGCGAACCGCACGTTGTACTCGGCGTTGGGCGTGGTCACGATCACGCTGCCCGGCGCGGCGTGGCCGAACACCGTGCGCTCAAGCGCGTCCAGCCGCGTCGGGTCAACGTGCTCGATGACCTCCATCAGCACCGCCGCGTCCAGGCCCGCCAGCCGCTCGTCCCGGTAGGTGAGCGATGACTGGAACAGATCGACGCGGGACCGCTGCTGATCGCTCATCCGGTCCAGCCCGAGCCTGCGGCCCGCGATCTGCAGGGCACGCGCCGACACGTCGGTAGCCACGACCTTCTCGATCTCGCGGTCGGCGAGCAGATCGCTGGTCAGCGCGCCCTCGCCGCAGCCGAGGTCGCCGACCCGCCGGGCGCCGGCCGCGCGGACGGCGGC
>DAIOWC010000021.1:4856-42251 GCA_036758685.1 Streptosporangiaceae bacterium | reverse complement strand
CCGGGGTTTGGCGCACCGGGGTTTGGCGCACCGCCCCCGCCCCCGCCGCCGGCGTTCATGTGGCAGCCGGGCGGGTGGGACCAGGTCCCGGCCAGGCCGGCCAGGCGGCGCCGCGGCCTGACGCTCACCGTTGCGGGCGCGGCGTTCGCGCTGGCCGCGGGCGGGACGGCGCTGGCGACGGCGGCCTCAGGGACGGCGCCGCTCACCACCGCCACGATCGCGAGCCGCACCGACCCCGGACTGGTCGATATCACGACAACTCTCGGCTATCAGAACGGCGCCGCCGAGGGCACGGGGATGGTGCTGACCTCCTCGGGGGAGGTGCTGACCAACAACCACGTGATCGCCGGCGCGACCGCGATCAAGGTCAGGGACATCGGGAACGGGCGCACGTACACCGCCAATGTCGTCGGCTACAGCGACACCGACGACGTCGCGGTGCTCCAGCTGCAGGGTGCCTCGGGCCTGTCGACCGTGCCGATCGGCAACTCGGGCAGCGTTAACGCCGGCCAGAAGATCGTCGCCCTGGGCAACGCCGAGGGTAAGGGCGGCACACCCGCAGTCGCCACCGGCACCGTTACGGGGACCGGTGCCGCGGTGACCGCCGAGGATGAGGGCTCGGGCGCGCTCGAGCACCTGACCGGCATGATCCAGACCAACGCCGGCATCGAGCCGGGCGACTCCGGCGGGCCGCTGGTGAACTCGGCGGGCCAGGTCATCGGGATGGACACCGCGGCCTCGACGAACGGCAACTCGGGCGGGGCCGGGACGACGGCCGCCCAGTCCACGATCGCGTTCGCGATCCCGATCGACCGGGCGCTGTCGGTCGCCCAGCAGATCGAGGCCGGAACGGCGTCGAGCACGGTGCACATCGGCTCGACCGCGTTCCTCGGCGTGGCTGTGGACTCGCAGGCCTCGGGCTTCGGCCAGTCGCAGACTGCCGGCGCCTCGATCGCGGGCGTCGTGCAGGGCTCGGCCGCGGCGCAGGCTGGCCTGACCCAGGGCGACACGATCCTGTCGGTGGGCGGCCACCAGATCAGCGATTCGTCGGACCTCCAGACCGTGATGCAGGGCTACCACCCCGGCGACAAGGTGACCGTCTCCTGGACCGACCAGGCCGGTCAGCAGCACACGGCGACCGTGACCCTGACCACGGGGCCGGCCGCGTGACCTGACCGGTCCTGGCTGCAAGCGCCCCGCTCGGGGAAGGAGCGGGGCGCTTTGCTGTAGCCCGCGGCCCGCGGCCCGCGGCCAGGCGGGCAGGCTACGATCGGTCGGCCCGGCCCAAGACCCTGAGGAGCCCCCCGATATGAGCGACTCTCCTGACCTGGTGCAGCGGGCCTACGACGTCGCCAGGCAGGCCGGCTTCCCCCTGACCCGGCAGGAGGCCGGACCCGACCGGCCGTCGGCGTGCCTGCCGGACGTCGGCCGATTCCTGGCCGTACTCGCCGCCGGCTGCCAGGGCGGGCGGATCGCCGAGCTCGGCACCGGCGCCGGGATCGGCTCGGCGTGGATGGCCAGCGCCATGCCCCAGGACTGCACGCTGGTCACGGCGGAGATCGACCCTAGCCGGGCCGCAGCCGCGGCTGGCCTGCTGGCCGGCGACGGCCGGGTGGAGGTCCTGACCGGCGACGCCAGGGAACTGCTCGGCGGCCGCGGCCCGTTCAGCCTGATCTTCGCCGACAGCGGGGTCAGGGACGCCACCCACTTTGCCGCCCTGGTCAGCCTGCTGGAGCCGGGCGGGCGGATCGTGATGGACGACCTCACGCCCGTCCGCGCGCTCCCGGCCGACTCGCCCCTGCGGCAGTCGGACCCCAAACGGGAGCTGTTCGCCGGGGAGGAACGCCTCACCTGGACCGAGGTCGTCCTTCCCGACCTGGCGAACTCCCTGCTGGTGGGCACCCGCAGCTAGAGCTCCGGGGCGGGTATTCGATGTGACGTCAGCCGCCGAGTCCGGGAAGATAGGCGGCATGCCGAGCCAGTTCGACCCGCCGTCAGGGACGCGTGACTTCCTCGCCGCCGATATCGAGCAGCGCGAGCACGCGTTCGAGGTGCTGCGCGGGGTCTTCCGCAGCTATGGCTTCGAGCCGCTGCAGACGCCGGCCTTCGAGCGGCTGGACGTGCTGCTGGGCAAGTACGGTGACGAGGGCGACAAGCTGGTCTTCAAGATCTTGCGCCGGGGCGAGCACGAGGCGAGCGGCGAGGCGGACCTGGCGCTGCGGTACGACATGACGGTGCCGCTGGCGCGGGTCGCGGCCGCCTACGGCAGCCAGCTGCCGACGCCGTACAAGCGGTACGCGATGGGCCCGGTCTGGCGGGCCGACCGGCCCGGCAAGGACCGCTACCGCGAATTCGTCCAGTGCGACGTGGACACCCTCGGCTCGGCATCGAGCCTCGCCGATGCCGAGATCCTCTGCGCGCAGCACGACGCGCTGGCCGCGCTCGGGCTGCGCGAGTTCAGGATCCTGCTGAACTCGCGGCGGGCCCTGGCCGGGCTGCTTGAGGCCTTCGGAGTGCCGGAGGACATCGGGAGCGGCGTGCTGATCTCGCTGGACAAGCTGGACAAGCTCGCGCCGGAGGAGGTCGTCGCGGAGCTGACCGGCCGCGGGCTGCCGGAGGCTCAGGCGGGCGAGCTGGTCGGCGCGCTCACCGCGCCCGACTCAGCGGACCGGGTCCGCGTGGCGCTGACGAAGACCGAGACCGGCACCGCGGGCCTGGACGAGATCGTTACGGTCCTCGCGCTGGTGGCCGGGCAGATCCCCGCCGGGCGCATCGCCTTTACCCCGCGCATGGTGCGCGGCCTGAGCTACTACACCGGGCCCATCTGGGAGCTGGTCGCCGAGGGCGTCGCGGGCTCGATCGGGGCCGGCGGCCGGTATGACCACCTGATCGAGCAGCTCGGCGGGCCCGATGTGCCGGGCACGGGCACGTCGTTCGGAGTCGAGCGCATACTCGCGCTCCTGCCGGGCGGCACGCCCAGCGGCCGGCTGGACGTGGCGGTGACCGTGCTCGGCCAGGACTTCGCGCCAGCGGCCTTTGGCTTCGCCGCCACCGCCCGCGGGGCCGGCCTTCGATCGAGTGTCTACCTCGGCGGCTCGGGGAAGCTCGGCCGCCAGCTCAAGTGGGCGAGCGACAGCGGCGCCCGGTGGTGCCTTATCTTCGGGGAACGGGAACGAGCTGGCGCGGTGGTCACTGTGCGCGACATGGCCAGCGGTGACCAGGCGGAGGTACCAGTCGACGACCTCGGCGGCTACCTGGCCCGCGCGGCCGCAGAGGCGGGCTGACCGGCGTTGGCACCCGGCATCCTGCCCCCGCGCGAGTGGCACGCGGGCCTGGCCGGGGTTGTCGTCGCGGCCGGCGCGCTGATCCGCGACGACGGCGGCCGCGTGCTCTGCGTGAAGCCGAACTACCGCGATCACTGGACGCTCCCCGGCGGCATCTGCGAGCTCGGAGAGGCGCCTGAGGACGGCTGCGCCAGAGAGGTCGCCGAGGAGGTCGGGCTGGACCTCCCGATCGGCAGGCTGCTCGTCGCCGACTGGCAGGCATCCCTGGAGATCTACGGGCCCGGCGCGCGGCCGACCATGTACTTCATCTTTGACGGCGGAGTGCTGCCCGGTGAGCCGGCGATAGTGCTGCAGCAGGAGGAGCTGGACGCCTATCAGTTCGCGGCGCCCGCGATCCTGGCGGACCTGCTCGCGCCCCCCGGACTGCGCCGGACGCTGGGCGCCCTCGCCAGTCTCGATACGCCAGGCACGCGCTACCTCCCGCATCCGCCAGGCGACTCTCCTACCCCTGACGAACGCAGGTCCATGACGTCCTCGCCGGCCACCACCATGCGCGCCGTCCGCCTCTCCGGCCCCGGCCCCGTGGACAACCTCCGGCTGACCACGCTCCCGCTCCCGCCCGAGCGGGACGGCTGGGTCCGCGTCCGCGTCGAGGCGTTCGGCCTCAACCGCTCCGAGCTGAAGCTTCGGCTGGGGGTGAGCGTGGGGGTCAGCTTCCCCCGGGTGCCGGGAATCGAGGCCGCCGGCACCGTCGACGCGGCCCCGGCCGGCAGCGGGCTGGCTCCCGGGCAGAAGGTCGTCGCGATGATGGGCGACATGGGGCGCACCTACGACGGCGGCTATGCCGAGTACACATCGGTGCCTTTGTCGCAGGTCATCCCCGTCGACACCGACCTGCCCTGGGACGTGCTTGGCGCCCTGCCGGAGATGGTGCAGACCGCCTACGGCGCACTGACCGTCGGCCTGGACCTGAAGCCCGGTCAGTCCCTGCTGATCCGGGGCGGCACGTCCTCGGTGGGCCTGGCCGCAGCCGCGCTCGCCACCTGGCGCGGGGCCACGGTGCTGGCCACCACCCGGCGAGCCGACCGCCTCGCGTTGCTGACGGAGCACGGCGTCAAGTACCCCCTGCTCGACGACGGTGCGGTCGCGCCCGCCGTGCGCGAGTTGTACCCGGACGGCGTCGACGCCGCCCTTGATCTCGTCGGCACGCCGACCCTGCCCGACACGCTGCGCGCGGTGCGCGTGCACGGCACGGCCTGCTTCAGCGGCAGCCTCTCCAACCAGTGGACGGTGCGGGACTTCTCCCCGAACGAGTACCTGCCAAGGGGCGTGCGCCTGGCGGGATACTTCGGCGACGCCGCCGACCTGCCCAGGGAAGCCCTCCAGGAGATCCTCGACGCGGTCGCAGCCGGCCGGCTGGCGTTCCCCGTGGACCGCGTCTACGACGGCCTGGAGCAGGTACAGCAGGCCCACGATGACATGGAGCACAATCGAGCCACGGGCAAGCTCGTCGTCCGCGTCCGCCACTCCGCCTAGCTGGCGGTCGGGAGCACCACCGGGTCTGGCAGCCCGTCCGCGCGCCGCACGGTGCTGGCTCCGAACGCGGCCGCGAAGTGCCGCTCGACCGCGTCGAGCGTGTCGGCGACCGTAACGGGCCGGCCAGCCTCGACGGACAGCGAGGTCACGCCCGCGTCGCGCAGGCCGCAGGGCACGATGCGGTCGAACCACGACAGGTCGCAGTCGCAGTTCAGCGCGAATCCGTGCATGGTGACGCCCCTGGCGACCCGGATCCCGATCGCTCCCACCTTCCGGTCAGGTTGTGCTGGCCCGTCACCGCGCAGCCACACGCCGCTGCGGCCCTCGACCCGGCCCGCCGCCACGCCGAACTCGGCGCACACGCCGATGAGCGCCGCTTCGACCGTACGGACATAGCTGACAACATCGATGGGCTCGTCCAGGGCCACGATCGGATAGCCGGTCAGCTGACCGGGCCCGTGCCAGGTGATCTTGCCGCCCCGGTCCACGTCGATGACCGGGGCACCGGGGTCACCGAGCGGCCGGTCGAGCGGATCGGTGCGCTTGCCCGCCGTGTACACCGGCTGGTGCTCAAGCAGCAGGCAGGTGTCCGGGATCTCGCCGCGGACTCGCTGCTCGTGTACCTGCCGCTGAACGTCCCACGCCTCGAGATAGCCCATCGCCGCATCGCCCAGCCCGAGGCGGGCGAAGACCAGTTCACCATGCACGCTGCCAGCCTAATGCGGTGCTTCCCAAGCCGCGGCCAGGCCGGCTTGCCCGGAAAAACCTTCTCAAGATGTATCGCGTCCGTCTAGGATACTGAAGCAAGATATAACGCGATCGTCGCCACCATACGAGGGCTGAAGGCATGACGACCAGTGCGCTTGAGATTCTCCTGGCTTTGTCGACTCCTGAGGGCATGGCCGACCCGTACCGGCTCTACGCCCAGCTCCATGAGATCGGTCCGGTCGTCACCTTCGCGCCGGGACAGGTAGCGGTGGTCGGATACGACGAGGTGAGCACGGTTCTCCGCGATCCGGGCTTCCGCCACCCCGACCTGAAGGCGCTCGTCGCCCAGATCCCCGGGCTGGGGGAGCATGCGTCGCTTGAGGACAGCGAGGACTGGATCCTGCACCTGGATCCGCCCGAGCACGGCCGGATCCGGGGCCTGATGTCGAAGGCGTTCACCGCCCGGCGGATCGCCGGGCTTGAGCCCGCGATCGCGAGGATGACCGACGACCTGCTCGACGCGGTGGCGGCCCGCGGGACCGACGGCAGCCCGGTCGAGTTCATGCAGGACTTTGCCTACCTGCTGCCGGTCACGGTCATCTGCGAGCTCATCGGGATCCCCGAATCCGACCGCGCTGGCTTCCGCCCGCTCGCGCGCGCGGTCACGGCGCTCTTCGACTTCGACAGCCCGGACGAGCTGACGCAGGCGGACGCGGCCTGCCTGGAACTGCGCGGCTACTTCGCGTCGCTCGCCGCGCAGCGGCGAGCCGAGCCGCGCGATGACCTGCTCAGCGCCCTGGTGCAGATCGCCGACTCCGGCGACGGGCGGCTCAGCGACCGCGAGCTGATCCGGAACCTGACGCTGCTGCTCGTGGCCGGGTTCGAGACCACGACCAATCTGCTCGGGAACGGGCTCCAGCTCATTCTCGACGATCCCGCCCTCGGGGACGCGCTGCGGACCGGCGAGATCCCGGTCGCCGCGTTCGTCGAGGAGGTGCTGCGCTACGACTCCCCGGTCCAGCTCGCGAGCGGCCGGATCGGGTACGAGACCGAGCTTGGCGGCGTGCCCGTCGCCGCCGGCGACCGGCTCATGCCGGTCCTCGGCGCCGCCAACCGCGATCCGCGCAGGTTTGCCGGGCCGGACAAATTCGAGCCGTTGCGCAGCGAGGGCAGCCCGCTGAGCTTCGGCGGCGGAGCCCACTTCTGCATTGGCGCCGCCCTGGCGCGGCTCGAGGCTACGACGGCCTTCCCCCGACTGCTTTCCCGCTTCCCTGACCTAGCCGCCGCGGGCGAGCCGCGGCGGCGCAACGGCCTGGTGCTGCGGGGCTTCGACACCCTTCCCGTCCGGGTCCAATAGCGACTTCACAAAGGCAGGCACACGTCATGGACGCCCCCGACCTCTTCGCCGCGCTGCTCGAGCCCGCGGGCCGCGACGACCCGTACCCCCTGTACGCGCAGCTGCACGCGATCGGCGAGGTGATCCCGGTCGGGCCCGGCGTCGTGCTCGTGCCCGGCTACGACGCGATCAGCGCCGTGCTTCGTGACCCGGAATACCTGGTCACCGACGCCGCGCGGATGGACGAGGCGTTCGCGGGCTGGCGCGACCATCCGTCGCTGAGCATGGAGTCGATACTCAATCTCAACGAACCCGAGCACGCGCGGATCCGCAAGCTGGTCTCCGGCGCCTTCACCCCGCGGCGGATCGGGAGCCTGCAGCCGGCGATCGAGCGGATGACCGACGACCTGCTGGACGGGATGGCCAAGAGCGACGCGGTCGAGTTCATGCACGACTTCGCCTTCCTGCTGCCGGTGACCGTCATCTGCGAGCTGATCGGCATCCCGGAGGCCGACCGGGAGAGCTTCCGCCCGGTCGCGCACGACCTGGCTGCGACGCTCGAGATCAGCATTGACGACGCTGTCATCGAGCGGGCCGACAAATCCGCCGTCTGGCTGTATGAGTACTTCGCCGGCCTCGCCGCCGACCGCCTGGCGGACCCGCGCGACGACCTGATGAGCGCGCTCGTGCAGATCAGCGACGCAAACGACGGCCGGCTGACGGACTCCGAGCTGCTGGACAACCTGACGCTCCTGCTCGTGGCCGGATTCGAGACCACGACCAACTTGCTCGGGAACGGGCTGAAGATCATCCTGGACCACCCCGAGATCGGCGCTGCGCTCCGGGCCGAGGAGATCCCGGTGGCGTCGTTCGTGGAGGAGGTGCTTCGCTACGACTCGCCGGTCCAGATGACCAGCCGCCGGCGACCGGAGGGGGCCGAAATTCGCGGCGTGCCGGTGGCGGCCAACGAGGAGGTCGTGCTGATGCTCGGCGCGGGCAACCGGGACGGGCGCCGCTTCCCCGATCCGGACACGTTCAGCCCCAGGCGGGCCGTGGGCGGACCGCTGAGTTTCGGCGGCGGGCCGCACTTCTGCGTCGGCGCCGCGCTGGCCCGGCTGGAAGCCACGATCGCGTTCCCGCGGCTGCTCGCCCGCTTCCCGGAGATAGCCGCCGCTGGCGAGCCGGAGCGGCGCAACGGCCTGGTGCTGCGGGGCTTCGACCGGCTGCCGGTTACGGTTGGCTGATAACGACCGGCGTACCCGCGGCAGGGGGTGGCAGCCCGATGATCGACAAGGAAGAACTGCGTCGCCTGTCGCCGGCGGAGCGGCAGGACCTGATATGCACGCTCGCGGCCATGGACTCGGCGGTAGCCAGGCTGCCCGACCCGGTCGCCGGGCGCCGCCGACGGCTGGTCCTGGCGCTCATCATCGTCTGCGTCGTGGTGCTCGCCGCCTGGACCGGGCTGCTGGCCACCACGCTGCCGCGGTATTACCGGACCGGCGGCTGGCGCGGGGCCTGGGTCGGCTTCGACATCGCCCTGCTCGGCGCCTTCGCGATCACTGGCTGGGCCGCCTGGCGGCGCCGCCAGCTCCTCATCCTGTGCCTGGTCGTGCTGGCCACGCTGCTGTGCTGCGACGCCTGGTTCGACGTCGTGCTCGACGCGCGTACGCCCGGCTTCTGGCTGAGCCTGCTCTCCGCCCTGGTGGTCGAGTTGCCGCTGGCCGCACTGGCGATAGCCGGCGCCCGGCGCCTGCTGCGCATGACCAGTGAGGTGCTGATGCGCTCCCAGGGCTACACCGGCGCGATGCCGCGGCTGCGGGGCATGCGGCTCGTGGGCACGAGCGCCGACCGGCCGCTGCATGATCTCCTGGCCGACCCGGACGGCGAGGCCACCGCCGGGAGCAGTCCCGGCGGCCGCATCGCCTGACCGCCTACGCCCGGAGCGCCGCCGCGATCGCGGGGCCGATCTGCGCCTGGCCGAAGGTGAATCCGGCCCCCGCCAGCTTCGCCGGGAGCACACGACAGCTGCCGAGCAGCTCGCCGGACAGCTCGCCGAGCGCGGCCCGCAGCGGCGGCGCTGGCAGCCGCAGTACGGCGGGCCGGTGCAGCTGGCGGGCGAGGGCGGCAGTGAACTCCGCGTTCGTGGCCGCCTCGGGCGCGGTCAGGTTCACCGGACCGGCCAGCTGGCCGTCCAGCAGGAACCGGCACGCCCGGATGTGATCATCCAGCAGTATCCAGCTGAGGTACTGGCTGCCGCTCCCGAACCGGGCACCGAGACCGAGCCGGAAGACCGGCAGCAGCGGCCGGAGCATGCCGCCGCGACGGGACAGGACCACTCCCGAGCGCAGGTGGACGACCCGGATGCCGGCGTCCCTGGCCGGCTGCGCGGCCGCCTCCCAGTCACGGACCAGGTCGGCCAGGAAGCCGGAGCCGGCCGGCGCGCTCTCGTCCACGGCCCGGCTCCCGGTATCGCCGTACCAGCCGATGGCCGAGGCGACCAGGAGCACCGGAGGCGGCTGCGGCGCGGCGGCGATCGCGCGGGTCAGGGCCGCGGTGCTGCCGATCCGGCTGCCGCGCAGCTCGCGCTTGCGGGCGGCGGTCCAGCGGCCTTTCGCTATCGGGGCGCCGGACAGGTGCACCACCGCGTCCAGGCCGGACAGCGCCGCCGGAGCGAGACCGCCATCGGATCGGGCCGGGTCCCAGCGCAATTCCTGCGGGCCGGCCGGCTCGCGGCGAACCAGGCGCAGGACGTCCACGCCGTCGGCCGACAGGCTGCCTGAAAGTGCCGTCCCGATCAGCCCGGTCGAGGCAGTTATCGCGATCCGCACGCCCGCTGTCCTTTCGCGAGTGCCGCTATGGTTTCCCAGTGTCCACTGCTGGCTTTCCCGATCTCTTCGCCGCGGTCGCCGCCACGTCCGGAGCGCTGACCGGCCTGCTGTTCGTGGCGCTGTCGCTGGCGCCGCGCCATGAGCTGACGTCGAGCCGGCACGTCATCCAGCAGGTGCGCGCCGCGGCCGCGCTGAGCGCGTTTACCAACGCACTGGCAGTATCGCTGTTCGGCCTCGTGCCGGGCACGAACGTTGGCTATCCGGCGTGCGTGGCCGGCCTCATCGGCCTGTTTTTCGCAGCTGCGGGTATTCGCTCGATCCTGGCCAGCCAGCCCACGCGGCGTCAGCGGGTGCGCCAGCTCGGACTCGTCGGTCTGCTGATGCTGATCTTCGGGACGGAGGTTGTCGGCGGCATCGCCATCCTCGCCAATCCGGGCGGCACCGAGGCGGAGGAGGCAATCGGCTACGCCGTCGTATCGACCCTGCTGGTCGGGATCGCGCGCGCCTGGGAGCTGATCGGGCAGCGCGATACTGGCATCCTCGCGTCCCTCGCCGTCCTCACCGGCTGGAAGCGGCCGCCGCCCCTGGACGATGCCGATCAGTAGCGCCCGGACTCCTACGGCGCCGGACTGCGCGCGGCCATGTGCTTGCCGCCCTGCGAGCCGCCGATGACCGCGTCGGCGGTGCCAAACACGTTCCAGCCGGCGTTGACGGAGACCGCGGCGCCGTGCGCCGGGTGCACGGTCAGGTGCGCGACCACGGTGCCGGTCAGCTCGTTGAAGGCAGCGGTGCCGTTGATGGTGGCGTCGGTAACCCAGCGGACCGCGCGCAGCGTGATCGTCATCACGTTGCCTCCCGACAGCGCTACCGAGCCGCCGCGCAGCCCGAGGTCGCTGCCGGCCAGCTCGGGCGACCGGCTGATCTCGTCCGCGACCGCCGCGATCGCCACCGCCGCGGCCTGCAGGGCCTGCCGGCCGGCCTTGTTTCCGGCACCGGCGGTCGCCGGGACCGCGTTCGCCAGATGCAGCGGGTAGGTGCCGACGGTGTGTACGGGCGCGATGCGCGGGGCGCAGGCCGTGTAGTGGCCGACGGTTGCCGGATCGGCGACGAAGTGCTGGAAGACGCTCGCGGGGCAGGCGTCGTTCTGGTCCTGCAGCGTGACGTGCGTCAGGTTGGCAAAGGTAACCAGCCGTGCCGACCTGCCCATCTGCCTGGCCACGAGCGTCGCCCCGTCCAGCCGCGGGGTGAGCGAGTCGAGCGTGCCGGACATGATGAGCACCGGCAGGCTGGCCGGGACTAGCGGCGGCTTCCTCGTGATGGGCGCGACGCGGTGCACCGGCGACGGCCAGTCCACGCAGGCGCTGTAGGCCTCGGTGTACTGGTCCATCTCCGTCCACTGCGTGATGCTGAACGGCGCGAACGTCCGGGCGGGCTCGCGGCGCAGGGCCGCGTCGTACTGCCGGAGCCGCACCGCGGGCGCCGCGCTCCGGCTGAAGAGCTGCACGTAGTCCGTGCAGGACACTGCGAAGTAGAGCGCGTCGCTGAACTCGGGCAGCGGGAAGTTCGCGTCGTCGATGCCGATCGACTGGGCTGCCAGCCGCAGCAGCGGGGCCGCGTCCTTGTGCTGCAGCAGCGCCCGCCCGGCCGCATCCAGGTCGCGGTAGACGATCGGGTCAAAGCCCGCGTTGTTTACCAGGTTGACCAGGGTCAGCTCGGTGACGGTCATCTTCTCCGGGAAACCGAGTATCGACGTCTCGCCGGTGACCGGGGAGTGCGCGAGCCTGGCGGCGAGCGAGACGATGCGGCTCCACGCGGTGCCGTGCGTCGCCTTCGCGCAGGCGGGCGACAGGCTGCAGGCCTGGTCGAACGCGCGGCGGGCGGTGACCACCGTGGTCGAGTACCACGGGTCCAGGTCGAGGACCTGGTAGGTCGAGTCGAGTGTGACCGATCGCAGCTGGCTCGCATAGCGGGACGCGAACACCTGGGCGAACCAGCTGCCGTAGGAGTCGCCGTACAGATCGACCCGGCCGAGCTTGAGCGCGGCTACGACGCGTGACACATCGCGGGCCGAGTACGCCGTGTTGAACAGATCGGAGGCATGCACCCAGCCGCCGTGCCGGTAGCGCCAGGTGTGGTTCAGCTGGTTGCCGCAGTCCGCGACCAGCCGGTCGAACTGCGGGCCGTACTGATGCTGAGTCTGGCCGTAGTTCTCCAGGCCCGAGCAGTTCAGCGGCGTCGATGTACCGGTACCGCGCAGGTCAACCAGCAGCATGCTCCGCGTCTGCAGCAGCGGGCCCGCCATGGCGACGTACGACGACTCGCTTCCGGTCGAGGCAAATCCCGGACCGCCTTCGACCGCGAGGATTGTGCCCGTCGCGACCTTGGCCACCGTCGGCGGCAGGAACTCAAAGCCGATGCGGATGTCCGGGCTCGCAGCCGACGAGTAATCAAGCGGCACCTCGATGCTGCCGCAGTAGCCCGGCTCGCCGGCGCACCTGGGCAGCGTGACGCTGCCGAGGCGGATTGAGGGGGCCGTGGCGGGCGGCGGCGCGGCGCTGGCCGCTGTACTGGCCGCCGTGCACAGGCCGAGCACCATCAGAGCGGACGCGAGAACGGCCGGCATTGTCCTGATCTGCACGCCTAGAGCGTAATGCCGCGCGATGCGCGGAGGCAGGACATTCGAATGCCAGCCGCGAACGGGCCTGCTAGGCCAGGATCAGAACATGCTTGACCACGTCTCAGTGCAGTGCTCCGACATTGCCGCCAGCTCCGCCTTCTACGACGCCGTGCTGGCGCCGCTCGGCGGCGAGCGCGTCATGGACTTCGGCGTGGCGATTGGCTACGGCGTGCCGCCCGCGCCTGATTTCTGGATCGGCCAGCAGACCACCGGAAATGGCTTCCGGGAATCGCACCTCGCGTTCTCGGCTGCGGACCGGTCCGCGGTCCGGGCGTTCTTCGACGCCGCGGTTGGCGCCGGCGCCGAGGTCCTGCACGAGCCCAGGGTCTGGCCCGAGTACCACCCGAACTATTACGGCGCGTTCATCCGCGACCCCGACGGCAACAACGTCGAGGCCGTCTGCCACGCGCCAGCGTAGTTTGCGACGGAGTAGTTTGCGACGGAGTAGAACTACAGCCCGAGCTCCGTCTCGAACGCGCCTTCCTCCAGGCGCGCCTTCATCGTCACCAGGAAGCGGGCGGCATCGGCGCCGTCGACCAGCCGGTGATCGTAGGTGAGCGCCAGGTAGACCATCGACCTGACGGTGATCACCTCGCCGAGCGTCGGGTCCTCCACGACGACCGCGCGCTTGACCACCGTGCCGGTGCCGAGAATGCCGACCTGCGGCTGGTTGATGATCGGCGTGTCGAACAGCGCGCCCCGGCTGCCGGTGTTCGTCAGCGTGAACGTGCCGCCAGCCAGGTCGTCCGGGCTGACCTGCCCGGCCCTGGTGCGCTCGGCCAGGTCGGCGATCTTGCGCGCCAGGCCGCCGATGTTCAGGTCGCCAGCGTTGCGGATGACGGGCACCATCAGCCCGCGCTCGGTGTCGACGGCGATGCCGAGGTGCTCGGCATCGTGGTAGGTCACCTGGCCGGACGCGGTATCGATCACCGCGTTCAGCTTCGGGTGGACCTTGAGCGACTCAACCGTCGCCAGCGCGAAGAACGGCAGGAACGACAGCTTCACGCCCTCGCGGGCCTCGAACGCGGCCTTGGCCCGATCGCGCAGCCGCGCGATCGCGGTCACGTCGGCCTCGACGACGGTCGTGAGCTGCGCGGAGACCTGCAGCGACTCCACCATGCGCTGGGCGATGACCTGCCGGGCGCGCGACATCCGCTCGGTGGTGCCGCGCAGGCTGGAGGGGACGATCGCCGAGCGCTGCGGCGCGGCCGGCTCCGGCCTGAACGCGGGAGCGGCCGCGGGCGCGGGGGCCGGTGCGGGGGCAGGAGCCGCCGGCGGCGGGGGAGCGATCGTCTGGGCGGCGAGCGCCGGCGCGGCTGGCGGTGCGGGCGCAGCGGCCGCCGGCTGTACCTCGGGGCCGCGCGCGACCCTGGCGGCGTCGAGGATGTCCTGCTTGCGGATACGGCCGCCGACGCCGGTGCCCGACACCGTGGCCAGGTCGATGCCGTGCTCGGCGGCGAGCTTGCGGACGAGCGGAGTTACATACGGCCCGTCGGCCGCGTCCGGCTGGACGACGGCGGACTCGGCCACGCCGTTCCCGGCCTCGGGAGCTGTCGGCGCGGGCGGCTCGTAGGCGACCGCGGGGGGTGGCGCTGGCGGGGCGTAGGCAGCCGCCGGCGGCGGTGCGTACGCGGGAGCGGCAGCCGGCTCGTACGCGGGAGCGGCCGGTGCCTCGTACACCGGTGCCTGCGGCGGCGGAGCGGGCGCCTCGTATGGCGCCGGCGCCTCCGCGACGGGCTCGGGTTCGGGCGCGGGAGCGGGCGGCGGAGGCGGTGCCGAAGCCTCCGGGGCCTCGGCCGCCGGCGCTTCGGCCGGGGCGGCCGCCGGCTGCGCCGCAGCGGCGGCACCGTCCTCGTCGATGACCGCGAGTTCCGCGCCGACGGCGACCGTCTCATCCTCGGCGACGGTGATGCCGCGCAGCACGCCGGACACCGGCGACGGGATCTCGGTGTCGACCTTGTCGGTGGACACCTCCAGCAGCGGCTCGTCGGCCTCGACGTGCTCGCCCTCGCGCTTGAGCCAGCGCGTGACTGTGCCCTCGGTAACGCTCTCGCCGAGCTGTGGCATCGATACGGAGACCGACATGACGTTCCGTTGCTCCTCTTCGGGGTTTTCTGCCGACTCTAGCGCGGGGTGCGCCAGATCAGCCGTGCACGTGCAAAGGCTTGCCCGCGAGCGCGAGGTGGGCCTCGCCGAGAGCCTCCGACACCGTCGGGTGCGGGTGGATGAGCTGCGCCACGTCGCCGGGCGTGGCCTCCCAGTTGTAGATCAGCTGCGCCTCGGCGATGTTCTCCCCGACGCGCGCGCCGACCAGGTGGATGCCCAGTACCCGGCCGCCGCCGGCCTCGGCAATGACCTTCGCGGCGCCGGAGGTCTGCAGGATCGCGGCCTTGCCATTGCCCTTGAGGTCGTAGGTGAACTCGGTGATCTCGTAGCCGCGCTCCTCGGCCTGCACCGAGGTGAGGCCGACTGAGGCGACCTCGGGATCGGAGTACGTCACCCGGGGCACGCCGTCGTAGTCGATGGGCACGACGTCCAGGCCGACGAGGCGCTCGGCCACCATGATGCCTTCCCCGAAGCCGACGTGCGCGAGCTGCGGGCCCGGCCGCAGGTCACCGACGGCGGAGATGGTCGGGACGTTGGTGCGGCAGTACTCGTCCACCAGCACGAAGCCCCGGTCCATCGCGACGCCGACCTCGTCGTAGCCGAGGCCCGCGGAGACCGGTCCGCGCCCGACGGCGACCAGCATGAGCTCGGCATCGAAGGTGGCGCCGCCCTCGACCGTGACGGTCACGCCCGAGCCGGTGTCCTTGACGCTCTCGAACTTCGTGCCGACCTTGAAGTTGATCCCGCGGCGGCGGAATGCCCGCTCCAGCAGCCTGGAGCTGGACTCCTCCTCGGTCGGCAGCAGGTGCGGGAGCATCTCGATGATCGTGACCTCGGCGCCGAACGACCGCCACACGCTGGCGAACTCGACCCCGATGACGCCGCCGCCGAGGATCACGACGGCGGGCGGGACGTGGTCAAGCTCCAGCGCGTGCTCGCTGGTAATGACGCGGTGGCCGTCGATCGCCAGGCCGGGCAGGCTGCGCGTCTCCGAGCCGGTGGCCAGCACCACGTGCGCGCCCTCGACGATCTGGTCGCCGACCTGCACGGCCGTCGGTGAGACGAGCCGGCCGTAGCCCTCGATGACGTCGATGCCGCGGCTTTTTATCAGCCCGGTCAGGCCCTTCCAGTTGCCGGTGACAACCTTGTCCTTGTAGGCGTTCACCCCGGCCATGTCGATGCCGTCGAACGACGACCGCACGCCGAAGGACGGCCCGTCGTTGGCGTGGTCGGCGATCTCCGCGGCGTGCAGCAGCGCCTTGGTCGGGATGCAGCCGCGGTGCAGGCAGGTACCGCCGACCTTGTCCATCTCGATGAGCGCGACCCGCTTGCCGAGCTCGGCCGACCGCAGGGCGCAGGCGTACCCGCCGCTGCCGCCGCCGAGTATGACGATGTCGTAGCCGCCGTCTGTCACGATCAAGACTCCTTTTCCCGCTCAGCCGTCCAGGGCGCTGGCTCGCTCGATACTTCTTACAGTCGGTCGGCGGCCACGTCCTCGGCGACCTGCACCAGCATCCGGACCGCGGATCCGGTGCCGCCCTTCGGCGTGTACCCGTACGGCTCGCCCTCATGGAAGGCGGGGCCGGCGATGTCCACATGAGCCCAGCGCACGCCGTCGGGCACAAATTCCTTGAGGAACAGGCCGGCGACCAGCATGCCGCCCCACCGCTCGCCCGCGACGTTCGCGATGTCGGCCACGCTGGAGTCGAGGCCCTTGCGCAGCTCCTCCGGCAGCGGCATCGGCCAGACCTGCTCGCCCGCGCGGCGGGCCGCATCCACGACGCCGTCGAGCGTCGCGTCGTCGTTCGCCATGATGCCCGCGATCCTGGTGCCCAGCGCCACGACCTGGGCGCCGGTCAGCGTGGCGACGTCGATCAGGAGGTCCGGGGAGTCCTGTTCCGACCGCGCCAGCGCGTCGGCGAGGACGAGGCGGCCCTCGGCGTCGGTGTTGAGTACCTCGACGGTCTTGCCGCCGAAGATGGTGATCACGTCCGAGGGGCGCTGCGCGTTGCCGCCCGGCATGTTCTCGGCCAGGCACAGGTAGCCCACGGCGTTCACCACGGGACGCAGCGCCGCCAGGGCCTGGAGAGCCGACATGACGGCGGCGGCGCCGCTCATGTCCGACTTCATGGTCTCCATCGCGTTGGACGGCTTCAGCGACAGCCCGCCGGAGTCGAACGTGATGCCCTTGCCCGCGAACACCACGGTCTTGGTCGCGTCCGGGTGGCGGTAGGCCAGGCGCACGAGCCGGGGCTGGCGGACGGACCCCTGGCCCACGCCGATCAGGCCCCCGTAGCCGCCCGCGGCCAGCTGGGTCTCGTCGAGCACCTCGAAGTCCAGCCCGGCAGCCTCGGCGACCTGCTGCGCCTCGGCGGCGAACGACTCCGGGTACAGGTCCGACGGGCTCGTGTTGACGAGGTCGCGGGTCAGGCTCATCGCGTCGGCGAGCACCGTGGCCCTGGTCGCGGCGGCGGCGGCGCCCGCCGCGGTCGTCAGCACCATGAGCGCGGGCGGGCTTCCGTTGGCGGCGGCGCGGTAGCGGGTGAACGTGTAGCGGCCGAGCTGCGCGCCGAGCGCGACGGCCTCGGTCTCGGCAGCGTCCCGCGCGGGCAGCGCGAGGACGATCGCGTGCGTGCTCGCCGCCGTCAGGCTCCTGACCGCGGCGCCGGCGCCGCGGCGCAGGGCCTCGCCGTCCGGCGCCCTGCCCAGGCCGACGGCCACGATGAGGGGCGCGGCGAGCTGGCCGCCGGTGGCTACCTTGGTGATTTCGTCCTGCTTGCCCGTCGCGCCGAGAGCTGCGAGGGTGGCGGTGAGGGAGCCGCCTAGCGCCGCATCGGCATCCTCGGCGCCGGGCGCGAGGACGGGCCCGTCCTGGCCCTGGATGACGCCGATGATGAGGGCATCTGCGGCTACGCTGCGTGCAGAGTCTGTGCTAGTCAACAGGGGATTGGTCGTCACGGTCTGAGCCTAGTGCCTCTCGGCAGTGGCTCTCATCCGGCGGCCCGCACTAACAGCAGTGAGGGACTAGGGATCACAGCTGTTATATTGAGAAGGTCATACCGGGGTGAAGCGAACGGGAGGGCCTCCAGCGTGGGAGCAGCCACCGCACTGTTCATAGCGGTCTTCCTTGCCTGCGCGGTGGAGGCGGTCGAGGCAACCACGATCGTCCTGGCCGCGGGCACGGCCCGTGACTGGCGGTCGGCCGGTTACGGCGTGGGCGCGGCCCTGGTCGTGCTCGCCGCGATCGTCGCGGTCCTCGGGCCGGCCGTGTCCGACATCCCGCTGCGCGGCCTGCGCGCGGTCGTGGGCGCGCTCCTGCTGATCTTCGGCCTGCAGTGGATCCGCAAGGCGATCCTGCGGGCCAGCGGCCATAAGGCGCTGCACGACGAGGACAAGCTCTACGCCAAGCATCTCGCCGAGGCCGAGAGCCAGCAGGCCCGGCGCAACGGGATCGTGCCGGACTGGTACGGCTTCACGCTCTCGTTCAAGGGCGTGCTGCTCGAGGGCCTGGAGGTCGTGTTCATCGTCCTGACCTTCGGCACCAACGACCACAATGTGGGATTGGCCACAGTCGCCGCGGCCTGCGCGGTCGCGCTGATTGCGGCCCTCGGCTTCGCCGTCAAGGCGCCGCTGGCCCGCGTGCCGGAGAACACGATGAAGTTCGTCGTCGGGATCATGCTCACGAGCTTCGGCGTGTTCTGGGGCGCGGAGGGCGCCGGTGCCCACTGGCCAGGCTCGGATGCGGCCCTGCTGGTGATCATCCCGGCCATCGCGCTGTACGCGATCGGTCTGGTAGCGCTGCTGCGCCGGACCGCAGAGACAGGGACAGGCCAGCCGGGCCAGGTGCCGGCGACGACGGGGGTGCACTGAGATGGCGGGCGCAGGAGACCGGCTCAAGGCGTTCGGCGCCTTCTGGTACGACTTCGTCATCGGCGACGACTGGCTCGTCGCGGCCGGGGTCGTCGGGGGGCTGCTGGTCACCTACGGGCTGAGCCAGGCGGGCGTGACCTCGTGGTGGCTCGTGCCGGTTGTGCTTCTGGTGCTGCTGCCGGTCAGCCTGAGCCGGGCCGCTAGCGGCTCTCTGCTTCCTCGGCGTACACCCGCGCCGCGTACGCCTCCAGGTGCTCCTCGCACTCCGCCAGCGAGCTGAGCGCCGGCTGCAGGCCGGACGCGCCGAACACGTCTCGCTCCCTGATCCGGTCCAGCCAGTTGCGCAGCTTGACCAGGTCGACCTCGTTCTCCTCCAGCTCGGCGTAGCTGAAGTGGCTTTCCGCGTACTCCTTGCGGAGCCCGGCCAGGAAGTCGTGGCACTTGTCGACGATCTCTTCGTACTCGTCGTCCCTGGCGGCCTGGAACGCCGCGAGGATCTCCTGATCACCCGCCAGCACTGAGCACGACAGCAGGATCGCGGTGCCGTGCATGTCGAGTATCTCGCTGCGCAGCTTGCGCAGGGCCCGCTCGGCGTGGACGCTCGCGGGCAGCGCGGCCGCCGAGCTCTGCAGGTAGATCGCGCCCAGGCTCTTGATCCGGCGCCAGACCGTGGCGCGCAGCCTGCTCGGCTCGGACGGCACCCGGTAGACGAGCAGCAACCAGCCGCGATCGGGTGCGCCCTCAGCCGCCTGCACGAGGCTTATTGTGTCCTACCGCGGGCGGCCGCACGTAAGCGCGGCTCGCCCGGTCCGGCCTGGCGGCGGGCCTGGACGGCCCGGCTCACGGCCTGGCCGGGCATCTGCGCCGTCGGCAGCGCGGCCGGCACCGCCTGGGTGTAGCTGGCGCTGGCCTGCTCGATGCGGTCCAGGAGCTCGGCCTCGGCCCGCATCTCCTGGTCGGTCGGCGACAGCGCGAGGGTCGCGGTGAGGATGAACGCCAGGACGCTGATCCCGATGACGAGCGGCAGGAGGAAGTTCTCCGCCGTGGCGCCGCCGCCGGTCATCAGCATGCCGTCGCCCGAGGCGGCCGCGTGCACCCGCATCGCAGCCATGCCGGTGTAGTGCATGCCGCTGACCGCGACGCCCATGATCAGCGCGGCACCGAAGGTGAACGCGGTCCGCTTCAGCGTCAGCGCGGCCCAGAGCGCGGCCGTTGCGGCGACGATGGCGATGACGATCGACAGCCCGAACAGGTCGGGGTTGTAGCTCATGCGCGAGGGCATGCGCATGGCCGCCATGCCGGTGTAGTGCATGCTGGCCACGCCGATGCCAGTGAACGTTCCCGCGAGCAGCAGGGTCCGCCAGGTCGGCGTGCGCAGGCCGACGATCAGCAGGCCGATGCCGACGACCACGACGGCGATGAGCATGCTGCCAATCGTGATCAGGACGTTGTAATGGATCGTCTCGCCCGGAATCGTGTAGCCGAGCATCGCGATGAAGTGCATGACCCAGATGCCCGTCGTGCCGATCGACACCGCGGCCAGCAGCAGCCAGCGGACGCGGCTGGCGCCCTCGGACGCGGTGGCCCTGGTGGTGCAGCGCAGGCCGAGGAAGGCGCCCAGGCAGGACATCAGGTAGGCCAGTACGGGCGTGAGCAGGCCGTACGAGAAGTTATGGACAGTCAGCATTAAGGCCCCAAGCGAGACGATTTGGTGCCGAGAGTACCGGGCTGGGTGACGGCCGCGATGCAATTTCACCCAAGGTGAGAAAGACCACTTACTTCTGGCCGGCCCGGACCAGTCCGTGCTCGTAGGCGTAGACGACCGCCTGCACCCGGTCGCGCAGGCCAAGCTTGGCCAGCACCCGGCCCACGTGCGTTTTGACCGTCGCCTCGGAGACGAACAGCAGGCGGGCGATCTCCTGGTTCGACAGGCCGTGCGCGACGTGGAGCAGGACCTCCCGCTCGCGCTCGGTCAGGTCGGACAGCTCGGTGGGGGGCTCCGGGTTGGTGCCGGGCAGCATTGGCGCGAACTGATTGATCAGCCGCCGGGTGGTCGACGGCGCCACGACGGCGTCGCCGGAGTGGACCGCCCGGATCGCGAACAGCAGCTCGTCGGGCGGCACGTCCTTAAGCAGGAAGCCGCTGGCGCCGGCCTTCAATGCGGCGAACGCGTACTCGTCGAGGTCGAACGTCGTCAGCATGAGCACCCGCGGCCGCTCGCCCGCCAGCCGGATCCGGCGGGTCGCCTCGACGCCGTCCAGCCGCGGCATCCGGGCGTCCATCACCATGACGTCGGCGTGCAGCCGCCCCGCCAGGTCGATGGCCTGCAGGCCGTCGGCGGCCTCGCCGACCACGTGCATGTCCGGCTGAGCCTCCAGGACCATCCGGAAGCCGGTCCGCACGAGTTCCTGGTCATCGACAAGGACGATCCTGATGGGCGCCACGGCCGCCCGCTGGCTCACGGTCATCAGGCACCCGCCCAGCCGACCGCGGCGGCCGCCGGCTGCTCCGGCAGCTCCGGCAGCTCCGGCTGCTCCGGGCACGGCAGCCGGGCCACGACGCCGAACCCGCCGCCAGGCAGGGGTCCTGCCCGCACCGTGCCGCCGTACATCTCGATCCGCTCGCGCATGCCGGCCAGGCCGTGCCCGGCGGTGTCGGATGACGGGGCGGCGACGCCGTCGTCGGTTACCTCGACGATCAGTCCGTCGGACTCGTACCGCAGCGTGACGGCCGCGGTCGCAGCCAGGCCGGCGTGCTTGCGGGTGTTGGTCAGCGACTCCTGGACCACGCGGTAGGCCGCCAGCTCGGCGCCCTCCGGCAGCTCCCTGGGCGTCCCGGACAGCGTGTAGGAGACCGCCAGGCCCGCGGCCCTGGCCTGGTCGAGCAGCTCGCGCAGCTCGCCGAGGCCAGGGACGGGCGTCATCTGGGCGTCCTCGTCGCCGGTCCGGAGCACGCCGAGCAGCCGCCGCATCTCGGCGAGCGCCTCGCGGCCGGTGGTGGCGATGGCCTTGATCGCGGCCTCGGCCCGGCCCTGATCGGTGCGCAGCGCGTAGCCGGCGCCGTCGGCCTGGACGACCATGACGCTGACGTGATGGGCGATGACGTCGTGCAGCTCCCTGGCGATCCGGGCTCGCTCGGCGGCCGTCGCGATCTGCGCCTGGGCGTCGCGCTCGGCCTCGAGACGGGCGGCGCGGTCCTCCAGCGCGGCGTAATAGCCGCGGCGGTAGCGCATCGAGTCCCCGAGGACCCACGCGGTGAGGGTGCCGCCGCCGAACAGCACGCCGCCGACCAGAAGCTGCATGATCAGCTTGGCGCCGGGCCCGTCCGGCGACCAGACGATGATCGCGACGAAGCCGCCGAACAGGCAGACCGCCGCGGCGGCGATCGACTCGCGCCGCGGGCGATAGGCGGCCACCGTGTAGAGCAGGACCAGGATGGCCAGGTCCGCGCCGGTCGGGCCGCCGACCGCCAGCTGCCACAGCCCGGCCACGCAGGCGATCGCGAAGGCCGTCGCCGGGATCCGGCGCCTGATCGCGACCGGTACCACCAGCAGCAGCGTGATCGGCAGGTAGAGCGCCGGTTTATGGACTATCGCCGCGAGGCCGAAGACCGCCAGCACGGCGGCAAGGAAGCTGTCGACCAGGACCCGGTGCCGCCCCAGCCAGGCGTAGATGGCCGACATGATCTCAGGGTATGCGCAGAGTAGCGCCGCCACGTCAGCCTGCCGGCCGACCCGTGTCCCACTATCGTCGTAGGCGTCGGCGTCGGTACTCGAAGTCGGGAGCTAGCCATCGACGGCTGCGCATTCTGCGACATCATCGCCGGGAACGTGACCGGCCATACGGTGCTGGCCGACGACGTGGCGGTGGCGTTCCTGGATGCCAGGCCCGTCTTCAAGGGGCACGTGCTGGTGGCTCCCCGCGAGCACGCCGAGACGCTGGCCGACCTGCCGGCCGCCACGGTCGGGCCGTTCTTCCTGCGGGTGCAGCGCGTGAGCGCGGTCATGCCCGCCGCGCTCGGCTGCCAGGGCACGTTCGTCGCCGCCAACAACGTGGTCAGCCAGAGCGTGCCGCACCTGCACGTGCACGTGGTGCCGAGGACGAAGGGCGACGGCCTGCGCGGCTTCTTCTGGCCGCGGCAGCGCTACGAGTCGGCGGAGGAGGCGGCGGGCTACGCCGAGCGGCTCCGCGAGGCGCTATCCGTCAGCGCAGTGCCGTGACCAGCAGGCAGGCGGTGGCGGCGATCTCCGCGAGCGCGCCCAGGACGTCGCCGGTGATGCCGCCGAGCCGGCGGATCGCCAGCGCGGTCAGGACGAGCGACACGGCGAGCCCGGCCCCGACCCCGGCGGCGAGCTGCCAGCCGCCGGCGATGGCGGCGCCGGCGACCGCCGCTGCGGCGAGCACTGCGCCCGCGGCCGGATGGACCGTCCCCGCGACCATGGCGCCGAGACCGCCGGGCCGGGCCGCAGGCACCCCGCGGCGGCAGGCCAGTGTGATCGCCAGCCGAGCAGTCACCGCCGCCGCGATGATCGCAATCGGCCCGCGGCCGAGCGTGTCCGCCCTGGCGAGGGCGCTGACCTGGATTAGCAGCACGAAGACCAGGGTGACGACGCCGAACGGGCCGACATCCGAGCGCTTCATGATCTCCAGCGCCTGCTCCGCGGGCCTGGCGCTGCCGAGGCCGTCGGCGAAGTCGGCGAGCCCGTCCAGGTGCAGTGCCCTGGTCAGCAGTGCCCCGGCCGCGACCGCGAGCGCCGACGCGAGCAGCGGCCCGGCGGCAGGGGTCAGCAGCAGCACGGCGGCGCAGGCGGCCCCGACGCCCAGGCCGACGACCGGCGCCCAGTACATCGCCGCGGCGATCGTGAGCCGGCCCGGCGCATCCCGCCGTCCCGGCAGCGGGATGGCGGTCAGGAGCGTCACCGACAGCCGTAGTCCAGCCCAGGGCATGGCACCTGAGCTTAGGGTCCGCCGCTTGCGGGCGTAGGTTCTCCCCGTGGCAATGCGGCCGTACGTGCTCCTGTCGGCGGCCATGTCGGCGGACGGCTACATCGACGACGCCTCGCCGCGCCGCCTGGTGCTGTCCGGTCCCGAGGACCTGGACCGGGTCGATGAGGTCCGGGCCGGGTGCGACGCGATCATGGTCGGCGCCGGCACTATCCGCAGCGACAACCCACGGCTGCTGGTGCGCTCGGAGCAGCGCCGGGAGCGGCGGGCGGCGGCCGGGCTGCCGCCCAGCCCGGCCAAGGTGACGATCACGGCCAGCGGCGAGCTCGACCCGTCGGGCCGGTTCTTCGCCGACGACGGGACGCAGAAGCTGGTCTACGCTCCCGAGCCCGCGGCCGCCCGCCTGCGGCGAGAACTCGGCCGCCGGGCAGCCATCATCCCGATCATGACGGGAACGAGCCTGGCGGCGGTGCTCGCGGATCTGCCGGGCCGTGGCATCGGGCGGCTCATGATCGAGGGCGGGGCCAGCCTCCTTGGCCAGGCGCTGTCGCTCGGGCTGGCCGACGAGCTGCAGCTGGCAGTGGCGCCGGTGTTCGTCGGGGACCCGGCGGCACCGCGCCTGCTGGCGAGGCTGGACCGATCGGTGCGCATGGTGCTTGCAGGCACTAGCCAGGCGGGCGACGTGGCCGTCCTGCGATACTTGCCCGGCGGCCAGCCGGGAACCTGAGCTGGCGTTCGTTGGCCGAAGTCTGCTCACGAGGTGATTGACCGGCTCCAGACGGTGCAGGATGGAAGAATGAGCGATACGAAGGCGGCATCGGGCGGAATGCAGGCCGCTATCGAGCGAAGCGGCTATTACCCCGGCCTCGTCTACGACGCCGTGTCCTCCGCGGTCGGCAATGAGCAAGTGGTTTCCTACTTCGTACTCCACGACGCCCATTTCGACCCGGGCATGGAAGTGCGGCGGCACGTCACCGTCATGGCCCTGACGGCCACGCGGCTGGTGTACTCGCACACCGACGAGTACCCGGCCGACGAGGCCGACCCGGAGTCACGCCCCCAGGCGGAGACCACGACCGAGGCGGTACGGCACTCCCGGATCTCGTCCGTAGCGCTGACCCGCGTGATTCCCGATCCGGCTACCTACCGGCCGGGCGCGACGATGCCGAGCGAGGTCGTGCTGACCATCGGCTGGAATGTCCTGTCTCACATCGAGCTCGAGCCTGCCCACTGCGGCGATGAGAACTGTGAGGCCGATCACGGCTACACCGGCACGATGACGGCCGACGACCTGACCGTGCGCGTCAGCGAGGCTGCCGACGGCGAAGAAGCCGTCCAGCAGATCGTGACCTTCGCGCAGGCACTGGCCGAGGCGACCAGCCACCCGTGACCGGGCCGTGGCCGGACGGCAGCGGGGGACTGGCTGCCGCGGTCGATGCTCCCGTGCTGCCCCGATACGGCGAGGCGACGCTGGCCGACCTCGGCGCGTCCCTGCTGGCCTCACTCGGCATCGACGGTGCCGCCAACGCTCTGGGCCTCCCGAGGGCCGAACGGGCCTGCCTCCTCGTTGTCGACGGGATGGGCTGGGATCTCTTGCACGCCAGCCGCGAGCAGGCACCGTTCCTGTCCGGGCTGATGCCCTCCGGTCAGATCCTGACCGCCGGATTCCCGGCCACCACGGCCACCAGCCTGAGTTCCATCGGCACCGGCCGGCCGCCGGGTCAGCACGGCCTGCTGGGCTATCAGGTGCGCGTACCGGCGACCGGCAGGCTGCTGAACGCCCTGCGCTGGGACAAGGCGGTCGACCCGGTGGCGTGGCAGCCGGACGCGACGATCTTCGAGCGCGCGGCCGCGGCCGGAATCGGTGCCTACCGGGTGGCGCAGGGGTCGTTCCAGCACACCGGCCTGTCGCTCGCGGCAATGCGCGGCGCCGACTACCGCGCGGCGAACACCCCCGGCGCCCTGGTCGCGCTCACCGCGGCGGCGCTCGCGGCGCCGGCGCCGGGATTCGCCATGGTCTACACCGGGGACCTGGACGGCACGGGCCACGCCTGCGGCAGCCTGTCGCCGGCGTGGCAGTTTCAGCTTGCCCACTGCGACCGGCTCGCCGAGCAGCTGGCCGGCGCCCTGCCGCCCGGCGTCCCGCTGTACATCACCGCCGACCACGGGATGGTGGACGTGCCGCCGGAGCGGCGCACCGACGCGGACCTGGTGCCCGACCTCAGGGCCGGGGTCGCGCTGCTCGGCGGCGAGCCGCGAGCGCGGCACGTCTACGCCGAGCCCGGCGCGGCCGCGGACGTACTGGCCACCTGGCAGGGGACGCTCGGCGATACGGCCTGGACGGTCAGCCGCGAGCAGGCGGTCGACGAAGGATGGTTCGGCCCCGTCGACTGCCGGGTCGCAGACCGCGTCGGCGACGTGATCAGCGCCGCCCGCCGCAACTGGGCCGTCGTCGCGACCGCCGAAGAGCCTCGCGAGTCGGCGCTGATCGGCATGCACGGCTCGCTGGCGGGCACCGACCAGCGGATTCCGCTGCTCACGTACATGGCAAGCTGACTAGCGAGAGCCGTTTATCCACAGCCAGGCCGGGGAACCGCACCGCCTCGTCGGCCGTTATCCACAGGAATCTGGGGGTTATCCACAGCATGGCCAGTGCCGTTCATCCGCTGATCAGCGTCGAGGAGCTTGCGGCGGCGCTGCAGTCCAGCGCGCCCCCGGTGCTGCTTGACGTGCGTTACAAGCTGGGCGGTCCGCCCGGCATCGAGAATTACCGGGCCGGGCACATCCCCGGCGCCCCGTACGTCGACCTGGACACCCAGCTGGCCGGCCCGCCGGGGGAGGGCGGCAGGCACCCGCTGCCGGAGACGGCCGACTTCGAGACCGCGATGCGGTCCGCCGGCGTACGGTCCGGGGACCCGGTCGTGGTGTATGACGACGGCGACGGCACCATCGCGGCCAGGGCCTGGTGGATGCTGCGGTACTACGGCCACGAGCAGGTGCAGGTGCTGGACGGCGGGTTCACGGCCTGGGCTGCCGCCGGCGAGCCGGTGAGCACCGAGGATGCCGTGGCGCCGGCGGGCGACTTCGCCGCCAGCCCTCGTCATATGCCGGTGCTCGACGCGGCTGGTGCGGCCGCCCTCGCCCGGACCGGGATCCTGCTGGACGCCAGGGCACCGGCCCGCTATCGCGGCGAGATCGAGCCCGTCGACCGGGTGGCCGGTCACATTCCGGGCGCGCTGACCGCGCCGACGGCTGGCAACGTGACCGCTTCCGGGCACTTCCGGCCGGCCGAGGAGCTGCTGGCCCGGTTCCGGGACCTGGGCGTAGGCGCGGACCCGGCGGGCACCACCGCCGATGGCGCAGCTGATACCGCCGTCGGCGCCTACTGCGGCTCCGGTGTCACGGCGGCGCACGAGGTCCTGGCCCTGGAACTCGCCGGCGTGCCCGCGGCCCTCTACGTCGGCTCCTGGTCAGGCTGGGTAGCCGACCCGGACCGCCCGGTGGCGACCGGACCGCAGCCTGGCTAGACCCCCAGGCGGCCGCCCGGGCAAAGGCCGCACTAGCCCCGAGTCTTCGCAGGTGAGACGATGTGTCTGTGAGCGATGGCAAGAAGCCCCAGCTTGCCGACACCCTGGCCGAGGTCGGGCGGCGTGTAGGCCAGGCGATGACCGATGCGCTGGAGCGGGCCCGGCCGGCCTTTGACGCCGTTACGGAGGTCGCCAGCCGTCCGGAAGTCCGCGCCGTGTTTGAGCGCGCGGAGGAAGTGCTGCGGCACCGGCCGTGCCTGTGCATGTGCGCGACGGCGCATCCGGCGGACTATGACATCTGCGAGACGTTCCACGCGGTGATCACTGGCCGGACGAACCTGGGCGCAGTGCCCAACGTCCCCATCCCCCTCTGCGCTCCGTGCGCGGCGGCCCGCGCCGCCCGCGAATTCGTCGGCTGACTAGCCGTTGCCAACGGCGAGGTCCGCGGCCAGTGTTTCCGGCGCGCGCATCCGCCACGCGTCGGTCAGCAGCTCGCGCAGCCGGCCGACATCAACCAGGTCGAGCCGCAGCATCACCAGCGGCCAGCCGTCGTAGCCCCGCGTGGTGAAGAACAGGTCCGGCTCACCGAGCAGCAGGGCCTGCTTCTCCGCCTCATCGCCGACGTAGAGGACCGCGATGTCGGTGCGGATCTCGCGCCGCCTGCCCGGCACGCGCTCGGGATAAGACCAGACGAAGCCCCTGTCGGCCACGCGGAAGTCGAAGCCGTCGCTGTCGATCTCGATTACGTGCGGCAGGCCGAGGGCGATGCGCCGGACATCATCCGCGTCAGCCATGCGGACATCGTAGGCGCGGGCACCGACATTGAGCCTCGATAGTCACCGGCGCTGGATCCACGCGATGACGAACGGCACGACGACCAGCGGCACCAGGCCGCCAACCACCACCGCGTTGCTCTGGCCGGACACGAGCGCAACGGTGAGCGCGAAGACCATCAGCACCGCGAGTACGACCCAGCCCTCCCAGGTCCGCGGTCCGAAACTCAGGCAGGCCCGCGATCGCCCGAACCAGGGCTTCCGACCGTCAAACTGGTCGTAATCGCTCATAGCCGTGCCTTCCTGCGCCGTTGCAGTCTTGCGGAAGACTACGACAAATAACGATTCCGTCAAGGGCTGCGCTGGTCAGCTCAGGTCGCTGCGCGTGGTCAGGAGCAGCCAGGTCACAGCTCCGGTGATGACCGCGGCCGTTGCGGGCTGCTGCCAGCCGGCGGCCAGGACGGCGATGAGGCTCACGCCGACGGCGGCCAGGACGCGCAGCGCTACCACCAGCGGTCGCCCGCGGCGGATCCGGCGGCCAAGCGCCGTCACGCCCGGCCGGGCCGGCGCTGCCGGCGCGAGCAGGTCGGCGAGAGCCTCGCCGCGCCCGGTTCTGGTCCGCAGCATCGTGTACGCCGCCGCCGCGGCCGCAAACGCCGGGGGATCGCCGCCGTCGGCCCGGTCGGGGTGGGTTGCGGCCGCGACCCGGCGCCAGGCCGCGCGGATCTCATCGTCGGCCAGATCGCCGCGGCGGTCGAGCCCGAGCGCGTCAAAGGGATCGCCGGTCATGCGCTGCCCGTTCCGAACGCCTCGTCGAGGAACGACGAGATATCGGCCAGTGCCGCCGGCACGGCCTCGACCTCGGCGGCCGGTGGGGGCGCGGCCCTGGGAGCTGCCGCCAGGGCCGCCGGCCCGCTGACGAGCCGCTTTATCTGGGTGTAGGTGACGCCGCCCCGGTAGATGTAGGCGGCCTGGCCGACGTCGAGCGCGCGGATGATCGCAGGATCGGCGACCGGGCCATCGCGGACCCGCGAGTTTCCCTGTCGGCTCCAGCGCAGGAATCCGAGCAGCGTCCGGCTCGAATCGACGGTCCGGCGGACGCCGGCGAGGCCGGTAACCGGCTCGGGATGCGCGGTCCGCAGCAGCCAGATGCCGCCCTCGGCCGCGGTCGCGATCCGGTACCGCTCATCCTCGTCGGGCGCGAGCCCGTGCCAGGACTGCGCGGAGACCTGGACCGCGAGCCCGAGCGACCGGGCGCGCTCATAGAGCTGCCAGATCGGCAGGCGCCTGGCCACGGCGCTGAACTCATCGACCGCCAGGAGGGTTGGCCGGGCCTGGCCGGGCTCCCTGACCACATAGCCAGCGAGCAGGTCCATGACCGCGCGCGCCTGAGCCTCGGCGACGGCGAGCTCTCCCGTTCCTTCCAGAATGCAGTACCAGGCATCGGCGTCAGCGAAATCGCCGGGACCGTCCAGGCCGGGACCCAGACGGCGGAAGAGGGTGCGGAATCTCAGCGCGACGTCGGGCACCTGGTGCGCGGCAGCCCTGGCCAGCTGAAGCTGATGGTCGTAGCCGCCCGCCGAGTAAGCCAGGGCCAGCCAGCCGGGATCGAGCCGCGCGAGGAAGTCCGCGCTGCTGACGGGCGGTCCGGGCGGCGCGTCCACAGCGAGCGCGACCACGGCGTCCATGACGTCGGTGTAGTACGCGGCCCCGCCGGTTCCGTGCTCGATCAGGTCGACGAGCGTCGTGGTGAGCTGGCGCGGCGGCAGGGTCCACAGGTTGAGAGTCGCGTCATCCGGCCAGACCGCGAAGCTGCGGGCGCCCGCATCGCGCAGGACGCGGCGGGCGCGATCGGCGATGCGTCGCGCGTCGGCGCCGCCCTTGCAGTCGATCATGACGATCAGCGGCGGGCCGCCCTGGCCGGCCGCGTGGCGCCGAAGCCCGGCGGCCATGAACGCGGCCCACAGCCGGAGCAGCAGCGTGGTCTTCCCGGTGCCGGGACTGCCGATCACGACCTGGTGCGCGCGCAGCCTGGCCTCGGGGAGCGTCGTGAGCGGCCGGGCCGGATGACCGACGGTTCTGATCGTGGCCCCGGCCGCGAAGTCGCCGCGAGCGGTGAGCAGCGGCACGGAACCGGGCGCGGCGATCCTGGCAGCGGCGCTGCGGGCCTGGTGGCGCCACTGGCGCTGGTCGAACGCGATCGCGGCACCGGGCCTCCGGCCGCCCGCCGCACTGGCCATGTCGGCGATGCGCGCCGACCAGGCGAGCCCGCCAAGCAAGAGGCCAAGCGGAACCGCGGCCGGTGCTACGTCGACCGCGGCCGTCAGCAGCAGGCCGGCCGACCGGGCGTGCCAGACGGCGAGCCAGGCGTCGTAGGGCGCCAGGAGCGGATCGCTTCCGTGGCTGGCCGCGGCGATGAGCCACGCGATGACCATCGGCGCGCACCACGCTGCCGCTCGGTAGAGCCGGGCCGGCTGCCAGCCCCGCAGCCACGCACCGCCGGCTGCGAGCACGGCCACGATCGTGGCCGGGGCTAAGACGATGAGGGCGCAGGCGATCGCGAGCGCGGCCACCGCGCGCCGGGTGGCGCCCGCGCTCGATCGCCGGCCGGTCATGCCGTCTCGGCGCGCTGGCGCAGCTGAAGATAGGCCGCGGCGGGCAGGCCGCGAACTTCGATTCTGGTCGCGAGCGTGCCGAGCGCCTCGCGGGCGCGGCGCACAGTGGCCGCCGCGCCGGGTGAGCAGAGGTAGATCGCGCGGTCATGCCGCGGCGGGGAGCCCGCAACGCGCACCTCCGCGGCCCGGCACCCGTAGTCGCCGGTACGAGCCAGCAGCTCGCGCATGATGGCGGTGGTGCGGGTGACGGTCTTCGCGGTCAGCTCGACCTCGATCGCCCAGCATTCGCCCGCCCACGGCGCCGGTCCCGAGTCCGGCCAGTGCACCTCGGCGTCCGGGAGGTGCTCGCGGTTCCCGAGCCTGCCGCCAAGCCGGGCGCGCAGCCGGCGTTCGCTGCGCCAGTGGGCACCGCCATCGGCATATCCCGGCGCGTGCTCGAGGGCCAGCCGGACCGCTGTCGTCGCCCGGATGTGCGCCAGGCGCGGCAGCGCCGGCGACGTCGCGGTGTAGCGCAGGCCGCACGCCCGCAGCCCGGCCCTGGTGAGCCAGATCCACGGCGGTCCGGGGCTGAGGATCGCCGACTCGGCGAGACCGCGCTGTGTCCATCGTCCGATCAGCGCGCGGATCTGGCGGGCGGTGAGGTCGAGGAGTTCGGCCAGCTGGTCCTGCTGCAGCCCGTACATCTCGGCCACGAACGTGAGGCCGGTGCTATCGCGCTCGGCTAACGAGGCCGCGGACAAACTCACCACACCATCACATCACGGCCGGAGGCGAGCCGAGCCTGCTCAGGCCAGGCAGGTCAGCGGCCTCCCGCCGTTGTAGGCGACCATGTCGGTCAGCGCGGCGAGCACGTCGATCGGCGCGCCCCGCGGAGCGCCGTCCAGCTCGGCACAGGCACGGTGCAGGTTGCCGACGATCCGCTCGGCGTCGGCCCAGCCGGCGAACCGGCCGAGATCCGTGTCGCGCGCGGCCTGCAGCGGGGCAATGCCGGCCTCCCGGCCGCGCCGCGCCAGGTCGAGAACGAACCTCAGGTAGTCGAGCGTGGCCTCGAGCGGCCCGGCGTCGTGGAACACCGGTCCGTGGCCAGGCACGGTCGTCGCGGCGGCGAGCGGACGCAGGACGTTCTCCAGGACGTCGACGGCGCCGGCCACCGAGCCCATGAGCAGGAACGGCGTGCCGCCATTGAAGATCAGGTCGCCGCAGAACAGCACCGAGCGGTCGGGGATCCAGACGATGGAGTCGTTCGTGGTGTGCGCGGGCGTGCCGACGTAGCGGACCTCAGCGCGCAGGTCACCGCTGTGCACGGCGATCTGGTCGGTGAACGTCAGGAACGGCGGGTCCAGGCTGAGGTCACCCCAGTCAGGACCGTCCCAGAACGGCGTGTCGCGCGGCGGGCCGAAGGCGATGGCTTCCTCGCGCGTCCGTTCGTGGGCCACGATCGCCGCCGCGGGGAAGAGGCAGTTGCCGAACGTGTGATCGCCGTGGTGATGGGTGTTGACAACCGCGCGCACGGGCGCGCCGGAGACGGTTGCGATGGCCGCCCGGTAGGCGAGGGTCCGGCGCTCGGTCGAGCAAGTGTCGATGCTGATGACGCCCCGCGGGCCGGCCAGGAAGCCGGTGTTGTTGATCCACCACGTCCCGTCCGGCTGGACGTACGCGCAGACGCCCGGCGAGACCTCCTGGACGTACGGCCGCCCCGGCTCGGTGATGTCGGTTGGCAGGCTGCTCATCGCGGTTCCCGGAGTTCTGGCGCCTCGTATTAATCGGTCGATGATTACCGTACCGGCTGCTAGCGTCGCGGCATGTTCGCCACCGACCGGGTCCGTCTGCGCCCGCCGACGCCAGACGATGCGCCGAACATGTTCCGCCTGCAGGGCGATCCCGAGCTGCACCTGATCACCGACGGCGAGCCCTTCGTGCCGCGCCACGTCGGCCAGCTCCAGGCCCGGCTGGAAAAGCAGGTCACCGAGCCGCCGGATGGCGAGACCAGGGTGTCGCTGCTGGCCGAGACCGTGGTCGACGGCACGTTCCTGGGCAGCGGCTCACTGTGGGGCATCGACGCGTTCAACCGGTACGCTCACCTCGGCATCTCGCTGCTCCCCGAGGCACGCGGCCGGGGATACGGGACCGACGTGATCCGGCTGCTCTGCCAGTATGGCTTCCGCAACCGCAACCTGCGCCGCCTGGAACTGGAGACCCTGGCCAGCAACACGGCCATGCGGCGGACCGCCGAGAAGTGCGGCTTCGTCTACGAGGGCACCCAGCGGGAGCGCGAGTACGACGGTGACGGCTTCGCCGACATCGTGATCTACGGACTGCTCCGGCGCGACTGGACTCCGTAGCCGGGGATACCCCGATTACCTCCGTCCCCGATGGGTGGTGCCGGCGGGCAGGCTGCTCACCCGCGGCCGTCACTTCCGCCGCGGGGGCTTGTCAAACAACCCGACTGCGGGCGGCCGGGCCGGCTTGTCAGAGGGGCCTGCATCGTTGCCATCAAGCCTGCGGCGCAGGTCGAACAGACCGGGCATCTCGCCCGGAGAACGGTCGCGCGCGTCGAGCAGACCAGGCATCTCGCCGGGAGAACGGTCAGGCGCCTCGAACAGGCCGCTGTCGGTGGTCGGTCCGCCAAGCAGGCCGGCATCGCCGTTCTGGTCATGGCGACCGGGCTCGTCGACTAGCCCCGTTCTCTGGCGCTTTAGTCGCTTACGTGCCATATCGACCTGCCTAGGGGTGCCTGCGGCCGTGAACCGGTGTCACCAGACTATTACCGGCTCCGGCGAAGGCCGCTCAGTGCAGCGCCCACGGGGCCAGAGCGCCGGCGATGATGACCGCGATGATGCCGTTGCGGAGGCTGCGCTGCGCCGAATTGAGCCGGTACTTGAACTCGTTGTTGAGGCACCACTCGCTGGTCGCGTAGAGCAGATCGGCCTTCGCCAGGTAGACGCTGTAGCCGTTCGGGCTGATTTCCGGGCCGAGCCGGTGCAGGTCCTGGGCACCGAGGACGTTGCCCTGGATGTCTCCCTGGACCTGCAGCGCGATGACGATCGAGAAGGTCAGGTACGCCAGCGAGATAACAAAGAGCGGGTACACAATCCACGCGGCCCAGTCGAACGATCCCCGGATCAGGCCAAGCTGGCTGGCGCCCACCACTAGTGCGCCCAGGATGCCTGCCGTGTTGAGAACCGCGCTGCAGCGTCCGTTGATGCTGTCTCGCCTGCTGATCTCGGCGTCGTAGACCCGCTGGCTTGCCGACAGCAGCGTCGGGCCGGAGGTGGGCGGCGGCGAGTCGCCACCCGGAGCATGGCCGCCGGCCGGCGGCGCCCCGATGCTGAGCGCACCGATGTCGCCCCAGTCCCGCTCGAACTGAGTCTTGTCGCCGTCTCGCGACTCCTGCGGATACTTCGGGCTAGGAAAGACCGTCGCGACTCCCGCCGGCCGCTTCGGTCCGCAGCCCCGGCCGCTGAGGTCATTCAGTAGCTGATCGTGCAAGCCCGCCAGGTACGATTCCGGGTCGCCGGGCGCGCCGGCCGGAGTGGCCTCGTGCTGGAGGTCGGTTGCGGCGTAGATCTTCATCCCCACTCCTCCGCGCTCGGGTCGTATCAAGCCAAACTACGATGCCAGCGATGACGCAGTCGTGGGATCACACAGTGCCGGGCGTACTGGAGTTGCCATCGGGCCGGCTAGTGCGAGGCCGCAGCTTGCGAGGTTCGCTGCCGGACGGCCCGACGCCCGGCTTCGGCATCTACCTGCTCGGCCATCCGCCGCCAGAGGTGCCGTGGGAGTCGCGCTGGATTCGCTGGCCCGACTTCTGGCTACCCGGCGAGGACGTCAGGCCCGCCCTGAGCGAGGCGTGGCGACGCGCGGAGTCGGACCGGATCGAGATCGCCTGCGCCGGAGGCCGGGGCCGCACGGGGACCGCCCTGGCGTGCCTCGCGATCCTCGACGGCGTGCCCGCCGGTCGGGCGGTGGCATTCGTCCGCGAGCACTACAACGCCAGGGCGGTCGAGACGTTCTGGCAGCGCCGCTTCGTGCTGCGCTTCTCGCCAGGTGCCGCGCCTTAAGAGGGCAGGTCCTGGGCGACCTCCCACAGATGGCCGCCAGGATCGGCGAAGCTAGCGGTCCGCCGGCCCCAGGGCCGGTTCATCGGGCCGTTGACCAGGGCGACGCCGCGGGCGGCGAGCTCGGCGCACACCGCGTCGACGTCGTCGACGTCGATCGTGAACAGTGCGCGCGAGCCGCTGTCGGGCGCGGCGACGCTCGCAGGCGCGACCAGGTCGTATGCCTCCGACGTCCTGAGCAGGTTGATGCCGGTGTTCTCGAGCTTGAATACCGCCGAGTTCTCGTCCTCATAGATCACCGGAAGATCCAGGACGTCCTGGTAGAACGCCTTCGACCGCTCCAGGTCGGCGGAGAACAGGGTGATCCAGTCGATTCTCTTGTGCGCCCAGCTCATCTATGAGACCTCACTTTGGGTGATTGACAGCCGAAGGCACGACGAACGGCGCCTCCGGCTATGGACAGTCTGGCCGCACGCCACGCCGAATCGACGGTGGTGGTGCTGGTGCGCGCCAGCCCGTTCCGGCACAATGGCAACAGCAGTCCGCCGGTCGGTCGGTCCTGCAGCCGAGCGAGAGCGTTGGGGAAGACGATTCTCGTCGGCTTGCAGGGAGGTCAGGTGTCCGTACGAGGCGTGCTGCACGTGCACAGCGCGCCCCTGGCGCTATGCCCGCACATTGAGTGGGCAGTGGCCGGGGCGCTTGGTGTGCCCGCAAGCCTGCCGTGGGTGGATCAGCCCGCGGCACCTGGCTGCCTGCGAGCCGAGCTGCTGTGGCAGAGCCGGCCCGGCACCGCGGGCGCGATCACATCCGTCCTCGCGGGCTGGAACATGCTGCGCTTCGAGGTCACCGAGGACGCTAGTGCCGGCTGCGACGCAGTGCGGTACAGCTGCACGCCGACGCTCGGGACGTTCTCGGCGGTGACCGGCGCGAACGGCGACATCATGATCCCGGAGGGACGGCTGCGGGCCGCGATGTCCCTGGCGCGCACCGGCCGGGACGCCGAGATCGGGGCACTGCGGGAGGAGCACGGACCCCGGCATCCGGCGCTCGGCGGATCGCTGGAGGCGGAGCTCGGCCTGCTGCTCGGCCAGCCGTGGGACGACGAGCTTGAGCCGTTCCGGCGGGCCGGGGAGGGCGCACCGGTCCGCTGGCTGAACGCCACCGGCTAAATGCGCACTTGCCCGGCTGATCTGGGCTAGTCAGGATCGGAGGGGTGCAGCGCTTCGCGCTCGTGCGCTTCTGGTCATCGGACTTCCTCGCGAGCTTCGGGGACGGGCTGCGGCTGGCCGGGTTCCCGCTTCTGGCGGCGCAGATCACGCGCTCACCCACGGCAGTCTCGGCGGTCATCGCTCTCGTGGCGTTTCCGTGGGTACTTGTCGGGCTCGGTGCCGGCGTCTTCGTCGACCGGCACGACCTGCGGTGGTCGATGGCCTGGATGCAGGTCCTGCAGATAGCCATGCTCATCGCCCTGGCGACGGCCGTCATGATGCACGCCTACGACCTGCTGCTGCTCTACGGGGCGGCGATGCTCACCGGGATCGCCTCGACGGTGCGCGTCACGGCCGTGCAGTCCGCCACCCCGCGCCTCGTCGCCCCCGGCGACCTCAACCAGATGAACGGCCGGCTCACGGCGGGCGAGGTTGTCGGCAGCGAGCTGCTCGGCCCGGCCTCGGCCGGATGGCTGTTCGCCGCCGGGCCCGCGCTGCCGTTCGCCGTGAACGCCGGCGGCTCCGGGATCGCCGTCTTATTCGTGCTGACGCTGCCCGGCGTGTTCCGGCCACTGCCGCGCGGCCCGACGGCCGGCGTGCTGGACGAGATGCGCGCGGGCCTGCGCTGGATCGCGACGGACCGGGTGATCCGCGACCTGGTGGCGACCGTCGGGGTCGTGGCCGTCGCCGACACCGCCTGGTTCGCGGTGCTGGTCCTGTACGTAGGCCGGATCCTGCATGAGGGCCCGGCCGAGTACGGCATCCTGCTGGCGCTGGGCGCGGTCGGCGGCATCGCGGCCAGCAGCAGCTACGCGTGGTTATCGGGCAAGATCGGGATGCACCGGCTGCTGGTCGTGGCAGTGCTGGTCATGGCAGCCACGCAACTGGTGCTTGGGCTGACCAGCGACATGGCCGTGGCCGCCGGGATGATGGTGGGCAGCAGCGCGGCCTTCGGGACGTTCAATGTGACCGCCGTGGGCCTGCGGCAGATGCGGGTGCCCCCCAAACTGCTAGGCCGGGTGAACGGCGCGTACCTGACGGTCGCGGGCGGCGCGGAGGCCGTCGGGGCACTGCTGGGCGGGGCGCTGGCGAGCGTGGCCGGGATCCGGGCGCCCATGCTGGCCGGGGTCGTGCCGCTCCTCGCTCTGGCGGTGGCCCTCGCCTGGCGCGGGAACCGGGCCGAGACGGTTCTGAGCAACTGAATCGGTGGCTCTGTATACTGAATGCAACTGATTCAGCAGCAAAGGACCCGCATCGTGCCGGATACCGGACTCTCGCCGACGCCGAGGACCAGACACAACCGGCTGCGCGAGGAAGGCCGCACCGACCGGGCCGACCTCTACGCGGTGCTCCGCGCCGGACTCGTGGCTCACCTGGGCGTCCCGGCCGAGCCGGGCGTGATGGTCATCCCGACCGTCTACGGCTTCGACCTCGAGAACGTCTACGTTCACGGGTCGGTGGCCAGCCAGAGCCTGGCCGCGCGGGCCGAGTACTGCCTGACGATCACCGTGGTCGACGGACTGGTCCTGGCCCGGTCGGTATTCGAGCATTCCGTGAACTACCGGAGCGCGATGATCTACGCGGTCCCCCAGGTCGTCACCGACGCGGCCGAGAAGCTCACGGGCCTGCGCCTCGTCTCTGAGCATCTTGCGCCCGGCCAGTGGGACTACGTCCGCCAGCCCAGCCGCAAGGAACTGGCCGCGACGAGGCTCCTCGCGCTCCCGCTGGCCGAGGCCTCGGTGAAGGTGCGGACCGGGCCGCCCGATGACGGCGGCAGCGAGGACGCGGCGCTCGGCCTGTGGGCCGGCGAGCTGCCCATCGACGCCCGCTGGCTGAAGCCGGTCGCCGATCCGGCGCTGCCCGCGGGCATTATGCCGCCCGCGCACATCCTCGACCGGGCCGGGAACGAGGTGTACCGCGGCTAGC
>DAIOWC010000021.1:0-4756 GCA_036758685.1 Streptosporangiaceae bacterium | reverse complement strand
GGGCGTGGATTGTCCGAACTACCAGCGATAATTGATCCATGCTTGATACCGCGCACGGCCCGCTTGTAGGCCGGGCGGCTGAGTTCGAGCGGATGCGTGATCTGCTCACCGAGGCCGAGAGCCAACAGTCCGTCGTCATGCTCGTCAGCGGTGACGCCGGGGTAGGCAAGACCCGGCTGATCGGGGAGCTGTCCCAGGACGCCCGCCGCCGGGGCTTCACGGTCCTCTCCGGACGGTGCGCGGAGCTGGCCGACACCGTGCCCTACCTGCCGCTGGCCGATGCGCTTCGGAGCACCGGGTCATCGGGCTCGCTCCAGGACGCGCTGGAGACGCGGCCGGTGCTCGCACGCCTGCTGCCGGACCGGGAAATCACCAGGCAGGCGGCGGATCTGCCGGGCATGGCCCAGCAGCAGCTGTTCGGAGCCGTCCTCGGCATGCTGACGGAGCTCGCCGAGGCCAGGCCGGTGCTGCTGGTGCTTGAGGACCTGCACTGGGCCGACCGGTCCACTCGTGACCTGATCACGTTCCTGAGCCGGATGGTCCGCGAGGAGCGCATCGCGCTGGTCCTCAGCTACCGGACCGACGACATGCACCGCGGTCACCCACTGCGGGCGGTGGTCGCCGAGCTGCAGCGGCTGCCGAGCGTGACCCCGATCTTCGTCGGTCCGCTGGACTCGCCGGCCATGGCCGAGCACCTGATCCGGCTGGCTGGCGGGTGGCTGGACCCGGCCATGATTGACCGGGTCATCCGGCGGGCCGAGGGTAACGCGTACTTTGCCGAGGAGCTGCTGGCCACCTCATCGGCGGGCAGCGAACTGCCGGCGGGCCTGGCCGATCTGCTCCTGGCCCGGACTGCTGACCTGTCGGCCTCGGCTCAGCAGGTCCTGCGGACGGCGGCGGTGGCGGGGAGGCGGGTCGACGACGAGCTGGTCCAGCGGGCATCTGGCCTGGAGGCAGCGGAGTACGACAACGCCGTGCGCGAGGCCGTGGCCAGGCAGCTGCTGGTGCCCGACGGGGAGTCCGGGCTGGCATTCCGCCACGCGCTCCTGCGCGAGGCGATCTACAACGACCTGCTGCCCGGTGAGCGGACCCGGCTGCACTGGCGGCTCGCCGAGCTGCTGTCCGATGACGAGCGGCTCGCGCACGTGCCGGGGTCGGCGGCCGAGCTGGCGCTGCATGCACTCGCCAGCCACGATGTCCCGGTGGCATTCCACGCCTCCGTCCAGGCCGCGGACGAAGCCTGGAAGCTCGCCGCGCCCGCCGAGGCCCACCGGCATTTCGACCAGGCACTGTCGCTCTGGGAGCGCGTGTCTGAGCCGGAGAAGCTCAGCGGCATGAGCCGCGGCAAGCTGGGCTTCAAGTCCGCGATCAGCGCGGCCGACAGCGGCCAGGTCAGCCAGGCGGCCAAGCAGCTGCAGCGGCTGGTCAAGCATCTGGAGGCAGACGAGGAGCCCGACCTGGTCCTGCTGTGCCGGGTGAAGGAACGACTGGCCTACTTCTTGCTGGACATCGACCAGGACGACGAGGCGGTCGCGATGGCCGCCGCGGCCGTGGACGTGCTGCCGGCCGTTCCGCCGAGGTGGGAGCGCGCCCGCGCCCTGGCTACGCACGCCCGGACGCTGCTGATCTTCAACGACACCGAGCCCGCGCGGATCCGCGCGGAGGAAGCGGATGCCGCGGCGAGCGCGGCGAATGCCCCGTGGCTTCAGGCGGACGCCCTCGCGACCCTCAGCTCGCTCCGGGAGCGGGCCGGGCAGATCGAGGAGGCCAAGGCCATTAGCGCCAAGGCGGTCGAGCTGGCCACCCAGTCCGATATGGAGGGCATCGAGCTGCGGGCCCGGACGCTGCTGGCCAGGCAGCAGCTTGAGTTCGGCGACCTGGCCGGAGCGGCCGCCACCGCGCACCTCGGGGTTGCCCTGGCCGAGCGGACTGGCATCAGCATGGCGCCGTTCGGGCTCGACCTGCAGTATCTGCACTACCTGGCGCACTACAACGACGGCGACTGGGATCACGCCCAGCAGATCGCCGACCGGTTCGCGTTCCGGGTCACCAGCGTTGCCGAGGCCCGTCTGTCCGCGATGGCGCTGTTCATCGACGTCGCCAGGGGCAGCGCCCATGTGGCGAACCGACGCGGATGGCTTGAGCCGTACCTGTGCGAAGACTCGATGGCCAAGTACATCGCCACCGGTCTGCTGGCCGAAGACGCGTACTGGACCGGCGATCTCGACAAGGCGATCAACGACGTTCGCGAGACCATCAAGGCGGCGGGCGAGTACTGCGACACTCCGCAGGTCATCCGCCCGGCTGCCATCGGCTGCGCAGCGCTCGCCGACCAGGCGCAGCACGCGCGCGCGACCGGCCGGTCGGACGCTGCGTTCATCGCCGTCGCCGAGGATCTCGTCGAAGCCGCGAGGAGCGGGGCGGCCAGCCGGGCTGCGCTGGGCGTCGACGGACGCGGCTGGCTGGCCCGGGCCGAGGCTGAATACCGCCGGGCCACCGGCGACAACAGCCCCGCCCACTGGCAGGCGGTGCTGGACGCATTCGGCCCGGACTTCGTGTACGAATCGGCGCGGGCGCGGTGGCGGCTGGCCGAGGCTCTGGCGGAAGCGGGCGACCGTGACGCGGCCCAGCGGCAATGGCAGCAGGCAGTCGAGGTAGCCGACCGGCTCGGGGCAACGCGGCTGCGCGGCGCGCTGGCTGACCTCGGCCGCCGGGCGCGGTTTGATGCCGGCGCGGCCGCGAACGCCACTCCGCTCAGCGGCCTGACCAGCCGCGAGGTCGAGGTACTCCGCCTCGTTGCTGCCGGGCACAGTAACCGGGAGATCGGCGCCGAGCTCTTCATCGCGCCCAAGACCGTGAGCGTGCACGTGTCGAACATCCTGGCCAAGCTCGGCGCCGCCAGCCGCACTGAGGCGGCCGCGATCGCCCATAGCCGCGGCCTCGGCAGCTGAGCTCTACTCGACCGGGAAGTCGAGCCATTCCCGCGGCAGTCCCTGGCTGAGTCCGTGGGCGATCGCCGGCTGCCAGGTTGACCGGTCGTCGCGGGCTAGGTCGAACCGGGCGTCGTGATAGACGACGATCAGCCGGTTGCCGGCCCAGAAGTGGGCGTACCAGACGGGCAGAGTCTGGGCCTGAATCCGGCTGATCTCCTCATCAGTCACATCGACCCAGTACAGGTGCCAGCGGCCGCGGTTGCCATACTCGTCGACGGCGAGGTCGTCGTCGGTAATGTGCGCCCGCACGACGTGCAGGCTGTTGATGATGGCCGGGTCGCGGAGGCCTTCGGCCACTACAACTCCGCGCCAGGTGGTTTGTGGTGTCATTCGTCTCCTCCCTGATTCCGGGCAGCCTGCATTAAGCCCTCGGGCGGGGCAGCGCGCAAGGCTGGGACTACGCGGCGCTCGGGGCCGTGTGGCTGCGGAACGTGCGCGAGCCGTCCGGACTGATCGTGGTCCACGTGCCGTCGGGATTCAGCACGACCTTCCAGCCCCAGCGATGAATGCAGATCAGGTGGTGGAAGGTGCAGAACAGCCCGCAGCCCTCCAGGCTGGTCGGCCCGCCTTCCGACCGCGGCGTGATGTGGTGCACCTGGCAGGCTTCGGGCGGCTGGAGGCAGCCGACGAACGAGCAATGCTGATCGCGCCGGATGACCGCGCGTCGCAGGTGCGCCGGAATCGTCTCGGTCTCGGTGCCCATGTCCAGCGGCAGGCTGATCGAGCCGGCGGGACCCTTCAGCAGGCTTCGGCGCAACCACCCCGCGAGGCCGTCGGGTCCCGAGAGGAGGCGGGTAGCCCACGAGATGGCGGCCTGGCGGGCGGCTCGCTCGGCCATGTCGCGCGTGGCCTGCGAGCTGTCCGTGTCCCGCAGGACAGCAGCCGCGATCTCGTCGAGCATGTCCTGGTCTACAGTGCCGGTCACCATCGGCGCGATCCTGGCGTCGCAGTCGGCGCCGGGCGGCGCCGGAGCGACTGCGGTGCCGGCCCAGGCGGTGATGGCATCAGGCGCTCCGGGCAGGCCCAGGAGCTGCTCCAGCGTCATCTGGAGCTGGATCTGCGTCGGCTGGCCCGCCCGGTCAGGCAGCCCGTTGGCGATGAGGCGGCGGCAGGCCTCCTCGAGCGCGTCGTGGTTGCGCTGGTCCTTCGAGCGAAGGTCCTCGGGTCCGGCCTTCTTGCCGAGCGAGTCGAACACCGCCTGGAGGGCGGTGGCGGCCTCCGGCGTGAGATCGCCATCGAGCTTGGCGTAGCCCTGGAAGTGGCGCGTCAGCCGAACGCGGCGCTGAGCGAAGCCGTCGTCGCCGTCGTGGCCATTTGGCCGACCGCAGCGGCGGTAGATGTCCTCCGCGAGCCCCGCGAGATCGGCCAGCTCGGCGCCACCCGCGGCTGCGTCGAGCAGGATCTGATCAGCATCGGCGGTCTGGTCGTAGGTAGGCAGGCGGTCGGTCCAATCGCAGATCTCGCGCGCGAACGAGGGCGAGATCCTGCCCTCGGCCAGGGCCTTGCCCACCGCCGGGTGGGCACGCAGCCGGCGCAGCCAGGCGGTCGCCGCGCCCGCGGCGGCCCCGCTGACCCGGGTCTGCCACCGCAGCCACGCCTTGGAGCTGATCTGGCCGTCGGCAGTGCATCCGCCGGTAGCGTCGAACGCGCCGAGCACGGATGTCGTCGCGGCCAGGTGCATAGAACCGGCGGTCGCGAGCCCGCGCAGGCAGTCGGCCTGCTCGGCCGTCGTTAACTCGGCCGCCGGGACGGTCGCCAGATAC
>DAIOWC010000020.1:35941-42707 GCA_036758685.1 Streptosporangiaceae bacterium | reverse complement strand
GCGTACTTCATCTCCACCGGACGGATCTTCTTGCCGAGGTACTCGGGCGTGCGGCCCACCATCAGTCCGCCGACGAAGACCGTGACGACGGCGAGGATCAGGATGCCGTACATCCCGGCCCCGATGCCGCCGGGCGCGATCTCGCCGAGCGCGATGTCGAATAGCGCGATGCCGCCGCCGAAGGGTGTCAGCGAATCATGGAAACAGTTCACCGCTCCCGTCGATGTCACCGTCGTGCTGGCCGCGAACAACGAGCATCCGGACGTGCCGAACCTCGTTTCCACGCCTTCGGTGGCGCCATGGGCGAGGTGGGCGGCCGTCGCGCCGCCGATGCCGTAGTGAGCCTCGAAGAAGCTGATGCCGCCGATGGCCAGCAGCCAGATGATCGCCATGACCGCGACCAGGGCGTAGCCCTGCCGGTTGTCCTTGACCATCTTGCCGAATGCGCGTGGAGTGGCGAACGGGATGAGGAGCAGAAGGAAGATCTCGAACCAGTTCGTGAACGCGTTGGGGTTCTCGAACGGGTGCGCGGAGTTGGTGTTGAAGAATCCGCCACCGTTGTTGCCCAGGTCCTTGATGACTTCCATCGAGCCCACCGGTCCGCCCGGAATCGTCTGGTGCGCACCGGACAAGGTGGTGTATGTGGCGTACGAGTGGAGGTTCTCGATCGAGCCGCTGGCGATGAGGACGATGCCGCCGACGATTGCTATCGGCAGCAGCAGCCGGATCGAGGCGCGGGTGAGGTCCACATAGAAGTTGCCGAGCTTGTCGGTCCTGGACCGCATGAAGCCGCGGATCATCGCGATCGCGACGATCAGGCCGACCGCAGCCGACATGAACTGCTGCACGGTGAGGCCGGTCATCTGGACGACGTAGCCCATGGTGGACTCGCCGGCGTAGTTCTGCCAGTTGGTGTTCGTGACGAACGAGGTGGCGGTGTTCCACGCCGTGTCCGGCGGGACATTGGTCATGCCCTCGGCCAGCATCAGGTGGTCCTGTATCCGCTGAAGCAGGTACAGGAACAGCACGCTGACCGCGGAGAAGGCCAGAATGCTGCGGACGTAAATGCTCCACTTCTGATCGGCGCTGCGGTCGATGCCCATCAGCTTGTAGAGGAAGCGCTCTACCTTCCAGTCCCGGTCGGACGTGAAGATGCGAGCCAAGTAGTTGCCGAGCGGTATGTAGCACGCGGCAAGGGCGGCGACTAGCAGGCCGGCCTGGAGCCAGCCTGCGGTTGCGCTACTCATTTAGAACCTCTCAGGGAGCACGAGCGCCACGAATAGATACACGGTCAGCAAAATGCCGCCGATCAGGCCGATCCAGTTCTCAGCGCTCAAATTTCTCGACCCCCTTGACGATGAGCCACAGCACGCCGAAGGCGACGATGGTCATGACGATGTAGAACCAGTCCGTGTTGATATTCATCGGTGTCCTCCTGCGGACGCCTCGGCAGGGCCGAGATAGACGCTCCATAAAACCGCGCTGAACAGGCAAAACGGAGGCTCCAAACGAGACCCATGCAGGGGAGTGCCGGTTCCTAACAAAATCCATGCGGCCGTGCCCCCTGGCCCAGTCAGATCGGCCCGCCCCCGGGACCGGTGTTGTTCGCGAGACGGCTTATGCCGTCGTCAGCAAACGCAGGCCATATACCCAGGAGGCTCGACTTCCAGCCCTGGCCTGGGTTTAAGGGTCGGCGGAGGGAGTGGCTCAGCCCGGAGAAGATCGTCGAGGCGGCGGGTCGGGAACCCGGGCTCGTCCAGCGCGACACCGCCCGACTGGCCGGCTAGCGCCAACCTCACGCCTCCGGCACCCGTCACACATCTCGCGCCACACGCGAGCCGCCGTCGGCTCACTGCCGACCGCGCCCGACGGCGGATTGCCACGTTCGAGAACGATCATCGGGCCGCGAAGGCCTGCGGGCGCCGTTTCCTCGGGCTCAACATGGAAGCGGGGCCGCGCCCCCCTCGGGCGCGGCCCCGCGTCTGGTGCTGGCTAGATCACGCGGCCAGCGCGACGTGACGACGCCGCAGGTACACAGCGGCGAAGCCGCTGCCGAGCAGGCCAAGCAGGCCGAGACCGATGCCAAGGCCCTTGCCGCCGGCAACCGGTGACGCGACGACCGACGTACCGGAGCCGCAGGTCGACGACGCGATGTCGATCGTCTCGACATTGCTCGTGCCGGTCGCGCCAGACAGCAGACCGCTGCCTGCGCCAGTGATGGCGATGTGGACCGCGGACACTGTCCGGGTGCCGGTGCCCGGACCTGGCGTCACATAATTCAGCTCGATGACGATCCCGGCCGCGCTGGTAAGTCCGCCAACCAGCGACACGAGGTTGCCGACCAGAGTGTTGTAGGTAGCGCTAGGGATGAGGCTCGACAACAGGACATCGGTGCCGAGCGTTCCCGGAATGGTGACGGCCGTGCCGAGGAACTCAAGGTTGGCGATTGAACTGCTCAGAGTGAAGTCCGCGTCCGCCGTGCCGGTGCCATCCCAGGTGCAGGACGAGGAGACCGCGCCGGCGTCCAGGAGGCCGGCCGCGGGGCCGAGCAGACTTCCGAGGATCGGCAGGTCCAGGCCGCTCAGGATGTTGGTGGCCGGCGTGGTTATAGACGTGAGCACGCTGGTCGCGGAGTTTCCTGGCGGAGTGGAGGTTACCGTGTCGTGCGCCACGGCCACCTGCAGGAGGCTGTCGACGGCGCCGTTGACAGCGGTGACGTTCGGAGTACCGGTCAGCGTCGCGTCGCCGACGTTGGGCACGCTGATGACGCCGGTGGCGTCGAGCGCGAACGCCTCCGGGCTTGTTGTCGCCTGGGCGAGTGCGATCGGCCCGGCGGCCAGCACGCACGTACCCGCGAACGCGGTCATGACAAGGCCGCGCCGGATTGAACTTCGCATAGGTGTCCCTTCATGCCGCCGGGACTCCCATCTGGAGGCTCCCGGTTACGTAGAGTTACGTCGCGGCTGAAGTTATGACGCCCATAGCGCGATCTGCTGGCTGCAACGCGCCGGCATCACGCGGTGGGGTGAGTGCAATCTCAAAATCACTCTCTGGGGTGACGTGTCGACCACTCTCCGTGACCATGCCCTCGATAGGTTTCCGGACAGCAGCTCATCGACGGGGGCGATACTGATGCAAGATGCGCAGGGCGCCGGTGCCGCGACGCTGGCCAGATCCGGCCGCGAGGCAGCGGGCTACGCCCACGGCGGGCGGCAGGCGGGCAGCCTCGTGCGCGCGGTCCTGGCCGACGACGCCCCCTTGATGCATCTGGCCATCAGATCAGTGTTCGCCAGCGTGCCCGGCTACGTCTTGTCCGGGGCTGCCGGATCCGTGGCCGAGGCCGAGCAACTCATCCGGCGGATCAGGCCCGAACTGCTCCTCAGCGATGCGGTCGTGGCCGGCGAAAGCGGAATCGCGCTGTGCCGGTGGGCCAGGCAGATAAGTCCGGCGACGACGGTGCTCATCCTGACTGCGCGCGACGAGCCGTTGCTGGTTCAGTCGGCCCTCGCGGCGGGCGCCACGGGCGTCGTCCTCAAGGATTCCCCGCCCGACACCATCACCGCGCTCGTGCGCCAGGCCCTGACCGGCGAACTGGCGCTGGACGCTCGGCTCGGCCGGTCGCGGCAGGCGCCGGGCGCTGCGGACTCGGCGGCCGAGCTTGGCCTGAGCCCGCGTGAGCGCGAGGTGCTCGATGAAGTGCTATTAGGCCTGGACAACCGCGGTATAGCGGCGCGCCTGTGCATCTCCGAGGACACAGTCAAGAGCCATATCAAGGCGATCTTCCGCAAGCTCGGCGCCCGCGACCGCGCCCATGCCGTCGCCCTCGCCCTCGGCAGCGCCACAATGCCGGAGCCGGGGCGGATGACACCGGGCACACCGCGGCAGCGGATGGCCTGCCGATGACGGCCGGAGCCCTGCCCGCGCGGTCTGGCGCGGCCAAGCACCGGAGAAGCGGCCACGCGGCGCGCGACCCGAAGCGGTCGCGGGAAAGCGCGGCCCGCAGATCGCCTGGCGGTGTTCTCGTGCGCGCCACGGTGTCACTCAGCCTGGCCGGCCTGGCGGCGCTGACGTTCCACGAGAACGACAAGATCCGGATATTCGAAGCATGGCTCGCCGGGCACGTGATTACGCTCGCGGGCCGGGTGCCGAGCGCCGGCAGCCCGAATCAGCCGATCGTCTGGTTCTCGGATAACTACCGGCAGATCGGACTGGTGATAACGCCGGAGTGCACGGTCGGGCTGCTCATGATTCCGTTCATCGCGGCGGCCGCACTTCTTGTCTGGCAGCGAGTCCCGGTCATTCGCCCGCTAATCGGCCTCGCGGTCGCGCTGGTAATGCTGATAGCTATGAATCAGCTTCGCCTCCTCAACATCGTATGGTTCGTTCGCGGGATGGGATTTGCGAGCGGCTTTTACTGGGGCCATACCCTGGTCGGATCGACTATCACGATCCTTGGCCTGGCGTCGTCGCTCGCTACTTTTGTGTTCGTCACCGTCCGGCGGCGCAAGTTCCAGTCCGGGTAAGAGGCACAATGATTTGGCTGCGCGCGAGTTGAGATCCCAAATTGTTTCCCGGCGCGCGAGCGGGCTGCTTTGGAACCCGCAAGGCCATCGTTATTCTTGAATCCTGATACACGAGCGGACGGGGGCAAGCGATGTATCCACCGCCAATAGGCGTTCTTCCTATCACTGGGTTTAACACGATCGGTTTCGGGCTGACTGCCGGTGCCTTTATCGTTGTCGGCTTTATGTTTCTACGGGCTGCTTACTTCTCAAGGTCCCGCCGGAATCGCTAGCAGGGAGATGTCGGGTGCTTGCAGGGGCGCTTGAGCTATTTCTGGTCGCGCTGGGGCTCATCTATTTCGTCGCGATGACGGCGTCAGGCCTCCGGGTGATCCGGTTGGCCCACCGGCAGACACGGCCGCACCGCCGGGCCAGATCGCAGCCGGGCGAGGCCCTCGTCCGCAGTCATCGCGGGCCGGCCGCTCCGGGCCGGCTCGCCCCACTGCGGGCCAAGTTAGACAAGGGGCTGCGATTCCTGTGGCACAAGGCCGTCACCGCGGATCAGCCGCCCGCCCGGGCCGGGGTGCTCGTTGATGCGACCGAGTACGTGGTGTACTTCATCGTTCCCTGCCTGAACGAGGAGCGGGTGATCGCGGAGTCGGTGGCGAATCTGCTGGCCGATCCGCGCGGCATCGTTGTGGTGGTTGATGACGCATCGGAGGACAGGACCGGCAGGCTTGCTGCCAGCATCGATCCCGAGCGGGTGATCGTGGTTCGCCGGGAGCTGCCCGACGCCCGGCGAGGCAAGGGGCCTGCGCTCAATGCCGGGTTTGCGCGGGTGCTGCAAGACGCGGCGGTCCGGGGCGTCGCGCCGTCGCGGATCATCATCTGCGTGATGGACGCGGATGGCCGGCTGTCCGACGGCGCGCTCGACGCGGTCCTGCCGCTGTTCTCCGACCAGAGCGTGGGCGGCGTCCAGCTGCCGGTCCGGATCCGGCGGGTCAAGGGCTCGGTGCTGACCCTGCTGCAGGATCTGGAGTTCTGGGGGGTGTGCGCGATCGCCCAGCTCGGCCGGATCAGCTCCGGAACGGTGAGCCTGGGCGGCAACGGCCAGTTCACCCGCTTCAACGCCCTGCTTGAGCTGGGCACGAGCCCGTGGCGGGCGCAGCTGACCGAGGACCTGGACCTGGCGCTCGCGCTGGCCACCGCGGGCTGGCGGCTCACCTCGACTCCGCTGGCTTATGTCTCGCAGCAGGGACTGGCTAACCTAAGACGGCTGATTCACCAGCGGACGCGCTGGTACCAGGGGCACATGCAGGCTGGCCGCTGGATGGGCAAGCTCTGGCTGTCGCGGCGGCTGCCGCACCTGGCCATGCTCGAACTAACTCTGTACCTGCTCGTGCCGTGGGCGCTTGTGCTCCCCTGGTCGATCATCTTCAACTACAACCTGGTGCTGATGGCGCTGTGGGTCGCCGGCTGGGTCGCCGAGCCCGGCCTCGGCGCGACCCTGACGGAACGCATCATCACGGTCGTGATCTGGTACTCGGCGTCCTGCGTGCCGATCTGGATGGCGGGCTACCTCTACAGTCGCCAGCGGCGCAAGTCGGGTCCGTTCCGGGCGCTGCTGCTTGGCCACCTGCTGCTGCTCGGCAACTACATCACCTACGTGGCGTGCTGGCGGGCGTTCTTCCGGCTGGTCGTGGGGGCCAACAACTGGCAGAAGACCGAGCGGCATCGCGAGCGGTCGCATCGCGCCGGCGGCAGGCTAGTCCCGGCCGAGGAGCAGGCACTCGCCGCAGCCACGGCTGGTCCGCTGGCCGCCTTTGGTGGCGAGCAGCCGGGCGCACGACCGGCGCCGCGGGTCGTCATTCCGGCGCCGCGAGGGTCGGGCGAGACCGGGCCGCGCGGGTCGGCCGAGACAGCGCCGACGACGCGCCCGGCCGAGACCGCGCCGGCGAGGCTCCCGGCCGAGCGGCCGCCGACGACGCGCCCGGCCGGTCCGGGCGGTCAGCGCGCGAAGCGGGCCGGCCAGCGTCCGGGCAGCCACCGGGCTCCGCGCGAGCGCACGCCCGCCGGCCGCCGCTGAGGACGCGCGCCGCTACGGGCCCTCAGCCCTCAGCGCACATGCCTGTCGGACCGTTGGCCGCCGCCGCGAGCGGCGACTGGACATACCCAGGGTTTCCGTCGGCACGAAACCGTGCGAAGAGGGCGAATGGGCGACGGAAACCCCGGGTATGTGGCGCGACCTTGATCGGCGGAGGCGC
>DAIOWC010000020.1:11111-35841 GCA_036758685.1 Streptosporangiaceae bacterium | reverse complement strand
CTCAGCGGAGATAGCCGCCCAGCAGGCCTGCGATCTGAGCGCTCGCGGTCCCGTCGCCGAACGGGCACGGAATCCCGGCCAGCCGCTCCGCCAGCCCGACGTCACCTATGAGCCGCCGGCCGACCTCCCCGATCTGCGGCCCTGGCCGGACGAGGTGCGCGAACCCGGCGCCGATCGACTCCGGCCGCTCGGTCGACTTCCGCACGACCACCAGCGGCTTCTTGAGAACCGTGCACTCCTCCTGCACGCCGCCGGAGTCGCTGACCAGAAGGCGGGCCAGCCTGGCCAGCCCGAGGAACGTCCGGTGATCCACCGGCGGCACGACGTGCAGCCGGTCGAGCGACGGCACCAGGCCGTGCCGCTGCGCGGCGAGGCGCGTCCGCGGGTGCAGCGGCAGGACCACCGGCAGCCCGAGCTTGCCGAGCTCGGTCAGCACGGCGTCGAGCCGGTCGCGGTCGTCAGTGTTCTCGGGCCGGTGAATCGTCGCCAGCACGTACTGATCGGGGTCGACGCCGTACGCCGCGGCGATCTCGGTCGCCGTCGCCAGATCGGGCAGCATTTCCAGAGTCGCTTCGACGATCGTGTTGCCGGTCAGCTCGATCCGGCTGGCCGGCACTCCCTCCGCGGTCAGCTGGAAGACCGCCGCGGAGGTGGGAGCGCAGTGCAGGTCGGCGAGCACTCCGACCAGGCACCGGTTGATCTCCTCGGGCATTGCCCGGTCGAACGAGCGCAGCCCGGCCTCGACATGCACGACCGGCACGCCGGCATAGCTCGCCGCCTGCGCTGCCGCGGACACGGTATTGGTGTCTCCCTGCACGACGACGGCGCGCGGCGGAGAGGCGCTGAACAGCTCCCCGAGCTGCTCGACCATGCGGCCGACCTGCGCGTGCCTGGGCGCGCCGCAGATGCCGGCCAACGCGATCGGCTGCGGAAGCCCGGCGGCGGCGAAGAAGACGCCCGCTAACTCGCGATCCTCGTGCTGGCGCGTATGGATCAGCCGGGCCCGATCGCCGAGCAGCCGCACGATGGCGGCCATCTTGACAATCTCCGGGCGCGTGCCCACCACGACGTCGACGTACGGTGCCGGCAGCATGCGATCCCCCGAGCTGCGAGTGGCGTCACGCTCCCCCGAGCGGACACGCTGATCATTTCACGGGGCCGCCGGCATCCCCGCGCGCGACGCGCGGGCAGGCAGCGGCGCTCGCGCGGGCGCGCCCGCGCGAGCCGGGAACGGCCGGGTCGGCAGCGAGATCGCGGCCTCCAGCGTCCCGAGCCGCCGCAGGAACGCGAACGCGAACCAGGTCGGCATCCACGCGATGCTCCGCCACTGCCGGTGCCTGACCGCGAGGGGCAGCGCCACCACGAGCGGCAGCGCACCGCCCGCGACGTACAGCAGCGCGAGCACGTCGAAGTTGCTCCGGTAGCCGGAGTTGGTGAGCGCGAGCTCGGCCATGAAGATGGGGGCGACCATTCCGGCCTGCAGCGAGAACCAGGAGAAGCTGCGCCGCAGTGTCCACAGCCAGACGCGCGGGCCGGCGGACCCGCTGCGCAGCGGCTGATGCTTGGCGTACGTGTGGAATCCGCCGCGCGCCCACCTCGTACGCTGCTCGATGAACTCCGCCGCGCTACGCGGCACGTCCTCGTAACAGCGGATCCGCGGGTCAATGACCGCGCGCAGGCCCATCCGGCCCAGCTGCATCGTCAGGTCGTTGTCCTCGCCGTTCATGCCCACGGGGTAGCCGCCGATCGCGCTGGCGGGCTCACGCCGGAACGCGGTGAACGTGCCGGGAATCACCACGACGCCGTCGACCAGACTCTGCCCCAGCCGGGCAAACCGGAACTGGAACAGCGCCTCGAGAGTGCGCAGCCGGTGAAACCACGTGATGTTGTCCGTCCTCGGCTCCTCCATCGCGCCGACCGTGCCGATGACCGGGTCGGCGAACCACGGGACGGCGTAGACGAGTGCGTCCGGGCCCATGACGCAGTCGGCATCGATCCGGACGACGATCTCCGCGGTCGTGCGGCTGAGCGCCCGGTTCAGCGCCATCGACTGGCCGCCGTTGGGCGCGGTCAGCACCTCGCCGGCGGCGCGCGTGAAGCCAGCGATCGCGGAGGCGGCGATCGCGGCCGTGTTGTCGACCGACCCGTCGTTGGACACGATGACCCGGACCGGCCCGCCGTATCGCCCGGCCGCGACGTCGATCGAGCGCAGCAGTCTCGCGATGTTCTCGGCCTCGTTGTAGGCGGGCACGATTACGTCGACGGGCGGTCTGCTTTTGCCGGGAACGGGCATTCGCGGGCTGATCCACCACAGCAGGCACAGAGGCGCGAACATGGCAGCGAAAAGCAGGCTCACCGCATAGAGCGGCAGGAAGATCTGCCAGGCGCCGGTGCCGTCCGAATGGGCCGAGGTGAACGCGTACGTGGCGATGATGAGCGTGATCGCGCACGCGATCGCGCACCCCGCCAGGACGCTGTCCCAGGCCCACCGCGGCCGGCCGCGCGGGACCGTGGTGCCACGCGGGAGCACGAACCCGGTGACCGTCATCCGCGTGACGACCAGCCCGCCGATGAGAAGGTTGAGCAGCGTTGCCTCGATGCCGAACGGCGCTACCAGCCAGCCGGTGGCGACGCCCGCCACGATCATGAGTGCGTGCGCGAGCAGCGACAGCAGGACGTACAGCGGCGCGTGCGCGAGCATCATGAGCCGGCGCCCGAGGCCGGCCCGGCAGACGAGCGAGATGCCGACGATGTAGGCCACCGCGAGGAACAGCGTCGCCGGCCGGAGCCTCGCGATGTACCCGTTCACGCTGGCCGGATCGCGCGTGATCGCGACCGCGACGGCGCGCACCGCCGAGGCATAGAGCTCCGGCAGCGCGGGCCGGCGCAGGCCGACGAAGACGAGCCCGAGCGCGGCGCTGATGGCGAGGAACGACCAGGTCCGGGGCCGGTGCCGCGACGTCGGGACGGGCCGCGGGATCAGGACGACCGCCCGGCCGTCGCCGGCGTCCTCGGTGCTGCCGGAGCGCTGCGGCAGGATGCAGGCGGCGATGAGCGCCGCCTCCAGCGCCAGCGTAGCCCCGAGCAGCAAAATATCCATGAAATGGCCTCCTGGCGCATTAGTCGCGGCTAAATGACTCATCGGCTGGTTCACCAGCGCTGGCGAATCAGGTGAAGATTACTGTGATCGCAAATGTCATTACGCGCGTTTTCGCGTTTCCGGACTTCCTCCCAGATCACAATGACAGCAGCTAGCATTTCCGCTAATGACGGAGAGCTGCCCAGGTGGCGCCAGCGGGGGAGGAACCGAGGTGACCGCGTCCTTATTTCAGGGTCAGCGCGTGCTGGTGGACAGCCCGGTGCCGGGTTCCGGCCGGACCGGCGGGAGGGTCAGGGGGACGGGGTTACGGCGGCGCTGGCGGGCCCGGCAGAGCACGGGGATGCAGCGCGCCGCCGGGCTTGCGGTCGCGGTCGCCTGCGTCCTGGCCTGCTACTGGTACGTGCAGCAGATCTCGCACGCCGACAGCGGGCTCATGACCGGGTCGGTCACAAGTACCGGCATCGTGAATCTCAACTTCGCCGCGCCGGGGGTTGTCGGCAGCGTGCTGGTGCGGGTAGGCGAGCACGTCCGCAAGCACGAGTTGCTGGCGACCGAGACGACGCCGGGCGAGGCCGCAGTCCTGGCCGCCGACGCCGAGGCGGTGACGGCGGACAAGGAGCAGCTCGCGGCGCAGGCCGGACCCGCCTCCGCGATCGCCGACGACCGGGCGCAGCTGGCCAGGGATGAGGCCCGGCTGGCCGCTGACCACGAGACCCTGGCGCAGAGCTGGATCGTCGCCCCGTCGGCGGGCGTTGTCACCGCGGTCGATGTCCAGCCGGGCCAGCCCGCCGAGCCGACCGGTGTCCGCGAGTACGTCAGCCAGTCGGCGGCGGTGGCGCCGCCGCCGCTGTTCTCCCTGCTTCCGGAGAATCCGCAGGTCAGCTCCGCGCCCCTGGGCAGCGCGTCGGCGACACTGCCGGTGATCCAGCTGCGCACGTCCCCGAGCTGGGAAGTACTGGTGCTCGTGCCGGAGAGCTCAGCCGCGTCGGTCAGGACCGGGCAGCCGGTGTCGGTCTCGGTGCCTGCGGCCAGCCTGACCGCGATCCGGGGGATCATCCAGGAACTGCTCGCCACGCCTGTGCGCACCGCCGACGGCGATATGTACGAGGCGATCGTGGCCGTGACCAGTCGCTGGGCCGATCCGCCCCTCGATGGCATGACGGCGAACGTCACTCTCGACCGGAGGTCGGGCTAGTGGCAGTGCCGCCAGGCCGCCCCATGGGCAGGCGCCGCTGCCTGCAGGTGCTCGCGGCGGCTGCCCCGGTGCTCATGACCGGCTGCGCGGCCGCCCGCGCACCTGGCGGCACTGATCCGCGGGGATCACGCGAACGGACGACCGAGATCCCCGCGTGGCTCCTGGCCCGGCCCGCGCTCGCCCAGGTCGTCAGGAACCACACTGTCTTCGGCGGCCTCGCTCAGACCAGGGTCTACGAACTCCTGCAGCCGGGCCAGCAGCCGCAGTCGCTGGCCGGGGCGCTGCCCGCCGTGACCTTCGCGTCGTCGGCTCAGCTGGTGACGGCCGTGCAGGCGGGCGCACTGCCCGCGCAGACGCAGGCGGTGCTGTACGACCCGGAGGCCTGGTCCTTCACGCCGGTGAGCGAGCAACGCGACCCGGTGTCGGCCGCCGCCCGGGCGGCCGCCGCGGCTCGCGCGCACGGCCTGCAGTTCATCGTGGCGCCGGCCCTCAACCTCACTGCCGTGCTAGCGCCCGGCCAGGCCGCGGCAGCACGGTCAAGGTCCTTCCTCGGCCTGGGCCTCGCGGCGGCGATGGCGCAGCATGCGGACGTCATCGAGATCCAGGCGCAGAGTCTGGAGCGGGATCCGGCCGGCTATGCCGCCTTCGTCGCTGCGGCGGCGGAGCAGGCGCGGGCGGCCAGCCCTCACGTCGGAGTGCTGGCCGGCGTCTCGACGAATCCTCCTGGCGGCCTGGTGACCAGCGCGCAACTGGTCGCCGCGATCCGGGCGAGCCAGCACCTCGTAGACGGCTTCTGGCTCAACATCCCCGGCCGCGGCGAGCGCTGCCCGACCTGCAATCCGATCCGGCCCGATATCGGAATTGCCGCGCTAGAGGTCGTTCTCTAAACGGAAATGAAATCCCAGCGTTGCGCGGCGTGGCCCGCGCCGCGCAACGCCGGGATTTCTTAATGTTTGACTAACTACCGGCTTGGGGGACTGGATGCTTGCACTGGCAGGAGACACGATGCGCCGGCCTGACGTCGGAATGCTCGCACTGGGCCTGTTCGGCGTCATTGCCGTGCTTATCGGCGTAATGATTTTCAGGTTTATCTATTTCGATCGCTCGGGGGTCACGGCCCGAGGTCGCCGAGGATCTCGCTGAGCCGGGTCAGGGCGGTCGCAACTGGTGGCAGCCGGAGCGGGTCGGCGGCCGCCAGTGCTTCCTCGCGCTGCAGGTCGGTGTCACCGTAGATCATCGCGGTGGCCAGCCGCAGCCGGAGCGCATCCTCGGCCTCGCCGAACGCGCTGGCGGGCAGCGATCCCATGCCGTACTGCCCGATCAGGTGCCTGGCGAGGTCTGCGCCGCTGTGGATGCCGCGGCTGCGGAGCCAGCCGCGCCACGGCTCGAAGTCGGGATACACGTAGAAGGACGCTTGCGGGTCCGGCGCCGTCAGCCCCGCGTTCCTGCACACGTCGGCCACGCCCCGCGCAACCGCCGCGTGGAGCCTCCGGCTCTGCGCGACCCGGTTGCGGATCTCCGGCGGCTCGCTGAACGCCAGCGCGGCCGCCTGCTGGATCGGCGCCGCCGGAGCCGACCAGATCTCGCTGCCGACGCCGAGCAGCCGGTCGCGGAGCGTGGCCCCGAGCTCGCCTGCGGGCAGCCGGGCCACGCCGAGCCGCCAGCCGCCGAGCGCGAGGCTCTTGCTGAGCGCGGTGGTGACCACGGTGCGATCCGGCGCAACCTGGGCCGGGCTGAGGAACTGCGTGCTCTCGTCGTGCACGAGATCGCGGTAGATCTCATCGGAGATGATGATCAGGTCGTACCTGACCGCGACCTCGCACAACTCGCGCACCGCGTGCGGCGTGGCCAGTGTCCCGGTCGGGTTGTCCGGCAGTGTCACGATGACGGCCCGCAGCGAGCGTCCGGCGGCGCGGCTCTCCTGCACCACGCGGGCGAGCTCGTCCGGATCGCAGATGCCGCCGTGCCCGGCGGCGGCCCGGACGAACTGCGGCTGCAGGCCGGTCAGCCGCGCCTGCGCGGCGTAACTGACCCAGCTCGGCCTGGCCACGGCGACGTCGGATCCGATGGCGATCAGCAGGCCGAAGAGTAGCGCCTTGCTGCCCGGGCCGGCCACCACGGAATCAGGAGTTGTGGGCAGGCCGCGCCTGGACCAGTAACCTGCGGCCGCCGCTCTCAGCTCAGGCGAGCCGGCGACCGGCCCGTACCCGCCACGGCTGGCCGCCGCGGCGAGCTCGGCGGCGAGCAGCGGGAGGACGGGAATGCCCGCCTCGCCGAACCCGAGCGGCAGCACCGGCTGGCCGTTCCGCTTCCTGGCGGCGATGGCGTCGTTAACGGCGAGAGTTGCGGACACGGGGACGGATGCGTGGCTGTCGGCAAGCGGAGCCGGAGCCGTCAGGCTCCGGACGGGCGTGCCAGCGGCGGGCGTGGGGGGCGTTCGGCCAGCCCAGGGCATGGCAAAAACTCCTAGCTGCGGGGTGGGGGTTACGTCGGTCTTGAAAATTCGACAGGCGCCGGTGCCCGCCTTAGACGTCTCACCAGGATAGATGAGTCGAAGCATCAGAGTCAGCGAGTAAATCTGTGGGCGAGGATAAGCCTGGCTTATGCTAGTTGAATGCTCGATGTGCACCGGCTGCGACTGCTGCTCGAGTTCGCGCAGCGCGGCACCATCGCGGCTACCGCGGCGGCGCTCGGCTACACCCCGTCCGCGGTGTCGCAGCAGCTGGCTACGCTCGAGCGCGAGGCTGGCACGGCGCTGCTTGACCGCACGCCGCGCGCAGCCGAGCTGACCGAGGCCGGCCGGCGCCTGGCCGGCCGGGCGGCCGAGATTCTGGCCATGATCGAGGCTGCCGAGGCCGACCTGGCCGCGCCCGAGCCCGCGGGCCGGGTGACGATCTCGGCGTTCCCGAGCGCAGCCGTCGCCTTCGCTCCGGCACTGACCAGGACGGCGCGTGCGCATCCCGGCCTTCGGCTGCTGCTGCGCCAGACCCAGGAGGGCGCCGAGGTGCTGCGGCTGGTCCGGGCCGGCCAGGTCGATGTCGCGATCGTGGACGACTGGAGCGGACGGCTGGCGGCGGGCCAGTCCGAGGCGCTCAGACTTTTTCCGCTCATCACCGACCCGCTCGTGCTCGTCGTTCCTCGCGGCCACTGGGCCGCCGATCTGCGCGAGCCGGTCGCCCTGCATCGGCTGCGCGACGAGCCCTGGCTGGCGCCGCCCGCCGGTGAGGCCTCGAGGCGGGCGTTCGACCAGGTTCTGTCCGCGTCCGGCGGCATCACGACGATGCCGTCAGAGTTCGAGGGACTGGCGACGATCCTGAGCCTGGTGGCGCGCGGGATCGGGATCGCGCTCCTCCCGCGCTTGTCCCTCGCCGGCGGCGACGCGCGCGTGGTGGTGCGCGAACTACCCGGTACCAGCCCGGCTCGCGCCCTCTACGCGGTGGCGCGGGACTCAGCGGTCCGTCGTCCGTCCGTGGCCGTCATTGTCAGGGCGCTGACCTCCGCGGCGCGCGGCCTGGCCGGCGGGCGCCCGCGGGCCGCGGCCGGGGCCGCGCGAAGCTAGCGCGGCTGACCAGCCGGCAAAAGATCAACTCCACAGGGTGTGCCTATCTACTGTCGTGATAGCGGCAGTAGATAGGCACACCTCTTCCGTGAGCGGGCGCCAGAGCGTGCGCGGGGGCGGCCAGCCGCCGTGCTTCGCCGAGCTGCACTAGGCTGCCGCAGGTGGAACTCGACCTTCGCGTGCCGGCTACGGATCTGACCGCTCACCTGGTGGACATCGAATCGGTCAGCGGAGGCGAGCAGCCCCTGGCTGATGCGATCTTCGCCGCGGTCTCGCAGCTGCCGCACCTGGTCCTTTACCGGGACGGCAACGCGATCGTCGCCCGGACCGACTTCGGCCGCAGCGAGCGCGTCGTGCTGGCCGGGCACATCGACACCGTCCCGATAGCCGGCAATCTGCCGTCCCGGCGCGAGGGCGGCATGCTCTACGGCTGCGGCAGCTGCGACATGAAGTCGGGCGTGGCCGTCCAGCTCCGGCTGGCGGCCCAGCTGACGTCGGCCGTCCGCGACATCACGTACGTGTTCTACGACTGCGAGGAAGTTGAGGCCGCGCGCAACGGGCTGCTGCGGCTCAGCCGCAACCGGCCCGAGCTGCTGGCCGCTGACTTCGCCGTGCTGATGGAGCCCACTGGCGCCGTGGTCGAGGGTGGCTGTCAGGGCACGCTGCAGGCCCAGATCGTTGCCACGGGCGAGCGGGCGCACAGCGCCAGGTCATGGATGGGCAGCAACGCCATTCACAGCGCCGGCGGGATCCTTGACCTGCTGCGCGCTTACCAGGCCAGGCAGCCAGTGGTCGACGGGCTGAGCTACCACGAGGGTCTCAACGCGGTGCGCATCAGCGGCGGCGTGGCCGGAAACGTCATCCCCGACGAGTGCGAGGTCACCGTGAACTTCCGGTTCGCGCCCGACCGCTCGCCGGAGCAGGCGGCCGATCATGTACGCGACGTATTCGCCGGCTTTGAGGTGCGGCTGACCGATGCGGCCAGCGGTGCGCGGCCGGGTCTCGGCCATCCGGCGGCGGCGTCGTTCGTGGCGGCCGTCGGCGGCGAGCCGCGGGCCAAGCTCGGATGGACCGACGTGGCGAGGTTCGACGCCCTCGGGATCCCGGCGGTGAACTACGGGCCCGGCGACCCCCACGTGGCTCACAGCAGGAACGAGCACGTCCCGCTCGAGCAGATCGAGCAGTGCGAGGCGCGCATGCTGACCTGGCTGGCTCCGGCCGGCTGAGCTGTACCCCGACAGGGATCCTTGCCGGACTGGCTTAGGCCGGTGGCGCCGCGATCAGCGTCATCGAGCGGTTCATGGTCACGTCGCTCGGCGTGACCCAGGTGATGCTGACCGACTGCCCCGAGTGCAGGCTGCCCAGTATCCCGACCAGCGAGGACGGCGCACCGACCGACGCGCCGTTGAGGCGCGTGATCACGTCGCCGATGCCCAGGCCCGCCGAGCTCGCCGGGGTCCCGCAGAGCGACCCGAGGACGAGCGTGCCGGAGCTGACCGGCGCGATCTTGCTCGGGATCCCGGCGCTGGCGTCACTGGGGAGGCAGCTGCTGGACGGCGGGTACTGGGTGCCACCGAGGCCGCCGCCCTGATTCTCGGCCTGCTCCTGCTGCTGCAGCTGATCGCTCGGGTTGGGATCCGTGCTCTGCTGGCCGTTACTTCCGCTGGTCACCAGCACGCCGAGGAATCCGGCCGAGCCGACCCTGACCACCGAGCTGGAGTGGCCGCTGATGATCTGCTGGGCGATGGACATCGCGCGGTTGATCGGGATGGCGAAGCCGACAGTCTGGCTGCCGTAACCAATCGCGTTCGTGCTGGCGGCCGTGTCCATCCCGATGACCTTGCCGCTGGTGCTGGCGAGCGGGCCGCCGGAGTCACCGGGGATGATGTCGGCGTCGGTCTCGACCATGTTCTGGAGGTTCTCGGAGTCGCTGCTGCCGTCATCGCTGGCGGTAATGGACTTATTGAGCCCGGTGACCCTCCCCGTCACCGTGCTGATGCCGCCGGTGCCGTTGGCGTTGCCCATCGCTACGACGCCATCCCCGACCTTGACCGAGTTGGAGTTTCCGAGGGGCACGGTGCGCAGGCCCGACGCGCCGACGAGCTGGATCACAGCGACATCGGATGACTTGTCGTAGCCGAGCCACTTCGCCGAGAATCGCTGGCCGGTCGAGACCACGACCGCGCTCAGGCCGGTCGTGCCATTGATGACGTGATTATTAGTAAGCACCAGGCCGTTGCTGGAGATGACCATCCCGGTCGCCGCGTCCGCATCGCCTTGGTACTTCAGGTTTCCGCTGATCGTCACCAGGCCCGGCAGGACAGCGTCTTTGACCTTCCCCGTGATCGCCGGGCTCACAGCGCTGCTGCCGGCTGAGCCGCTGCCCGAGTTGCCGCCGGTGTTCCCGCCGCTCTGCCCTGGGAACTGGAAGTTCGGGACGTTACCGCTGCCGCCGGTGTTGCCGCCGCCGCTCGTGCCCGAGCTGGCCGCGGGCGTGTTGTGGCTGCTGGATGCGTAAACCGTGAGCCCGCCGGCGGTGGCCGCGACCGCCGCTACCGCGATGTAGACGATCGCGTTGGCGACCCGTCGCCGCGGCGGCGGCCCGTATCCGCCCGGCTGCCCGTAGCCGGTGTAGCCGTAGCCACCCGGCGGGCCGTATCCCCCTGCTTGCCCGTATTCGCCTGGCTGTCCGTAGCTGGTGTAGCCGCCCGCCTGGCCGAAGGGCGGCGGCGGGGGCGGCGGATAGGCGCCGTGCTGGCCGGGCTGAGGGCTCTGCTGGCCGGGCTGAGGGCTCTGCTGGCCGGGCTGAGGGCTCTGCTGGCGATAGTCGTCGGCCGGGTAGCCGATGGGCTGGGTGAACGAGGGGTGCTCTCCGGGCTGAGCTGCTCCGCCGGTCTGACCAGGCGCATCGCTGGGCTCGGACTGGCCGCCGGGGCTCGGCCAGGCGGACCAGGCCTCTGGCCGCTGGCCTTCGCCGCTCTGCTCTTCGTGCATCTCATCACCCTCTGCGCAAGTGCCATGCCAGCTTATGTCCGGCTCACGCCGGACCCGATCCCACGTACGCCCGTAGCCTGCTAGGTAGACCTGGCAGATCTAAGTAAGCACTACCGACCTGGACGTTAGCTGAACGAGCTCTGAGGATCACCTATCGCGTGCGTCAGAGTTCGGGCCCCCAAGGCGATATATCTTGTCAGCGCCCACCTGAAGATATATCTTGAGCACTGTCAGAATGAATAGGCCGCGAGCAGGAGTCGTGATGTCGGCACCACCAAGCACCTACCAGACCGACCTGAACAAGCGCGAGGAGATGGCAGTCTCCGGCGCGGTGTTCTCGGACGCGCCGTGGAAGCTCGCCACAGCTTCCGGTGTCGTCGTCGCCGGGGCAGACCTGATGCTTCACCTGGTCACGCACCTGTTCAGCTTCCGCCTTGAGTGGGCGACGGCGCTGTCCATGGGGATGGTCGCCTTCTTCGCCGTGGCGGGCGCGGGCGCACTGGTCAGGTCCCGCAAGACCCGGGCGCTCCGCTGGGCCCTCAGACGGCCGTGGCGCTACGCCGCGGTGCCGGGAGCCGCGACCGCGATCGTGGTGTTCGTGCTGACCGTGCTGCACGGAAGCTGGATCGGCGGCGCCGCCTACACGGCGCTGTGGCACGGGGCGATCACCTACGGGCTGACCGGCATGACCGGGGCCGTCGTGAAGCCCCGCGGGCGCAAGGCCAGCGCCTGACCGCCACGCCTCCCACATCTCGCCGTCACTGCATCCGCCGATGACTTCGCCCGGGTCCGAGAGGACCCGGGCGAAGTCATGTCAGCGAGGAGGCAGGCCATGCTCGCAGGCCGGCCCGACCCGCAGCCCGCGCTCGGCGCACTCGTCCAGCAGCAGCGGCAGGGCCCCGAGCCCGGCCTGCCAGGATCCGGGCGGCGACGTACAGCCCGAATCGTGGAGCAGCACGGTGACTCCACCGGCCAGGCCAGCGGAGAGCGTCGCGTACACCGAGGCCGGCGTCGAGCCGGGAGTCCACTCGCGCCCCCAGGCGCCCCACAGGACCGGCGTGAGACCGAGTTCCCTGGCCGTCAGCAGGGCGGGCCCGCTCAGCACGCCGTACGGGGGCCGGAAAAACCGCGGCCGGCGGCCGGTCACCTCCGCGATCACCTCGGTGGCCCGGTGCAGATCGGCGCGGGCCGCCAGCGGCATCCGCGCGGGCAGGTAGCGGTGCTCGAAGCCGTGAACCGCGATCTCGTGCCCGGCCGCGGCCAGGTCGGCGGCGAGCTGGGGTGCGCGCTCGACCATGCTGCCGAGCATGAAGAACGTCGCCCGCACGCCGCGGCTCGCCAGCGTTTCGGCGAACTGCGGGGTGGAGCCGGGGTCGGGCCCGTCGTCGAACGTCAGCGCCACGTGACCGGGATCACCCTGGCCGGCCAGCCGCGGGAAGAGCAGCCTGCGTACCGGGCCGAGCCCCGTGATACCCGGGCCGGCCTGGCCGACCGCGAGGCCGGCCGCCACCACGGCGGCGGCAATGGCCGCTCGCCGAAGGGAGCCGGAGTCGCCATCGGCGGAATTCACCATTTGTTCCGTATCCTCGTTCGTGCCGAACCGCTGGCCTTTGTCCGCCGTTCTCAGGTGACAGACCCGTCAGGTCCGGCATTGGCAGTCGCGCCACTTGGGTCAGCGAAGACGCTAAGATTAACAGCCGGCGCGAAGTGGCTCGGAATGGCCCGCAACGAATCAAAACCGCTTGCGTCGGCTCAGAAGGCAAATTATCGCTAGGTATCGCACGGTTTCGCTTTACATAGGACTATCGGTCTATTTCCGTCGCCCGCCGAGGTCAAGGGGAACCCCGATTGGCAGTGCAAGCAGCCCGTATCGTCTTTCCTCCCGCCGACCGCGATGAGATCGCCGCGGCGACGGCCGAGATTCTCAGAACTGGCGCTCTGACCCTGGGCCCGTATACCCGTCAGTTTGAGGCGGCGTTCGCCGCTGCTCATTGTCCGCCCGCCGGGACCGGCGGCCAGCTGCCACGCGCGATCGCCGTGTCCAGCGGGACCGCGTCCCTGGAGATAATCCTGCGCGGGCTGGACGTGGCCGGCCGCGAGGTCATCGTTCCCGCCAACACGTTCTTCGCGACCGCCGAGGCCGCGCTGCGGGCAGGCGCGCGTCCGGTGTTCGCGGACATCGACCCGCTGACGTTCGCGCTGAGCCCGAAGACCGTGGCCGCCGCGCTGACCCCGCAGACCGCCGCGGTCATGCTGGTCCACATCGGCGGCCTGATCTCGCCGCAGGCGGACGAACTGCGGCTGCTGTGCGCCGAGCGCGGCATCGCGCTGGTCGAGGACGCCGCGCACGCTCACGGCGCCAGCTACAACGGCAGCCCGGCGGGCTCGTTCGGGGTCGCGGCGGGCTTCTCGTTCTTCCCGACCAAGGTGGTCACCTGCGGCGAGGGCGGGATGATCATCACCCGGTCGGCCGACCTCGAGCAGGCCGCGCGGATCTACCGCGACCAGGGCAAGGGCAGCGTCGCGGCGAACCATCACGTGCTGCACGGCTACGCCTGGCGGATGAGCGAGCAGGCGGCCGTCACCGGCCTGGTGCACCTGCGACGGCTGAGCGAGTTCATCGAGCACCGGCGCTCCGTTGCCGCCCGCTACGACCAGATGCTCGCCGGCCTCGACGGGCTCGAGCCGCTCGCCGAGCCCGATGGCTGCCGCAGCAACTACTACAAGTACATAGCGGTCCTGCCCGAAGGCACCGACCGGGCCCGCTTCCGCCGGCAACTCGCCGAGGAGCACGAGGTCCGGCTCGCGGGTGAGGTCTATGACCTGCCGCTGCATCAGCAGCCGGTGTTCGCCGAGTACGCCGGCCCGCCGCTGCCGGTGGCCGAGGACCTGTGCGCCAGGCACATCTGCCTGCCCGTGCACTCGGACATGACCAGCGACGAAGTTGACCAGGTCGGCGCCGCGGTGTCAGCGGCCTACGAGACGCTCGCCAGGGTCTGACCGGAATCCACCACATTTTGTTCGCTGCGGCGACCGGGGTAGAGGAGTGCCCATGCGGGTAGCAGTCACGGGGGGCTGCGGTTTCATCGGCTCACACGTTGTTGATCACCTGCTGCGGGCCGGTCATCAGGTCTCGGTACTCGACCCCAGCTCACGCTGGATCAACCCGGCGGCGCAGTACTGGCACGCGGACCTGTTCGAGCCGGACGCGCTGGCGGCCACGGTGGCCGGGGCAGACGCGGTGTTCCACCTGGCCGGCGCCGCCGACGTGAACGACGTGGCCGCCGACCCAGTGGGGGCAGTAAGGCTGAACGTCGAGGGGACGGCCAGGGTGCTCGAAGCGACCCGCCAGGCGGGGGTCCAGCGGTTCATGCTGGCCAGCACCGTCTGGGTGTACGGGGCCGCGGTCGGCCGCGGCGAGCTAACCGAGGACGTGCCAGTCGACCTGCGCAGCCCCGGGCACGTCTACGTGGCCACCAAGCTGTCGGCGGAACTGCTCGTGCACAGCTACCGGGAGATGTTCGGGCAGCGCTTCACGATCCTGCGGTACGGGATTCCCTACGGTCCGCGGATGCGCGACGCGCTGGTGGTCGCCAGGTTCGTCCGGGCGGCCAGGGACGGCGAGCCCATCACGATCGCCGGCACCGGCGAGCAGCAGCGCAACTACGTCTACGTCGAGGACCTCGCCGACGCGCACGTGCGCGCCCTGTCGACGGCCGCCGCCGACCAGACGCTCGCGCTGGAAGGCGGCACCCCGGTCTCGGTTCGCGAGATCGCCGACACCGTCTGCAGCCTGATCAGGCCGGTCCAGGTCCGGCACACGGAGGCCAGGGCGGCCGACTACCAGGGCGCGCCGATATCCGCCCGGCTCGCCAAGGAACTGCTGGACTGGGCGCCGGTCACCGCGTTCGCCACCGGCGTCCGGCAGTACCTGGACTGGCTCGACGAACAGGAGAGCTCGTGACCGAGACCAGGTCAGCGCTTCTGCTGTCTGGCTCCATCGGCATGGGCCATGACGCGCTCGCCATGGCCTGCGCCGGCTCGCTGGAGGCCCAGGGCTGGGCGACCAGGACGCTCGACACCATGCACATGCTGGGCAAGCGTCCCAGCTCGGTCGGGGAGACGGTCTTCCGGACCATGCTCGGCGTCCCCGGCATGTTCGATGCGTTCCACTACTCGGCGCTGCGGACGGGCGGCCGCCTCGCGCTGCTGGCCGACGCCGGCGCGAGAAGGCAGCTCGTGCCGGCGCTGCGGGCGCACCTCGACGAGAACCCGGCCGATCTGGTGATCTCGGTCTTCGCCACCGGGGCCTCGGCCACGAGCGCACTGGCGAGCCGGTACCCGTCGATGCGGCACATCGTGTTCTGCACCGACGTGACCCCGCACCGCATGTGGGTGCATCCGAACGTGGACCTGTACCTGGTCACCGCGCAGGTGGCCGAGCTCGCGGTGCTCAGGTTCCGGCCGGAGGCCAGAGTCGAGGTCGTGCCGCCGCCGGTCCGGCCCGCGTTCTACCGGCCGCAGAGCCAGCTCCAGGCCAGGCAGGAGCTCAACCTCCCGCCCGGCGAACGGTGCGTGCTGCTGATGTCCGGCGCCTGGGGGCTCGGTCCGCTCGCCGCCGTCGCCGAGGCGCTGGCCAGCGCCGGCGTGAACGTGCTCGCCGTGGCCGGGAACAACAGTCGCCTGACCCGCAAGCTCGCCGAGGTGGCGGCGCGCCAGCCGCGGGTGCGGGCGTTCGGCTTCACCGACCGCGTCGCCGACCTGATGTCCGCGGCGGATCTGGTCATCACCAGCTCCGGTGACACCTGCGCGGAGGCGCGAACCGTCGGCCGGCCGCTGCTCCTGCTCGACGTCGTCCAGGGCCACGGCCGCGACAACCTGCAGCACGAGCTTGAGCTCGGCAACGCCATGGTCACCTCGGCCGGCGCCGCCGACGTCACGCGCTCCGCGCTCGCCGCGCTCGAGCGCGCCAAGCCGGCGCCGCCCGGCCCGGTCCGTACCCGCGAGGGGTGGGAGACGGCGTTCACCGCCGCCGTGGCCGCGGTCGGCTGCTAGCTAACCGGACGACCCGTAGGGGATCTGGACGCTGACCGTCTGCACAACCTGCCAGGATCCTGAGTTCAATGTCCAGGCGCGGAACGAGCTGCCGCGAGCCGTCAGCGCCTCCGCCTGCCCATGCGGCTCCGGGGCCAGGGTCACGGTCCCGGCCGGCAGGCCGGTCAGTTCCTGCCAGCTGGCACCAGTTCCGGACAGCAGGGCGGCCCGGGAGCCCGACAGCACCAGCCCCGCCGCGCCGGACGGCCAGATCGAGGCCGAGAGCACCGATCCGGAGCTCACCGGCAGCGCGGCCGAACTTGTCCACGGGCCGGCCGCGCCGCGCCAGGCTGCGACCAGCCGGGCGGATGCGCCCGTTCCCGTCCTGATGATCGCGGTTGTTACCGAGCCCGCCGTGGCCATCGCGAGTACCGCACTGCGGGCGGGGCTCGGCAGCGCCGGGCCGGTCAGCGACCAGGAGCCGGCGGCCTTGGCGAAGATGCCGGGGGCCGACGTCCGGTCGCAGGCGCCGGCCACCATCGGGGTGCCCTGCGCGGTGAACGCGACCGCCGTCAGCCGGGTCAGCCCGCAGGTGCGGCCGGCCGGGCTCGCGGCGATCTGCCGCTCCGTGGCCAGTGTGGTCCATGCCGCCTGCGACTGGCTCTGGACCGCGACCGTGCCGTTGCTCGTCAGCGCGATCAGGCGGCCTGCCGGGCCCGCAGCGAGCGCGTCCGGGTCGCTGGCCAGCCCGAACATGACCGGCGAGCCGGCCGACCAGGAGCCGCCGCTGTCGGTGCTGGTGGCCACGGGCGAGAACGTCAGGTCCTGGCTCGGCCGAAAGCCGGCCGCCACCGAGCTGGCACCGGTGACCGCGGCGACCACGCCGCCGTTGCTGGCCACGCCCGCTGGCGTCGCGAGCCGCCAGGCCGCCGACCCGGCCGCGCGGGCGAAGAGCTGCCAGAAATTCTCGTGGTCCGCAGCCGACCCGCCCATGTCGACCACGGCGTAGGCCGTTCCGCCCGAACCGCCGACGGAGGTGGCCATCGGGACGCTGACCTGGGCCGGCGGGGCGGCGGTCCCGGCCGTACCCTGACCGCCGGAGCCGCAGGCGGCGAGCAGGACCGCGGCGCCGAGCGCGACCGTGACGGCGCCCGCCCGGCGGCCGGCCCGGCCGGTCATGACGATCCCAGCAAGCGCTCGGCGGCCTGGGCGAGCTCGACCGCGAACGACGACTGCGAGCTCGGCGAGCCCGGCCCTGGGTCCATGTTCAGCTCGGTCCTCATGACACCGCGGGCGTCGATCACGTAGGCGATGTCCGGGTGCAGCACCATCGAGCCGGCGCCCTCCACCTCGGCCGTCACGTAGTAGTCCTTCCAGACCTGCGTGAGCTGCGCCTGCGTGCCCGTGAGGAACAGCCAGTCCGGGATCGTGGTCAGTCGCTCCTGCCGGTCGAAGGCCCTGGTGTAGGCGAGCGAGCGGTAGAGCGGGTTCGCGACGATCGCGACCAGCGCGACGTGGCCGGACTGGCCGCCGAGCAACTGCCCCGCGGTGCGGAACTCCTGCGCGATCAGCGGGCAGTCGCTCGTGCAGACCGGGTCGAGAAACGTGAGCAGGATGACCTTGCCGCGGAGGCTGGCCAGCGACACCTGCCTGCCGTCCTGGTCGGTCAGGCTGAACGGCGCCGCCCTGGAGTGCAGCGTGGCGGGCGAGCCGTTGAGCGAGGTCGCGATGATCGGGTCGGCGGTGCGGCTCGCCTCGGCGGCCGCCATGGGCGCGGTGCCCAGCACCAGGATGCCGCCCGCCCAGAGCGCCACCACCACGCTCGCGCTCGCGGTGCCGAGCGAGATCGCGAGCCGCCTCCCGAGGTTCGCCGCTCTGGCGGGCGCAGGCGCGGCCGGCTCCGCGGTTTCCCCGGCCGGGGCCGGCTGCGGCGCCTTCGTCATCGCCACGTACGCGGCGACGAGGAGGAGTGCGAGCGGGACCATGCTGTTCGGGTCGGTGCCGGTGCCGCCGAAGAACCCGAGATCCTGCACCAGAACCCAGTCGGCCAGGAAGAAGACGAGCAGGCCGATCACGGCCGGCCTGATGATCGCCCGCCGGCCGGTGAGCAGGGCCGCGCCGCCGGCCGCCAGCACGACCACCGCGAACAGGTTCACGGCGGCGCCGTGCCCGGCCACGAAGCCGCCGAAGTCGGTGACCAGGCGGGCCAGCGCCCTGGGCTGCTGCGTGGCTCCCATCGACTGGATCATGTCGGTCAGCGATCCGGGCCGGCCGTGGATGCTGCCCTGCCAGAACCCGCGGCCTGGCCAGGCCTGCTGCACCGCCAGCGCGGCCAGGCAGCCGCCGGTGACCTGGAGCACCCGGCGGCCGAGCCGGTCGCCCTCCCAGCTGCGCATCGGCAGCGCGATGAGCGCGCCCGCGGCGCAGTAGAGCAGGGCCGCGCCCGGCGCGCCGAACAGCACGCTCGGGCCAGGGCTGAGCATGCCGCCGAAGGCTTCCCCGAAGATCCACACCACCAGGCCCCAGGCGACGCTCGCCACACCGCCCAGCCGGGACCAGGGACCGCGATTGCACGCGATCAGCCAGACGCCGACGCCGAGCTGAATCCACACCGTGCTGGCTGCGGCCTGCACCGGGTGATACGACCAGCCGGTGCCCGCCCAGTTCACGAGGTGCTGGACCCAGCCGGGGGCACCCGCGGCCGCGGGGGCGACGACCTGTGACGGCAGGCCGGCCGCCATCGCCGGCTGCGCCTGCAGGATCGCGTCGAAGATCCACAAGGCGCCGAAGCCGATGCGCAGCAGCCTGCGCGCGGCCGGCTCGGCCGAGGCCGCGGCCCTGGCCGTCGCCAGGTGCACCCTGACCCTGGCTGGCAGCAGCTCGCGGCAGGCCACCCAGGCGATGGCGATGACCACGAAGATGAGCAAAGCGAGGATGCCCTGGTTATCCAGCGCGGTCCTGAAGGCTGACTGGAGCGCCGGATTGGCCGGGCTCAGCCCGCCGTTCATGCCTGGCATCCGCCTGTCAACCCCTCGCGCCAGACCGTCAGAGCAGGATCCGAATCTATCGCCTGCGCCGCAGCGGCTTGGCCAGCCGAGCCGGCCGATAACCTACCGGCTGTAGTGCACCGGGTAACGTGTCTGCTGGCGCGCGGTGCCTGAGCCGGGACATTGCCCGGCACGCCGGCGCGGGCATCACGGACAGTCGCGGAGGCGGGGCATTGACACACGTCACAGGGGCGGTCGGGCCCGGCGTCGCCGATCCCGACGGACTCGGTGAAGTCATGGCTGCCGCGGGGGTTCCGGGGGTCGTCCCCCGGGCCAGCACTGCCAGCACTGGGCGCCGCAGTGCCGCGGTCATCGCCAGGTCTCTGTTCCAGCTGACCAAGCCGAGGATCATCGAACTGCTCCTGGTCACGACCCTGCCGACGATGCTGCTCGCCGCCCGCGGCCTGCCCTCGGCCAGGCTGATCGTGGTTACCCTCATCGGCGGGGCGCTGGCCGCGGGCAGCGCCAACACGCTGAACTGCTACATCGACCGCGACATCGACGCCATAATGCGGCGCACATCACGCCGGCCGCTCGTCGCCAGGGGAGCCAGCGCGACGATCAAGCCGGGCGAGGCGCTGGCCTCCGGCATCGTGCTCGGCGCCTGCGCCACCCTCCTGCTCGGGCTGCTGGCCAACTGGTTGTCCGCGGTGCTGGCCGACGGCGCGATCTTGTTCTACGTGTTCGTCTACACCCTCGGGCTCAAGCGCCGGACGGCCTCGAACATCGTGATCGGCGGCGCGGCGGGCTGCTTCCCCGTCCTGGTCGGCTGGGCGGCGGTCACCGGCCGGGTCAGCATCTGGGCGGGCGTGCTGTTCGCGGTGATCTTCTTCTGGACGCCGCCGCACTTCTGGGCCCTCGCGATGAAGTTCCGCGACGATTACGCGGCGGCGAGCGTGCCGATGCTGCCGGTCGTCGCCACGCCCGCGGTGGTGGCGCGCAAGATCCTCGGCTACTCCTACGTGATGGTGGCGGCCACCCTGGCCCTGGCGCCGTACTCGGGCTGGATCTATGGCTGCTGCGCGCTCGGGCTCGGCGGCTGGTTCCTGGCCGAGGCCCACCGGCTGCGCGGCCGGATCGCAGTGTTTGATCAAGCACAGTCAGCGGATGAAACCGGGCTCCGCCCGGTTTCATCCGACGGCTCCGCGCCCGCCCCGATGCGGCTGTTCCACCTGTCGATCGCGTATCTGACCCTGTTGTTCGCGGTCGTCGCGGTGACGGCGGTCCTGTACCCGCTCGGCCGCTGGTAGCCCGGGCTGGTCGCGCGGACGGCAGCCCTCGCCGGCAGCCCGTGACCGGCCGAAACCGGCCCAAGTATTGCGCGTCTTTGACCTACCCAGGTGCCTGACCGGGTCATGCTAGATGTATGGCCTGGACGCGTAGAGCATTCATCGGCCGCGCCGCGGCGGCCGCTGCCGTTCCGGCTGCCGTCGTCGCAGCCGCGAGTATCGGCAAGTCGGCGACCCAGTCTGACGGCAAGCTGGCCGGCGGCAAGAGCGCAGGCGGGGGGCGTAACGCCGCGCTGCATCCCGCTGCGATCGCGGAGAACTCCAAGAAGGGCGACCCGAACTGGTGGATCAAGACGCTCGGCGCGCCGGACGCGATCCTGGGCTACGCCGGCCAGGCCAGCGTCCGGCCGGGTGAGCCCATCCGCCTGTACGTGTCGACCACGTCGCGCGAGTTCAGGGTGCTCGCGTTCCGGATGGGCTGGTACGGCGGGGACCTCGCCCGCCGGGTCTGGCAGTCACCGTGGATCCATGGCCACCAGCAGAGCGGGCCGGACATCTCCGGCGGCACGCGCACCGTGGTGGCCCGCTGGGGCGAGTCACTGACCGTTCCGACCGACGACTGGCCGGAAGGGGCCTATCTCTTCCGCCTCGATGCGCATTCAGGTGCGCAGCGCTACGTTCCCGTCATGGTGCGCTCGTCCAGCGCGCACGGGAAAGTCGTGCTGAAGGCCGCGGTGCCGACCTGGCAGGCCTATAACACCTGGGGCACCTACGACCTCTACCTCGGCCCAGGCGGGTACGACGACCGCTCCTACATCGTGAGCCTGGACCGGCCCGGTGACCAGGACGGCGCCTACCTGTTCATGGTGTACGAGCGCAAGCTGGTCAACCTGGCCGAACGGCTGGGCCTCCCGCTGGCCTACCTCACGGCCATGGACATCGCCAGCGACCCGCACTCGCTGGACGGGGCCAGCGCGCTCATCTCGCCGGGCCACGACGAGTACTGGTCGCCCGAGGAGCGGGCGATCGTCACCGCGGCCAGGGACAGGGGCGTGAACCTGGCCTTCCTCGGCGCGAACGCGATGTTCAGGCGGACCCGGCTGCAGTCCTCCTCGCTCGGCAGCAACCGGCAGGTCGTCTGCTACAAGACCAGCTACCAACTCGACCCGGAGTACGGCCGCAATAACGCCCTCGTCACCAGCGACTGGCGCGAGCCGCCCAACCCGGACCCGGAGTCCTCGGTCATCGGCACGATCTACGAGGGCTACCCGACGATCTCGGACTTCGTGGTCGAGAGCCCGAGCGCCTGGATGTTCAAGGGGACCGGTGTGCGGAAGGGCACGACGTTCGACCATCTGATCGGGATCGAGTACGACCGGGTCAACCCCGCCTATCCGCTGGAGCGGCCGATCCAGGTGCTCTCGCACTCGCCGCTGGTCTGCAACGGCGCCAGCAGCTTCTCCGACTCCGCCTACTACACCCACTCCGGCGGCGCGGGCGTCTTCAACGCGGGCACGATGCGCTGGGTGGAGGCGTTCGGGGCGCCGACCTACGGCTGGGGGATCAGCGCGGCCACGACCCGCTTCACCAAGCGGGTGACGGCGAACGTGCTGACGGCGTTCGCCGACGGCCCGGCCGCGCATAAGTACCCGGCCCACGACAACCTGGACTCGATCCACGAGTACTCCGGGGACCCGCTGGGATCGGTCGGCACGGGCCAGTAGCCGCGGGCAAATCGCCCCCGTTTCATCGGGGCGGAGACTTTCCGTCCTGGGGGGACGTTTTCTCTCCAGTCTGATGAGGCGCCCAGTTACATAGGGCGCGAATCGGGCATCGCTCGTCGGCCGGCCAGGTGGGCGAATCCGACAAAAGCCGCGTCGGGCCACGCCCAGCTCCGGGCCGGGCGCGCACGGATGGCGCGCCGGACGCCCGCAGGATGAACATCCTGTTCGGAAGCCGGAGTATCGACATCCCAATGTGCGGATGTACCGCTATTGTGCGGCTATTGGCAACGGGGATGGCGGTTGATCAGCATGCTCAAATTCAGCGCCCGGAGCCGCTGGGCGATACCGGCGGGCTCGGTCGTAGCGGTTGCCGTGGTCGGCATCGCGGTAGCGGCGATCGCCGGCGCGCAGTCGGCGCCCCGGCTGCCCGCGCGCAGCCCGGCTCAGCTGCTGGCGCTCATCGAGCAGCACCTGACCAAGTCGCCCGGGCCGCTGACCGCGACCGTGCAGGAGACCTCGAACCTGGGACTGCCGGCGTTCCCGGTCCCGGCGGCGTCGGCGAGCCCGTCGCTCGCCCTGCCGGAGAGCCCGACGCTCAGCCTCTGGTACCTCAACCCGCAGCACTTCCGGGTGGCCGTGCCGGTCCGCGCCGGCGAGACCGACCTGCGGCTCGACGGCCGGACGATGTGGCTCTGGAACAGCAAGACTCAGACCGCCGTGAAGCTGGACCTGCCGAGCACCAAAAATCCTGCCGGGAACGGGCTGCCGCCGGGCCAGTCCGGCATGTCCGCCCCGGGAGGCCCGGGCGCGCAGATCCCGGATCCGGCGTCGATGGCCAGGCAGGTGCTGGCCGCAGTCGGCCCGTCGACGTCGGTCACCGTCGCGAGCAGCGTCTACGTTGCCGGGCGAGCTGCCTACCAGCTGTCGGTGCAGCCTCGCAGCAGCGAGTCGCTCGTCGGCCAGATCCTGATCGCGATCGACGCGCAGAAGTACGTTCCGCTGCGGGTCCAGGTGTTCGCCCGTGGCTCGTCGGCGCCGGTTTACAGCATCGGCTTCACGTCGCTGACGTTCGGCGCGCCGGCCGCGTCCAACTTCAGCTTCACCCCGCCCGCAGGCGCCAAGGTCGAGAGGCAGAAGATCCCCGGCCTCGGCCCGGCGGGCCTGCTCGGAGGTCTTGACGCCAGCGCATTCTCCGCTATCTCGTCGCTGCCGGGCGGGCCGCCCGGCGCTGCGAGCCCAGGCTCGGCGGGCAAGGTCCCGCCCATACCGGCGAAGGCTCTCCGGCAGATGAACGCCAGCTTTGCCCGCAGCCTGCCGGCGAGCATGCCGAAGGCTCAGCGCGCCGCGATGATCAAGGCGTTCGACCGGCAGATGGAGGCGGCCCAGTCGGGCAATCCGGGCAATGGCGGCGGCTTGGTGAACCCCAGCCCGCCGGCAGCCGGTGGTCGGGGACCTCAGGACTTCGGCCAGGACTGGCTCCGCGTCGTGGCCAGCCCGACGAGCCCGAAGGAAGCGGCCTTCGTCCGCGCGCTGTTCAGCGGCAAGCCGCTGCCGGCCGGGTCGCTGCCCGCCGGCGCGGCCTCGGACCTGGCCGCGCTCCGGGTGCTCGCGAGGGATGCCACCGCGGTGCACGGGTCGTGGGGCAGCGGCTGGCTGCTGCGGACTCCGCTGGTATCGGTGCTGGTAGAGAGCAGCGGCCGAGTCCTGTTCGGCGCGGTCGAGCCGGCGGTCCTGTACTCGGACGCGGGGGCCTGATCCTGCCCTCCCCGAGCCCCGCCGAATAGGACCGCTAGCCAAAGGCTTGGGCGCCCGCTTAGCTTGCTTTGCCTTTCCAGCGGCTATTGTTGGGTTAATCGGGGTCACGCGGCGGGATCGGTGGGTGACGCGGTGCGCAGGATCAGCGCCAAGGCACGATGGGCAGTGCCGAGCGGAGCTGTCGCGGCCGTGGGCATCGTCGCGGTGGCCGCCACGCTGGCGAATGCCGCCGAGCCCTCGCTCCCGAAGATCAGCGTCGCGCAGCTGCTGACCGACGTCCAGCAGGCCTCGTCGCAGCCGCTCGGCCCGCTGACCGCAACCGTGCAGGAGACCGCGAACCTGGGCCTGCCGGCGCTGCCGCAGATAGGCGGGATCACGGGCCAGGCCGGGGCGCTCACGCCGCTCGCGGGCACGACCTCGCTGAGCATCTGGTACCTGAATCAGACCCACGTGCGCGTGGCCGAGCCGCAGCAGAATGGCGAGAGCGACCTGCGGCTGAACGGCACCACGCTGTGGCTGTGGAACAGCCAGAACCAGACCGCGACCCACGTGCTGCTCCCGCGCCCGGCGGCGCAGTCGCAGTCGCAGAGCAGCCAGGCGTCCCAGAGAGTTCTCTCGTGGTCGAGCCAGTCGTCGGGGACCGTCTCGATGCAGTACGCAGCCTTCGGCTCGTCGGGCGGGCAGACGTCGGAGCTGTACGCGTATTCGGCCACGCCCTCGCCCGAGTCGGCGGCCCGGCAGGTCCTCGCCGAGCTTGGCCCGTCGACCACGGTGCGCCTTGGCCCGAACGTCACCGTCGCCGGGCACGCCGCCTACCAGATCTCACTCGCGCCCAAGGCGAGCGGATCGCTGATCGGCCAGGTGCTGATCGCGATCGACGCGGCCCGCCACGTGCCGCTGCAGGTGCAGGTGCTGACCCGCTCGTCCAGCGTCGCGTTCCAGGTCGGCTACACCCGGCTGTCGTTCGGGCCGCCGGCGATGTCGAACTTCACGTTCACGCCGCCGCCGGGCGCGAAGGTCAAGACAGTGACGGCACCGGCCGGCCTCAGGGGCGGCGGGCTGCCTGGTCTTGGGCTGCCTGGTCTTGGGCTGC
>DAIOWC010000020.1:3494-11011 GCA_036758685.1 Streptosporangiaceae bacterium | reverse complement strand
TCGTCCAGCGGGCGCGTCAAGGTGCCGTGCCCGGCCCAGCTAACGCAGGGCTGCGGCATCGACATGGCGCCGGGGGCGCTGCCGAAGTCCGCCGCCACCCCCAGGGCGCTGCCGAAGTCCGCCGCGGCGCAGCTCCGCAAGCTCTTCATCGCGAGACTGCCGAAGAACATGACCGCTGCTCAGCGGGCCGCGGCCATCCGGGCATTCGACGCGAAGCTCGCGGCGCGCGAGGCCGGCAAGAGCGGCTGGCTCGGCCCGGCCGGGCCGCCCGGCAAGGTGGCACTGCCTCGCCGCGCCGGCGGGGTCACAGTGCTGGGCAAGGACTGGACGACCGTCATCGCGACGAAGGCCAGCCCGGCGGTAGCGTCCGCGGTGCAGGCCCTGCTAGCCCAGCCGGGGTCCGGAGCGGCGATCGGGCTCGCGGGGCCAGGAGCTGCGGTCGGGCTGCCCCCACCACCGCCGTCAGGCTCAAGCTCCAGTTCCAGTGAGTGGATCACAGCCGCGCCGTATGGTTCCGGCGGCCCGCAGGGCCCGGCGGCGCCGACTGGCCCCGACATCGCCGTGCTCAGGGCACTGCTGCGGGCGAGCACTCCGGTCCACGGTGCCTGGGGCAGCGGCAGGCTGCTCCGGTCCGCGCTGCTGACCGTGCTGATCACCAGCAAGGGCCAGATCCTCGCGGGTGCGGTAACGCCGTCGGTGCTCTACGCCGACGTGGCGGCTCTGGCCCGGTGACCGATCAGACCAGGCGCGGGCCGAGGTAGGCTCCGTGACCGTGCAGCCATCGGGGGATGAGGTCAGCTTCGGCCGCGCTGCCCGCGACGAGATCAGCTTCGGCCGGCCGGGCCCGGGCGACCTGGATCCCTGGAAGCCGCCCCGCGACGAGGTGAGTTTCGGTCCCGGGGCAGGCGAGATGGAAGCGCTGCCTGACGAGCGGCCGATGGACGGGCTGGCCCTGGCCACGCGCGGGCTGAGCAAGAGGTTCCGGAACGGGCAGCTGGCCGTGGACAACCTCGACCTGAGCGTGCCGGCGGGTTCGGTCTACGGTTTTCTCGGCCCGAACGGGTCGGGAAAGACCACCACAATCCGGATGCTGCTCGGCCTGATTCAGCCAACCTCGGGCACCTGCCAGGTGCTCGGGTTCCGCGTGCCCGATGACCTGACCCGCGCGTTGTCGAGCGTGGGCGCGCTGGTCGAAGGCCCGGCGTTCTACCCGCAGCTGTCCGGCCGGGCCAACCTCGCGCGGCTGGATGCAGCCGACCGGACCGCCGATCCGGCGACGGCGGCGGCCAGGATCAAGCAGGCCCTCGACCGCGTCGGGCTGCTGGCTGCCGCCGACAAGCGGTACCGGGCTTACTCCCTGGGCATGAAGCAGCGGCTGGCGATCGCCTCCAGCCTGCTGCGGCCGCGTGAGCTGGTAATCCTGGATGAGCCGACGAACGGCCTTGACCCGCAGGGCACCCGCGAGGTTCGCACGCTGATCCGCCAGATCGCGGCCGACGGCGCCACCGTCTTCGTGTCCTCGCACCTGCTCGCCGAGGTGGAGCAGATCTGCTCGCACGTGGGCGTGATGCGGTCGGGCCGGATGGTGTACTCCGGGCCGCTGGACGAGCTCCGCGGGACGGGTGCCCGCCGGGTGCTGGTCCGCACCTCGCAGCCCGAGCTGGCCGCCAAGGTCATGGCCGATCTGGGCCTGGCCGGGATCACCGAGACTGGCCAGCAGGTCAGCGCCGAGCTAGGCGAGCTGCAGCCAGAATTCATCTGCGAGCGGCTGGTGCACGCGGGGGTACCCGTCGCGGGCCTGGAGACGCCCGGACGGAGCCTGGAGGACGAGTTCGTCCAGCTGACTGGCGAGGGTTTCAATGTCGACGGATAGCCTGACGGCCGGCCCGGCCCAATCTGCGCGGCCGTCGGCGGCGGCCCCCGCCATGAGCTGGCTTCGGTTCTTCCGGTCCGAGCTGCGGCTCGTGTTCGGGCGCTGGCGCAATCTGGCGATGCTGGCCGTGGTCGTCATACTGCCGATCGCCTTCGGGGTTTTGTTTCGGCTGACGATCAATTCCGGTAGCGGCAACACCGGCGGCGGGGGTCCCGCGTTCCTTAATCAGCTGGCTGGCAACGGCGTGTTCCTCGCCCTTGTCGTGCTGACGTTCATGCTGTTGCTCCTGCTGCCGCTGGTGACGGCGGTGATCTCCGGTGACTCGATCGCCGGGGAAGCCGGCCTCGGCACGCTGCGGGGACTGCTGACCGTGCCCGCGGGCCGGACGAGGCTGCTGACTGTGAAGTATGCGGTCATCGTGACGTTCAGCCTGGTCTCGTGCCTGCTCGTGGCGGGCGTCTCACTGGTCATGGGGCTGCTCCTGTTCCCGACCGGGCCAGTGACCACGCTGTCGGGTACGACGATCTCGCTGGGCTCGGGTGTCCTGCGGGTCCTCGTGATCGCGCTGTACGCGGCCGCGGCCATGGCCTCGCTCGGAGCGATCGGGCTGGCCGCATCGACGCTGACCGAGCACTCGATCGGTGCCATGGCCGCCCTGCTGATCCTGGTGATCGGCAGCGAGATCGCTGATCAGGTGCCGCAGCTTTCCGGCATACATCCCTATCTGCCGACGCACTTCTGGTCGTCGTGGGATGGCCTGTTCCGCGATCCGGTCGATGTCTCGGGCATGCAGCACGGGCTGCTGTCGTTCCTCGTCTATTTCGTGATCTTCGGCGGGATCGCGTGGGCGCGGCTGAACTCCGCCGACGTCACGAGCTGAGGCCGGGGTTACCCACAGGCGATTGCCGGCGGCGCGCCGCACGCCCGCGAGGCGATAGCTTGTCATTCGTGCCACCCGATCTGCCCGACGTCGACGTCCTGCTGGCGGCAGCGGTGTCCGGCATCGGCGGCTCGCAGCGGCCCGGCCAGGAGCAGATGGCGGGCGCCGTCCAGCAGGCGATGGAGTCCGGGCAGCATCTGGCCGTCCAGGCCGGGACGGGCACGGGGAAGTCCCTCGCCTATCTCGTGCCCGCGCTGCGGCATGCGCTCGGCCGCCAGGGGACCGTCGTGGTGTCGACCGCGACGATCGCGCTGCAGCGCCAGCTCATCGAGCGCGACCTGCCGCGGCTGTCCGCGGCTCTGTCCGGCCTCCTTGGCCGGGAGCCGGTCTTCGCGATCCTGAAGGGCCGGCGCAACTACGTCTGCCTGCAGAAGGTGCACAGCGGGGCGGCGGACGACCCCGAGGATGCGCTGTTTGACCCGAAGTCGATCTCGGCGACCGGCCGCCAGGTGCAGCGGCTGCACGAGTGGGCGGCCACTACTGACACCGGCGACCGGGACGAGCTCGTGCCTGGGGTCGACGACCGCGCGTGGCGGCAGGTGTCGGTCAGCGCCAGGGAGTGCATCGGCGCGCAGAAGTGCCCGTTCGGCTCGAATTGCTTCACCGAGCAGGCGCGCGAGGCCGCGGGCGAGGCGGACGTCGTGGTGACCAATCACGCGCTGCTCGCGATCGACGCGATGGAGGACTTCGTTGTGCTGCCCGAGCACGACGTCGTGGTGATCGATGAGGCGCACGACCTGGTGGACCGGGTCACGAGCGTGGCGTCCAAGGAACTCTCAGCCCCCGCGGTCGAAACCGCGGCCCGGCGCTGCGGCCGGCTCGTGCCGGAGGACCTGACCGGGCACCTGCGCGCGTCGGCCGAGGGCCTGGAGCTCGGGCTGGCCGACCTGGAGGCCGGGCGCCTTGACCTGCTCGGCGAACAGCTCGAGGTCGCGCTCGCGACCGTCCGCGACGGGGCCGCCGCCTGCGCCGCTGACCTGCGCAGTCACCCCGGCGGCGACGACGACGCCGAGCGGCTCGTCGCGGCCAGGGCCGCGATCGTCGCGCTTGATGAGCTGGCGGAGAACGCGGGCCGGATGATCGCCTCGTTCGGGCCGGAGATCGCGGCGCGGACGGAAGTGGTCTGGCTCGAGCGGCCGTTCGGCGAGGAGTCGTCGCGCCCGGACACGCTCCGGGTGGCCCCGCTCGAGGTTGCCGGGCTGCTCGCGGAGCGGCTGTTCAAGCCGCGGACTGTCGTCCTCACGTCGGCGACGCTCACGCTCGGCGGATCCTTCGAGCCGCTGGCCCGGCAGTGGGGCCTGCCGTTGTCCGGGCCGGAGGGCCAGGCCGGGGTTGTGCCTGGTCCGCGGTCGGCTGACGATGACGGCGCCGCTGCGGCTGGCCCGGAGTCGCCGGCTGTCCGGTCGTGGACCGGGCTCGATGTCGGCTCGCCCTTCGATCACAAGCGCAGCGCGATCCTCTACGTCGCCCGCCACCTCCCGGCACCCGGCCGGGACGGGCTGTCCGACGCTTACCTCACCGAGCTGCGCGAGCTGATCGAGGCGGCCGGCGGGCGCACGCTCGGGCTGTTCTCCTCGATGCGGGCCGCGCGGCAGGCGGCCGACGCGCTGCGCGACGAGCTTGCCGTTCCGCTCCTGTGCCAGGGCGATGACTCGACCGCGCTGCTGGTCAGCAAGTTCGCGGCGGACGAGGCCAGCTGCCTGTTCGGAACGCTGTCGCTGTGGCAGGGCGTCGACGTGCCGGGACGGTCGCTGCAGCTGGTCGTCATCGACCGGATCCCGTTCCCGCGTCCCGACGATCCGCTGGCGTCGGCGCGCCAGCGCGCGGTCGCGGCGAGGGGCGGCAACGGATTCATGACGGTGGCGGCGGCGCAGGCAGCGCTGCTGCTCGCGCAGGGCACCGGGCGGCTGCTGCGCACGACCGACGACAAGGGCGTGGTCGCGATCCTGGATCCGCGGATTGCGACCGCCCGGTACGGCTCGTTTCTGCGCGCGTCGCTGCCCCCGTACTGGAGCACCTACGATCCGAAGATCGTCCGCAGCGCGCTGCGCCGGCTGGCCGCCGAGGCCGCGCCGTCGGTGCCAGCCTGACGGCCGCTCACATCGTCGGGCGGGCCTGAGCGAAGATCCACTTGTTTCCCTCGAGGTCCTCGGCCTCGTAGCTGCGGTAGCCGTGCTGGTGGATCTCGGAGCGGATCCTGGCGCCGTGCTGGCGCGCCTGCTCGAAGTGGTCATCGAGGTCGTCCACGAACAGCCAGGGGACATGGGTGACCGCTGCATCCTCTCGGCGCTGGCCGTCGAGGCGGAAGATCATGAACGAGACGTTGGCGGAGCGCAGTTCGAGCCAGCTCTGCTCGTAGCCGGTGTCCTCGGCGGGTAGGTCCAGCTCGGTGACCAGGCCGAAGGCGTCGGTCAGCCATCGGGCGGCCGCCGCGGGCTGGCTGTAGTACAGCGCGAGCGCGAGCCTGGCCATGTCGGAAGGCACGCGCGGGGCGCTTTCCCGCCGCTCGCACCAGGCGCCGAGCCAGCCGGGCGTCACGCGCACCCAGGCCGTGCCGCCGCGGTCGGCACCGCCGGGCGGAATCGTGGCGGTGACCAGCACCCGAGTCCCGTCCGGCACAGGCTCGAATCGCACCTCGACCTCGACGTCGTCGACCGAGCTGCTCCACGCGAGCCTGGATCCCGGCTGCCAGTCCGTGATCCGGCCAAGCTCCAGCGCGTCGCTCGCGTCCTCGCTGTAGAGCTCGAGCAGCCGGCCGCCGACGCCCGGCTCGCAGCGCATGCCGATCGCGCGCGCCCCGTCGTAGAAGTTGATCGGGCCGCGCACCCACCACCGGTCGATCTCGTCGGTGAAGACCGAGAAAGCCGTCGGCGGCGGAACGCCAACGGTCACCTCGGACGATACGGAGTGCGCTTGTCGGGTGTCGGGCGTGCTCATCGCTGTGTCTCCTCAACGTGACGCTTGTACGAGGCGAGCTGCTCATCCCAGTGCGCCTGCAACTGGTCGAGCCACGCCTGCAGCGCGGCCAGCGGCTGCCGCCGGAGTCTGAAGTACCGCATGCGCGCATCCTGGCTGGTTCGCTCGTCGGTCACCACGCCCGCTAGAAGCAGCACCTTGAGATGCCTGCTCATGGCCGGCGCGGACATGCCCGCCGCCGCGGCGAGCTCCCCGGCCCGCCGCGGCCCGGTGCCGAGCAGCTCAACGACCTGCCGCCGAGCCGGATCGGCAAGGGCGCCGAACAGGACCGCGACATCGATCCCGGTCGCAGCTTGCTTAGCCATACTTCAAATAATTAATGTAAACCTTAAATATTGTCAAGTGACTGAAGCTAGGCCGGCCACCATCGCGCGGGCGCGAAACCAGGTGTCAGATTCCCGCCAGACTCCGGCGCCGCCGTTCGCGATCATGGAGACATGACGACAGCGACGCGTACAGACACTGCCTTCACGGTGCGGGCCATCCCGGCGGACGTGGTCCGCCAGCTGCTGGCGGCCGACGACGCCGGCAATCCGCCGCGGCTGCTGACCGACGACGAGGGCGGTTCGCCCCTGCGATGCTGCCTGCAGCCAAGCCAGCCGGGCGAGCGCATCGCACTCGTGTCGTACGCGCCGCTGAGGCGGTGGGCGCGGGAGACCGGGGCGGAGCCGGGCCCCTACGACGAGGTCGGCCCGGTTTTCATTCACCCCGATCGCTGCAACGGCCCGAGCAAGCCGGGCTTTCCGCGCTGGCTGGCCAGCCACCGGATGCTGCGCGCCTACTCGGCAGCGGGCCAGATCCTCGGCGGCAGGCTCTTCGAGCCCGGGGCCGAGCCCGATCCGGCGGGCGCAGAGGCGCTTGTGGCGGAGATGTTCGCCGATCCCGACGTGGCACTTGTGCACGCTCGGGCGGTCGAGTTCGGCTGCTTTACATTCGAGGTGCGCCGGGCCTGACCTTGGCGTCTGCCGTCCAGGCAGCTTCAGCCCGGCGGTGGAGCAGAAGGTCCACCACACCGTGGGGATCGAGGCCGCTGGGATCGACCCAGAGTCCGACGTGCGGCAGCCGGTCGAGGCCCCGCTCGATGATTGCCTCAAACTCGTTGACCGGTCGGCCGTCGGCGGCGGCCTGGACTCGCGCGGCGAACGCCGCGGCCTCGGGGTGGTCTGGGTGGCCGTAGCGGTCCGCCAGGTAGGCGGCTTCTTCGGGCAGCCGGCCAATCCCGCGCTGGCGGAGTACCGCGACCGGCGGTCGCAGCACGACGAAGTTGGTTTGCCTGCCGCCCAGGATCTGCGTCAGCGCCTCGAACCCTTCGCCGACGATCGAGTCGGTGACGATGGCGGTGATTCCGGCATCGGCGAACGCGGCGGCGACGAGGCAGGCAATGCGGATGCGCAGCGCGTACTGGACCCCCGCCTCGCCGGTCAGGCGTCCGGTGTCGGGGTCGCTGTCGCCGGGCACTGCCCAGTGGCTGCCCGAGACGATCAGGCGTTGCATCTCGTCGCCATCGACATGCGCCGCGGCCCGGAGCCGCTGCGCGAGCAGGCGCGCTGTCGTTGTCTTCCCAGCGCAGGCGTTGCCGCAGATGATCCAGATCTCGGCGGCCTGAGCTGGCTGACTGGCTGGTACGGAGGTCATCGCCCAGGTCTCGCGAAGCCGGGACAAACATCCGGGGACATCTGCCCAAAACTACGCCGCGGGAAGACCTGGCTCGTGCGCAGCGCACCGGAG
>DAIOWC010000020.1:0-3394 GCA_036758685.1 Streptosporangiaceae bacterium | reverse complement strand
CGCTGCCGCCGCACGTGTTCGCGCCGTATTACTTCAACACGGAGGACACGCTCGCCGCCACGGCCAAGGCGTCCGGCGCCAGGTACCTGACGCTGGCCTTCCTGCAGACCGCGAAGCCGGGCGAGTGCACCGTCTACTGGAACGGCGACCCCTCGATGCCGGTCGGCAAGACGTACGCGAAGGGCATCGCGGCGGTTCAGGCCGCGGGCGGCAACGTCGTCCCGTCCTTCGGCGGCGCGGGAGCGGACAGCTCGTACACCGAGCTCGCCGACAGCTGTACCAGCGTCAGCAAGATCGCCGGTCAGTACGAGAAGGTGATCACCACCTACCACGTGACCAGGCTCGATCTCGACACCGAAGAGGACTCCCTCAATAACTACGCCGGCATCAACCGGCGCAACGAGGCGATCGCGATGGTCGAGCGGTGGGCCGCCCGGACCCATCGCACGGTGCAGTTCGTCTACACGATCCCGACCAACACCTCCGGCATCGACCAGGGCGGCTCGGTCGTACTGCAGAACGCCGTGGCCAACGGCGCGCGGATCGCGATCGTCAACATCATGACGTTCGACTACTACGACAACCTGCCGCACGAGATGGCCGACAACACCGAGGGCGCCGCGCAGCAGATCTACGACCGGCTCCACGAGCTGTACCCGTCGAAGACGGCCAGCCAGCTGTGGGGGATGATCGGCATCACCGAGGACCTCGGCGTTGATGACTACGGTCCGGCGGAGACGTTCACCCTCGCGGACGCGCACACGGTCGAGCGCTGGGCGGCAGCCAGGGGCCTGGGCGAGCTGTCCTTCTGGGTCATCCAGAGCGACAACTCCGCCGGCAGCCAGCAGCACCAGACGCCGTACGAGTACGACCACATCCTCGAGCCGTTCACCAGCAAGACCCCGGACGCAGGCGGGAACGCGCTCGCGCCGGGCGCCGGCCCCGGTACCGGGCCTGATCATCAGAGTGGCAACTTCCGCTCCGTCTCCTGCCCGACCGGCACGTTCTGCATGGCCGTCGACGAGTCCGGCAACAACGCCCTGCACTGGAACGGCTCAACCTGGTCCCGGCCGGTCACCGTCGATCCCGACGGCGCCCGGGTCGAGCTGACCAGCGTCTCCTGCGCCAGCCCGTCGTTCTGCGCGGCGGTGGACACCCTGGGCCGGTCCGTCATCTGGAACGGCGCCAGGTGGTCGGCACCGAAGGAGATCGACCCCCGCGGCGCCGGCCTTGAGTCGGTGTCCTGTCCGTCAGCCTCGTTCTGCGTCGCGGTCGACGGCAACGGCGACGCGCTGACCTGGCACGGCCGCCACTGGAGCGGCCCGGTGCATATCGACGGCACGGGCACTGGCATCCAGTCGGTCTCCTGCGCATCGGCGGCCTTCTGCGCGGCCGGGGACTGGGGCGGCCACGTGATCACCTTCAACGGCTCCAGGTGGTCCGCGCCCAGGCTGGTCGACCCGGTGACCGGGAGCAGCGGCGGCGGGATCGGCTCGATGTCCTGCCCGACCAGCTCATTCTGCGTGGGCGTCGACTGGTGGGGCGGCTCGGTCACCCTGCAGGGCGGCACGTGGAAGCTGAACACCTCGTTCGACCCCGGCGGCGCGCAGGGCCTGATGGAGGTCTCCTGCCGGTCCGCCACCTTCTGCATGGCCGTCGACGGCGGCAACTACCTGCAGTGGAACGGGGCAACCTGGACCAGCCCCAGTCTGATTGACCTCACTGGCGACGGCATCGAGTCGCTCTCCTGCGGATCGACGACCTCCTGCATGGTGGTCGACTGGGACGGCAACGCCCTGCACTGGAACGGCGCGTCCTTCACCGCGCCGGCGGTCTCGTGCCCGGACAGCAGCACGACCAGCGCCGGCAACTGCTCGACGGCCGGCAGCTACGCCGACCCGCGGACCGGCGTGCTCGACTCCGTGTCGTGCGTGCCGGGCGGCTTCTGCGCCGCCGTCGACGGCAACGGCAACGTCGTCACCGCCGCCGCCGACCGGGGCCAGCGCCACCCCGTCTGGTCCCGCCCGCAGAACATCGACCCGATCGCGGGGATCCTGCGCTCGGTGTCGTGTGTCAACCGCTGGTTCTGCATGGCGGTGGACGGCAACGGTTACGCGCTGGCGTGGAACGGCATCACGTGGGCGCAGCCCACCTGGGCGGCCACCAGCCCCGAAGACCGGACCGGGGGAGCGCTGACCGCGGTCTCCTGCACGTCCACGAAGTTCTGCGTGGCCGCGGACGGGAACGGGCAGGTCATCCAGTGGAACGGCGCGACCTGGTCGCGGCCGGTGTCGGTGGATCCGCACGGCGGCGGGCTGACCGCGCTCTCCTGCCTGAGCCGGGCGTTCTGCGTCGCGGTCGACGCCGACGGGCGGGCGCTGACGTGGAATGGCAGCCGCTGGTCGGCGCCGCGGGCGGCTGACCGCGCCGCGCTAGCCGGGGTGTCGTGCGGCAGCGAGGTCTTCTGCGTCGCGGTGGACACCGGCGGGCGGGCGGTGACGTGGAACGGCAAGACCTGGTCGGCACGGGTCGTCGATGGCGACGGCGGCGCGCTGACCGCCGTGTCCTGTGCCGGACCCCGGCGCTGCGTCGCGGTCGATACCAGCGGCCGCGCGCTGGTCTGGACCGGCCGGAGATGGTCGCCGCCGCGACTGGTCGACCCCCGCGGCGGCGGGCTCACGGCGGTTTCCTGCCCGACCGCCGGCTACTGCGTCGCGACCGACTTCGACGGCCAGATCGTGCCGGTCGGCGTTACCGGCCCGCGGAGCTAGCGAGGCAAAATGCCGCTGAGGGGCGCCCCGGCAGAGCGGGGCGCCCCTCAGCGCAGCTAGCAGTTCCGGACTTACAGCACGTCGTGGCCGGGATGCGGCTCCTCGGGCAGTACATCCCCGGGCAGTGGCGCGCGCCTGGCCGGGATGGTCCCGAGCCGGCCGGCCTGGAAGTCCTCGAACGCCTGGACCAGCTCAGCCCGCGTGTTCATCACGAACGGCCCGTAGGCCGCGACCGGCTCCCGGATCGGCTGGCCGCCGAGCACGAGCACGTCGAGCTTCTCGCTCGGCCCGTCCATCCGGCGCTGCGCACCGAAGCTGAGCACATCGCCGGGCCCGAACACCGCCAGCTGGCCCGTGCGCACCGGCCGCTGGTCGGCGCCGACGGTACCGGAGCCTGCCAGCACGTAGGCGAGCGCGTTGAAGTCGGCGCGCCAGGGCAGCCGGAACTGCGCGCCCGGCTCCACAGTCACGTGCGCCAGCGTGATCGGGGTGTGCGTCACGCCCGGCCCGGCGTGCCCGTCGAGCTCGCCCGCGATGATCCGGATCAGCGCGCCGCCGTCGGCCGAGCTGAGCAGGGCGACCTGGCCGGCCCGGATGTCCTGGTAGCGCGGCGGGGCCATCTT
>DAIOWC010000019.1:26640-42728 GCA_036758685.1 Streptosporangiaceae bacterium | reverse complement strand
CGCACCCAGGTGTAGCGGTAGTCCCAGTTCCGCTCGCCGCCGACAGTCTCCGGCAGCGAGGTGGTCGGCGCCGCCACGATCGCGCCCGTCGGCGCGAACGTCATGCCCTGCAGCACGCGCCCGGAATGGCGGACCAGTTCCCGCCACGGTCCCTCATAGTTCTGGTGAATCGCCGACCAGGACCGCCAGCCCTCGATCGTGTCGTCCAGCCGGCTGGTGACGTCCTCCGCCGTCCACGGGGCCAGTGGCGGCCCGGCCATCTCCCCGTGCCCGAGCGCGAACACGGCCGCCTGCCCGGCCGTGAGCCGGACCACGGCGGTCGCCGTGGCGTCGTCCACGGCGAAGGTGCATGACGTGGACAACAGCAGCCGGTTCGCACCACCGCGGGCCGCGAGCCCGCCGGAGACGGGAACTAAGACCGGGTGGATGAGCCCGTACTCCGGCCGCGGCGCGTAGCTGACCTCCGCCTGGATCTCGCCGGCGGTACAGGCGAGAGACCGCAGCAGCGTACCCGGGGAGTGTGCCCCCAGGTGGTGGCCGCGCTCGTCGGGACCGACCGCGAGCGCGTCGGTGAGTACCGCGGTGCCGCCCGCGGTCGTGAATGTGGTCTCCAGCACCAGCGTCTGGTCGACGTATCGGCGGCTGACCTGGAACTGGCCTGCGGGACGGATCGAGAAATGGCCCGCGGCCGGATCCAGGAGGCGGCAGAGCACCGATGGCCCGTCGAAGCGAGGAAAGCAAAGCCAGTCGACCGAGCCCTCCCGGCTGACCAGCGCCGCGGAGCGACAGTCCGATATGAGCGCGTACTCGCCGATCGGCAGGCTCTCCATCAGGTTCCTCTCGGAGTGCGGTCCCGCCACCAGTAAACCGGTCGCGGCCCTGGCTGGCGCTACGGCAGCTGGTCGCGGCGACGCGTCAGGTAGGCGGTCTCGGCAGTGTTGCCTGCCAGCTCGATCGCTCTGTCGTAGGCGGCACGCGACTCCCGATCGCGTCCCAGGCGGCGCAGCAGGTCGGCGCGAGCCGCATGGTAGGCGTGATAGCCAGCCAGTTTGTCGTCCAGGCGGTCGATAGCCGCGATTGCCACGTCCGGGCCGTCGAGCTCGGCGACCGCGATGGCCCGGTTGAGGGCGATGATCGGCGAGGGATCGAGCCGGGCGAGCTGATCGTAGAGGGCGACGACCTGCGACCAGTCGGTGTCACGGATGTCGCGCGCGGAAGTGTGCACTGCGTTGATCGCCGCCAGGATCTGGTAGCGACCCGGAGCCACGCCGGCGGCCAGGCGCGCGCGTACCAGCCGATGACCCTCGGCGATCAGGTCCGCGTCCCAGGTCCGGCGGTCCTGCTGATCGAGGGTGACCAGCTCGCCGCTCGCCGAGATCCTGGCTGTGCGGCGGGCCTCGGTGAGGAGCATCAGCGCCAGCAGCCCGGCTACCTCCCCGTCGTCCGGCATGAGGACACGGATCAGGCGGGTGAGCCGGATCGCCTCGGCGGTCAGGTCGTGACGTACGGGATCGGTGTCGGGGCCGGTTGCCAGATAACCCTCGTTGAAGACGAGGTACAGGACCTCGAGTACGCCCGCGACGCGCGCCGGGAGGTCTTCCGGAGAAGGCACGCGATAGGGGATGCGAGCCGTCTTGATCTTGGCTTTCGCGCGGGTGATCCGCTGCCCCATCGTGGCCTCCTGCACCAGGAAGGCACGAGCGATCTCCGGCATGGTCAGGCCGGCGACCATGCGCAGCGTCAGGGCCACGCGCGTCTCCATCGCCAGCGCCGGGTGGCAGCAGGTGAAGATCAGCCGGAGCCGTTCGTCGTCGATGGTGCCGACAGGCTGGGGCGGGGCGTCGTCGTACAACAGCTGAGCCTCCTTCTGCTTTTCGCCGCGCTTGCTCTCGCGCCGGATCCGGTCGATGGCCTTGCGGCTGGCGGTGGTGGTCAGCCAGGCGCCGGGGCTCGGGGGTACGCCATCGGCCTGCCACCGCTCGACGGCGGTCGCGAACGCTTCGGCCGCCGCCTCCTCGGCGATGTCGAGGTCACCGAAACGTCTGGTCAGGGTCGCGACCACCCGGGCCCACTCCTCGTGGTGGGCCCGGGTGATCGCCTCCCGGACACCGGCCACGCTCACAGGAACGGCCGCACCTCGACCTTCCGGTTGCAGGCCTTCGACCCCTCGGCGGCGAGCTTGAGCGCCTCATCAAGGTCCGCCGCCTCGATGATCCAGAAGCCGGCCAGATACTCCTTCGACTCCACGAAGGGCCCATCGGTGAAAATCGCCTCCCCACCGCGGTTGTCGATGACGGTGGCTGAGACGGGCGCCCCGAGGCCACCGGCGAATACCCAGCGGCCCTCAGCCTGAAGCCGCTCGTTGAATACGTCGATGGCCGCGTCCTCGTCCGGGGTGGCGGCGCCGGCCGTGTCGTCGATCACGGAGAACAGGTACTGCATCTCGGATCATCTCCTGTGGTTCGGGGCGCCCTGGGCGAGCGGCCCGGTACCCCTGCTACGAATACCTCTGCCCCGATCCGACACCGCCTCGCGGATTTCCCTCGGGAACCTGGCGGTACTGTGCCCGCCCGCTAGTGATCTGAGTCGGGGTCGGCGCGCCAGCGGTGATACAGCGCGATGAACTCGGCCTGCATGGTCGAGTCGAGATCCTCAGGTCTGAGCTGGCCGGTAAGGGCGATCGTGGCGCGCATCTGGGCGAGGTATTCGGTGCAGTGCGGGCAGCCGGCCAGGTGCTTCTCGAAGCGGCGCCTGGCGGCCGGGCTCAGGGCGTTCTCGAGGTAGTCGGTGACAAGCTCGACCGCCTGCCGGCAGACGATGTCGGCACGGCGGAGCGCGAGTCGCAGGCGCATCTCAGGCCCTCCCGAATTCCGACTCGAGAACCTGCCGGAGCCGGCTCCGGCCGCGGTGCAGCAGTACCCGCTGATTGATCTCGGTGATCTCCAGCACGCTGCACACTTCGTCGCTGGACATCCCCTCGATATCGCGCAGCGTCACGACCTCGCGCTGGCGCGCGGGCAGGCCCGCCATCGCCTGCCGGATGCAGTCTGCCATCTTCTCGGCGGTGAGCCGGTCGTCGACCGCCTCTAGCCAGCGCTCGGGCGGATCCGCCCACTGACCCGCCGGATCGAACCTGACTTGGTCCACCGCGGGCTCGAAAGCCCCGATGGCGACCGTGCGCCGCTCACGCGCGCCAGCTGTCCGGGCTCGGTTGACCAGAATGGTGAAAAGCCACGTGCGCACCGATGCCCGCTCCTCGAAGCCGCGCAGGCCGCGCAGCACTCCCAGCCAGGTGTCCTGCACCACCTCCTCGGCAACGGCCTGGCTGGGTACGTACCCGGCAGCGAGCGCCAGCATCGACGCCCGGTACCGCTGCACGAGGATGACGAAGGCCTGCTCGTCGCCAGCGCGCATGCGTGCGAGCAGACCCGCGTCGGGATCGGGGTTCGGGGGCACTTTGCAGCAGCCTAGGTGAGTCAGGCGGCCACGATGCCCTCGCCGCCCACCGCGCCCGGCACAGTCACGCTGCCGATCGCGGTAAGGACTCCGCCAGCACCGACAGCGAATTCGTCGACTACGCCGTTGCCGCCGGTCTGGACATAGAGGTACCGCCCGCCGGGTGACGCCGCTGCGTCAACGGTGCCGGGGTCGGTGGCGGTCTGGCCGAGCAGGGTCAGCTGACCGCCGGGGCCGGCAAAGTAGCCCGTGACGTCGGCGCTGCCTGCGTTCGACGCGTAGAGCAGCCTGCCCGCGCGGGCCACCCAGCAGGTCGCCGACTGACCGGTACCGACCTGCGAGAGCAGCGTGACCGTGCCGCTCGAGCCGAGCGTGAAAGTAGCCAGCGCGTTGGTCCCGGCCTCAGCGATCACGAGACTGCCAGCCCGGTCAAAGCTGATCGCGAACGGCACGGTACCCGCCTCGGCGTTCACCACCGGGGAGGCACTGAGCCTGCCGTCGTCCCTGACCCCGAAGACGTCGATGTCGTTGCCGTTAGCCTTGGTGGTCACGATGACCTGCGAGCCGTCGGGCGAGAACGCGACCTGGCCCGGGGTGTTGGTGAACTGCGGGGCTGCGGCCGGATTGAGCCCCAGCGGCCGGTTCGAGCCTGGCAGCGGATTCAGTCCGCGGGATCCGATCCGGAAGCCCTGGACCGAACCTCCGCCGAGCGCGTTGAGCACGTACGCGAGGTCGCCATGGACCGCGATGCTGACCGGGAAGGTACCGCCGGACGCGATGACCTGGCGAAGGCGGAGGCTATCGCCACTGACCCGGAACACCGAGACGGTATCGCTGCCCGCGTTCACCGCGAGCAACAGCCCGTTCGCCTGGTCGTAGTTCAGGGAGCCCTGCGATGCCAGGTGATCGACAACTGAGCCGGCCAGCTGACCGCCCAGACCGCCAGTGATATAGCTGCCCGCCTGCGTCAGCGTGCCATCGGCGGCCCGATGATAGGCGACGATCTCGTTCCCGGCAGTGCTGTCGGTCTGCACGAAGACGACGTGACGGGCGCCGGCCCGGCCGGGGTCGTGGTGCCTGTTTACCGAGGCCACGGCCGGGCCGACCGCCACCGCGAGCCCGGCTGTCGCGAGCGCCGTCACCGCGGCCAGCCGGCTGAGGGTTCTCATACCGTTGCTCCTCCAATCAGGATTCGGGACTGCGCTACAACAGTCCCGGCAACGGCGGCCGCGTTACACCGCTCGCCCGGTGAATTTGCGGCGGGACCGGTCAGGCGCCGCCGATCAGTGATTGCGCCCCGGCGCGGCTGAGGACGAGATCGTGAAGGTCCCCGCCCACCTCGAGCCGACTCGACTGTTCGACCCCGCCGATCTTCACCGGCTCGAAGCCGGCCGCTCGGATCAGCCGCGCGACTTCCTCGCCGGCCCGGTCATCGCCGGTCGCGTAGAAGAGGACCGCCGGGTCCGGTGACCGGTTGCTGGCGGACTCGAGGAGATTGGCCGACATGCTCCCGAACGCCATGGCCAGGCGTGTCCCCTGCGGCAGCCACCCGGCTACGACCTCGCCAGAGGATTGCCCTTCCGGCAGGACACGGAAGACGTTGCCTTGCGCGTCGGTGCTGACCGGGTTGCTCGGAACGACCACGACCCTGCCGCCCAGCGATCCGGCAATCTCGCCCATCACGCTCTTCAGCACGGTGAATCGCAGCGCGAGGACGACGGCATCGGCACCGTCCAGCGCGTCGCGGTTATCGACGGCGGCGACCGCGGCGCGACCGATTTCTTCTGCAAGCCTTCGTGCCGACTCACTGTCAGCGCTCGAGAGCCGCAGGGTCTCACCGCCTGAGGCGAGCCGGCGGGCTAAGACCGATCCGAGCCCTCCGGTGCCGACGATGGCAGTGGTCACTCGGAGTCGCCGGCGCGCGAACTCGGCGGCCAGTGAGCTGGGTACCAGTCCCCGCTCGGGTCTGTGGTCTGCCCCACTTCGATGAGATGGCCGTCGGGGTCGCGGATATAGCAGCGCTTCTCGTACTGGTGCTGCTTCGGCGGCGTCAGGAAGTGAGCACCACGGGCGCTCCACTCGGCGTAGACGGCGTCGATGTCTTTGACCCGGATGTTGAGGAAACTGCTCACCCGGTCGGGATCGGGTGGTGTCTCCAGGATGACCGTCGGCTTGTCGTCGGTTGGTCCGCCGCCGGTATTGATGATGATCCAGCTGTTGGCCAGCCCGACGTAGGTCAGCCCTCCGGGACCCGAGAAGACCAGCCGGCCGCCGAGCACTTCGGTGTAGAAGCGCTTGGAGCGCTCGACGTCGTCCGACACGATGAAGTGGGCCAGCACAATTCCCTCTGGCGGTGGCGGGAGCTCGGCCATCTGGCACCTCCACTGGTGGGCCGCACGCCCCGCCAGCGACGGGGCCTTCGGGCGATGTTACTAGCAGTAGGCGTTCGGCCCCTTTCCGCGTCCGCCATGCCGGCCCGGACCGCAAGGCAGCGCCTCAGAGCCGGGTCCGCCACCGGGCCGCGACCTCGTCGGGGCTGGCTGGACGGCCGGGCAGCGGACCAGCAGCGGGGGCCCGGAGGGCCTGAAGGAACAGTGCAAGGTAGCGGCGCCGCAGGGGAACCCCCCTGTCGGCATCCGGCAAGGTGACAGCGCTGAGCGTCTCGAGTAGCAGGGTGACGTCGCCGGGGCTCACGTCCTCGCGGAGGACCTTGTGGCGCTGCGCCGTCTCGTGCACCTGCACGGCCAGGGCGGAGGCCCGCTGCGCCAGCTCGGCCATGTCCGGCGCCGGGGTGAAGGTCCCGGCAAGGCGCTGGGCGAGGGCCTGGCTCCCGCCGTCGAGGATGCGGGCGAGGCACTCGGCGTAGGCGGTCCAGGGGTCGCGCTCGTCCGCCAGGGCGGATTCGAGCTCGGTGACGTAGCGCCTGAGGCCATCGCGGGCCAGGTCCCTGAGCAGGTCCTCCTTGCTCGGGTAGCGGCGGTAGAGGGCGCTGATGCCGACGTGCGCCCTGGCGGCGACGGCGGCGATCGGGGCGGATGGGTCCTCCAGGAAGACCGATCTCGCCGCGTCCAGGATCTCGACGTCGTTGCGGGCGGCCTCGCGGCGCCTTCCGCTCAGCGGGCCATCTGGGTTTCGCATGCCCGCAGGATAGCAGTTGAACGGAATATTCCGCTCTGATAGAGTGGAACTGTTCATTCCGTTCCGTACGAGAGGACCCGAACCCGATGATCGAGCGGTTCACGGCCCGGATCGAGCTCGCTCGAGTAACCGGCCACTACGCCGCCCATACAGGCCCGATGAGCTCGCCGCCGACATCCGCCGCTTCTTCCGCCATCTCCGCCCGGCTCCAGCCGCTACCAGTAAGGAGCAGTAACTGACATGCCCGAGAACACCTGGAACGTCATCACTGAGTCCCTCGATCTTCTGCGGACCGCCGCTGCCTCGATCAGCGACGCTAACCGCGAAGCACCGACCCCCTGCAGCGAGTGGACCGTCACCCAGGTCCTGCAGCACGCCGTCGGCGATCAGCTCGCCTGGGCGGCAGCCATCGGCGCAGGGACAGGACCGTCGGAGAACCCCTTCGCCCCCTCAGGCCGCCTCGAAGAAAGCGTCGGCGATCTCCTCGACCCGGCGCTCGCGACCGCCCGCGCCGCGTGGGCCGGGATCAGCGCGGACGACCTGGCCGTTCCGACCCCCCTCCCGCAAGGCGCCCTCGCCGCTCCGGCAGCAGCCGCGGCGTGCGCCCTCGACGCCGCCGTTCACGCCTGGGACATCGCGGTGGCGCTTGGCCGGCCCGGATTGCTCGCTGACCAGCTAGCCGGGCAGTTGCTCCCCGCCGCCCGGGCGATCGTCGAGCCGCTCCGCCAGTTCGGCGCGTACGCCCCTGCGCTCCCGCCGCAGGCCGACGACGACAGTACGGCCACGCTGCTGCGCTTCCTGGGCCGCGACCCCGGCTGGGCCCCGGGTCGCCGCTGACCGTGGGCCATCGCGCTCAGCGGGAGTGGCCGGCACCCGAATTGTTCCGCGACGTCAAGCTGGGCGATGCTGGGGAGATGAGTTCTGCGGAGTTCACGAATGCTCATCCGGCGCTGGCGGAGTTCTGGCATCCGGTGGCACTGTCGTCGGAGGTCGGCCCGGAGCCGGTAGCGGTCCGGCTGGCTGGCCAGGGATGGGCGCTGGCCCGGTTCGGCGGCGCTGTCGCCGCGTTCGCTGACGCGTGCCCGCACCGCCGGGCACGGCTGTCGGCCGGGCAGGTCAGCGACGGCATTCTGCAGTGCACCTACCACGGATGGCGGTTCGCTGCCGATGGCAGGTGCGTGGAGATACCGGCGCTGGAGGACGCCGGGTCGATCCCGGAGCGCGCGCGGCTGCGCCGCCCGGCGCAGGTCGCCGAGCGTGATGGCCTGGTCTGGCTGGCACCGATGCCGCCGCGCGCGCCTGTGCCGGAGCTGGCGCCCGCCACTGCGCTGAGCGGCGACGACATCGCTACCGTCTTCCTGCCAGTGCTGCGAGTCGAGGCCAACGCGGCGATCTTGCTGGACAACTTCCTCGACGAGGCGCACCTCCCGTTCGTGCACGCCGCCACGATCGGCGGCGCGGGTCCTGAACCGATTCCGCGCGCCGACGTCGCCAGGCACGACCTGTCGTTCACCGCCGTTCGCGAGCACACCTTCACCAACCTCACGGACCCGGCGGTGCGCGACGGCGTGCGGCCCGCGGAGCAGCGCCGCCGGATGACCTACCGGTATCAGGCGCCGCTGACCGCGACTCTGCTGCTGGAGTTCCTCGACGCCGGCGGCTGGCAGTTCCTGACATTCACCGTGACGCCCGAGGATGAGCGCGCATGCCGCGTTTACCAGTCGGTGACGGGCCCCGGCCTGGCCGACCCGGAGCAGGCCGACAGCGCCGCGAAGTACGAGATGTCGATCTTCGAGGAGGACCTCGACCTGCAGCGGAGGGCGCTGTCTGGCCTGGAATTCCCGCTCGATCCCGCCGCCGAGCTACACACCCGAGCTGACCGGGTCTCGGTCGAGTTCCGACGCGTGCTCGCCGCCGCGGTCGGCGGCCCGCCGGCTCGCTAGGCGGCGGGCCGCGAGGCGACCTGCCTGGCGCGGACGGGGACGCTCTCGAAACCGCGCAGCACGAGCAGCGAGCGCCGGGTCGGCGGGGCGGCCAGCTCGAGCGCCGGGTACCGCCGGGTCAGCTCCTCGATGGCGATGCGGCCCTCCAGCCGGGCCAGCGAGGAGCCGAGGCAGTGATGCGTGCCGAGCGAGAAAGACAAGTGCCGGCCGGGATCGGACCGGTCAATCCGGAACTCGTCGGGCTGCTCGAAGACACTCGGGTCACGGTTGGCGCCGCCGATTGACACGAGGACGGCCTGGCCTTTCGCGATCACGCTCCCGCCGACCTCGACATCCTCGGTCGCTATCCGGTAGGTCAGCTGGACCGGGCTGTCGTAGCGGAGCATCTCGTCGATCGCCCCCGGTACCAGGGCGGGGTCCTCGCGGAGCCGGTTCCAGCTGTCCGGGTCGCGCAGCAGGGCGACCGCGCCGTTCCCGATCAAGTTCACGGTGGTCTCGAACCCGGCGATCAGCAGCAGCAGAGCCGTGCTCACCACCTCGCCGGAGCTCAGGCGGTCGCCCTCGTCCTCGGCCGCGATGAGCGCGGACAAGATGCTGTCGTCAGGATTGGCCCGGCGTTCGCGCACCAGGTCCTGCAGGTAGCCGGTCAGCGCCAGTTCCGCCGCGCGGTTGTCGGCCTGCGCGGCGGCCGCCGTCTGGGGGTCCAGGGTGCCCGCTACGTCATGACCCCAGGCCCGGAACTGGGCCTGATCCTCGGCGGGCACGCCGAGCAGATGACAGATGACCGCGATCGGGAGCGGGAAGGCCAGGGCGTCGATCAGGTCGAAGGCGGCCGCACCGTCCGCCGCCGTCAGCAGCCGGACCGTGACCTCGCGGATCCATGGCTCGAGTCCGGCGATGGCCCTCGGGGTGAACGCGCCGACCACGAGCCGGCGCAGCCGGGTGTGGTCGGGCGGGTCCATCGTGAGCAGGTGCTCGGCGGGCAGCCCGGCCCGCGGGTCTGCCGGCGGGTACGACGGCGGCTGGTAGCCGCGCTGGTGCACCGGTGAGCTGCTGAACCGCCGGTCCCGCAGGATGCTCGCGACGGTCGCGTGGTCGGCCGTGGCGAACACGCCGAGCAGGCTGCGCACCAGCCCGCGCTGGCGGAGCTGCGCGTACAGCGGGTACGGGTCGGCCTTCGTCGCCGGGTGCAGGAGCCGGGCGACCGGATCGCCCCGCCACTGGAACAGTCGCAGCACCGCCGGCTCGACGACGTGATTCTTGACTCGCTCTCCGAGGCTCATCCCGCACTCCTTCAAATACCATTGGTATCTGAGTTCTGACGGTATCTATATGCTGATGGTATGTCAATGTGGCAGTATCGGGGGATGGCCAGGATGACCCGAGCGGAGTCGAAGGAGCGCACGCGGCAGCGGCTGCTGGCGGAGGCGCAGCGGCTGTTCCGCGAGCGCGGTTACGCTGCGACCTCGCTAGAGCAGATCGCGGATGCGGCGGAAGTGACCAAGGGTGCCATCTACGGGCACTTCGCGAGCAAGGAAGACCTCATGCTCAGCGCGATCGAAGCGGCCCCGGCTCCCGGCGCCACGGCCATCCTGAGCGACCAGTCGCGGCCGCTGCCCGAGCGCCTGGCCGAGTACGGCCGCGCTGTCGCCGCGGACAACCCGGGAGACGCGGCGGAGCTGGCGGTGATCCTGGAGTTCTACGCCGCCCTGCTGCGCGCTCCGGACGCGCTGAACCGGTACAGCAGCAGACTTGAGGGCCGGCTCCAGAAGCTAGCCGACGCCGGTAGTGATGAGCCGGCTGCGGGCGCCGCGCCGGTCCAGGCGTGGGCCATCGGGCAGGCGATGCTGGTCGGCCTGCAGATCTACAAGCGGCTGGCCCCTGGCCTCGTCACGCCGGAGGTGTTCGAGCGCGCGTTCGGCCTGCTGGCCAGCCTCCAGGACGAGCGGTAAGGACGCCGGCTACCTACCAGATCCGCACCCGGGCGGCCGGCTCGATCCAGAGCTCGTCGGTAGCGCCGACGCCAAACGCGGCATAGAACTCGTCGAGATTCCGGACGATCTGGTTGCAGCGGAACTCGTTGGGGGAATGCGGGTCGACGGCGAGCAGCCGGATGACCTCCTCGTCCCGGCTCTTCATCTGCCAGGCCCGGGCCCACGACACGAAGAAGCGCTGGGCGCCGGTCAGGCCGTCGATCACCGGTGCCTCTTCCCCGTGCAGCGACACCAGATAAGCCTGCCAGGCGATGCCGAGGCCGCCGAGGTCCCCGATGTTCTCCCCGATCGTCAGCGCTCCGTTCACGTGCTGGTCAGGAGTCTGCTTCGGCGCCAGCGCGTTGTACTGCTCGATCAGCGACCGGGTCCGGGCGTCGAACGCCTGCCGGTCAGCTGCGCTCCACCAGTCGGTGAGCTTGCCGTCGCCGTCGTACTTCGAGCCCTGGTCGTCGAAGCCGTGGCCGATCTCGTGACCGATGACCGCCCCGATCGCTCCGTAGTTGGCCGCGTCGTCGCGGTCCGGATCGAAGAACGGGGCCTGCAGGATCGCCGCCGGGAACACGATCTCGTTCATGCCGGGGGCGTAGTAGGCATTGACGGTCTGCGGGGTCATGAACCACTCGTCGCGGTCGATCGGCTTGCCGATCTTGTTGAGCTGGCGGTCGAGCTCGAACGCATGAGCGGCGCGCACGTTGGCCATGAGATCCCCCGCGTCGATGCTCAGCCTGGAGTAGTCACGCCATCTGACGGGGTAGCCGATCTTCGGCGTGAACTTCTCCAGCTTCTCCAGGGCCCGCTGCCGGGTGTCTGCCCCCATCCATTCGAGCTCCTCGATGCTCCGGCGGTAGGCCTCGATGAGGTTGGCCACCAGGACATCCATCCGCTCGCGGGCCATCGGCGGGAAGTACCGGCCGACGTAGGCTCGCCCGACCGCCTCCCCCATCGCGTCGTCCACGAGCTCGACCCCCCGCTTCCAGCGCTCGGGCAGCTCGGGGATGCCGCTCAGGGTGCGGTGATAAAAGTCGAAGTTCTCCTGGACGAACGCCTCGGACAGATACCCGGCGGCGCTGTGGATCACCTGCCAGCACAGCCAGTCCCGCCAGGCCGGAAGGTGCTCGTCAGTGAGCAGCGAGGCCAGCCCGGCGCTGAAGCTCGGCTGGCGGAGCACCACCTCGTCGAAGGCACCGGCCGGCGGGTCGAGTGCCGCCAGCCACCCGCGCAGGTCCGGCCCCTCCGACAAGGCATCGGTCCAGGTGAAGAGGTTGTAGGTCTTCTCGCTGTCCCGGCTCGCGACGTTGTCCCAGTGATGTCCGGCCACCGCCGTTTCCAGCGCGAGAACTCGCTGGGCGGCCTGGTCGGCGTCCGGCAGGCCGGCCAGCTCGAGCATGCGCTGCACGTGGCCGGCGAACGCCTCGCGGACGCTGCCGAACCGCTCCTCGCGGTAGTAGCTCTCATCCGGCAGCGAGATGGCAGCCTGCTCGAAGAACACCAGGTATCGCTCCGGGTTGCCAGGGTCGGTGCCGACGAAGAGGTGGTAGAGACCGCCGATCCCCAGCCGCGCCAAGCGCCCGAGCGTCTCCAGCAGCTCCGGAATCGAGCTGACGGCCCTGGCCGCCGCGAGCGTCTGGCTGATGGGCTGCGACCCCAGCTGCTCGGCTCGGTCGGCGGCCATGAAGCTGCCGTACAGGTCGCCGAACTTCCGCTCCTCGCTGCCTTCCGGTGCCGACGCCGCTTCTTCCACGATCTCGCGCACCGCTTTCTCGGCCCCCTCGGCCAGAATCCGGAACGAGCCGTAGCGAGCCAGGTCCGCGGGAATCTCCGTCCGCTCCAGCCACCGGCCGTTCACGTGCCGGAACAGGTCGTCCTGGGGCCGGATAGCAGGATCGAGGTCGTCGGCGGGGATACCGGATGCGAGTGTCATGCGCTCCAGATTAGAGCCAGCGGTCGCATGCCCCGCGAGCTGCAGGCCGGCTCCGGCCGGAGGGCCGTGGACGCCGGCTTCTGACATTTGTCACCGCGAACCGGTTAGCCGCGGCACTACAGGGGTGGCGGCCCGCTCAGGCACCCTCGTGCCATGGTTACTGAAGCTGGTTCCGAAGGCGGGATCACACTCTCCCGTTTGTCCAAGTCCTACGGCGCAGTGCCCGCCGTCCGGTCCCTCGACCTGGCCATCGCCGCCGGCGAGACAGTCGCGCTGCTCGGCCCGAACGGCGCTGGTAAGACCACGACCATCGACATGATGCTCGGCCTCACCCGGCCGGACCGGGGGACCATCTCGGTCTTCGGCGCCCCTCCGGCCAAGGCGGTGCAGTCCGGCTGGGTCGGAGGCATGTTGCAGACCGGGTCGCCGCTCGACCATCTGCGGGTGCGGGAGCTGGTCGCGCTGACGGCGTCGTACTATCCGGCGCCACTCGGCGTCGACGACGTGCTCAGGCTGACCGGCGCCGACGCGTTCGCCGGGCAGTGGACGAACAAGCTGTCCGGCGGGCAGGCCCAGCGGGTCCGGTTCGCCACCGCGCTGGTCGGCAACCCGGACCTGCTCGTGCTGGACGAGCCCACCGCCGGGATCGACGTCGAGGGCCGCCGCGACTTCTGGCACTCGATGCGGGACATCGCCGGGCAGGGCAAGACCGTTGTGTTCGCGACCCACTACCTCGAGGAAGCCGACGCGTACGCCGACCGGATCGTGCTGATCGCCCGAGGCCAGGTCATAGCCGACGGCCCGGCGACCGAAATCAAGGCCCGGGCCGCATCGCGGACTATCCGGGGAACGCTGCCTGACGGCGATACCGCGGTCCTACGCGCGCTGCCCGGGGTGGTGGCATTTGAGCGCCACGGGGACTCGGTCATCCTGTCCTGCTCGGATGCCGACATGGCGCTCAAGGCACTGCTCGCCGCCTTCCCCGGCATCCGCGACATCGAGGTGCGCGGAGGAAGTCTCGAGGAGGCGTTCATGGAACTCACCGCCGACCTGGTCGGCACTGGCGCAGACCTGACGGAGGCAACACGATGAGCAGCGCTACCCATCTCCGCTACGAGATCCTGCGCGTCCTGCGCAACCGCGTCTTCTACGGCGTGACGCTGGCCCTGCCGCTGGCCCTGTTCTTCGGCGTCGCCTCGGGGCAGCGGCACGCGACCTTCAACGGGACGAGCTTCCCGCTGTACTTCATGACCGCCATGGCGGTGTACGGGTCCATGTTCGCCGCCGTCGGGCCGGGCGCCCGGATCGGGCGCGACATTGCCGGGGGCTGGACCCGCCAGCTGCGGATCACGCCCCTGCGGCCGCGTACCGACCTGGCCGCCAAGGTGGTCTGCGCCTACCTGATTGTGGTGCCCACGCTGGTGCTCCTGTACCTGGCCGGCGCGTCGCTCGGGGTCCGGCTGGCGGCGAGCCAGTGGCTGGAGATGACGGGCCTCATCCTGGCCGGCCTCGTGCCGTTCGTGATCCTGGGGTTTGTCCTCGGCTACCTCCTGCCGGTCGACGCGATGACGCCGGCGCTGGGCGGGATCGTCGTGCTGTTCTCGCTGTTCGGCGGTGTGTACGGCTTCGAGCTGGCCAAATCCGGGCCCATGTTCGACGTCATGAAGGCCCTGCCGTCGTACTGGCTGGTCCAGGCGGGCAAGAGCGTCCTCGCCGGCGGAGGCTGGCCAGGCCAGGCGTGGCTGGTGATCGCGGCCTGGACCGTCGTGCTCCTGCCGCTCGCCCGGCGCGCCTACCAGCGCAGTGCGGCCAGAGCCTGACCCGGCCGATCCGCCTTAATCTAGACAGACATGGAGACCGAGATGGCACCGCAGGCCCCTCCGCCGACGGGCGCACCGTGGGTGGTGGGCCACCGCCCGTGGACCGACGGCTGTCGGCAGATCGCGATCGTGGCCCTTCCGCTCGTCTACCTCGTATTTGTGGTCATCTCGGTCACCGAGAACTCGCACGGCGGAGGCCGGGTGGCCGGCTACGCCATCCTCGCCGCCTTCGCCGCCTGCTGGCTGGCGGCGCCGTTGGTGATCAAGGACCACACGCCGGGGTCGAGATTCTGGGGCTACTTCGGCATTCTGCTGGCACTGGCCCTCGCCGGGCTGCCGTTCGCGAGGGCGGCCGGGTTCGTCGCCTTCGTCTTCCTGACCATGCTGGTCGTCGGGCGTCTCGGCGTCCGGTCCGCCCCGGTGGTAGCCGCCTTCTCCGTCGCCGCGCTCGTCGTCCCGGTCGCGGTCCGGTCCTGGCACGTGAGCCTGGGCGCGTCGTTCGATGACGTGACGCCGGTCGCGATCCCGGTGCTCGCCGTGGCCACGTTCGCCATCCTCCGGGCGCTGCGCCAGAACATGGCGCTCGCCGAGGCCCGCGCGGAGCTGGCCGAGCTCGCCGCCGAGAACGAGCGCATGCGGATAGCGCGCGACCTGCACGACCTGCTGGGGCACTCGCTGACCACGATCACGGTCAAGGCCGGCCTGGCCCGGCGGCTGGGGTCGGCCGACCCGGCGCGAGCTGTCAGCCAGATCGCCGAGGTTGAGGAGCTGTGCCGGCAGGCCCTGGCCGACGTGCGCAGCGCCGTCTCTGGCTACCGAGACGTCACGCTGGCGGGCGAGCTCGCCCGCGGCCGGGAGCTGCTGCGGGCGTCGGGCATCGCGGCCGAGCTGCCGACGGCCACGGACGTGGTCGATCCGGCTCACCAGGAACTGTTCGGATGGGCCGTGCGGGAGGGCCTGACCAACGTGGTCCGGCATGCCCGGGCCCATTCCTGCACCGTCCTGCTCTCCCCGTCGGCGGTCGAGATCGTCGATGACGGTGCCGGGAATCCGCGGGCCGACGGCCTGATGCCCGCGGGCAACGGCCTGTCCGGCCTGCGCGAGCGGGCGGCCGCGGCCGGCGGCACGGTCGACGCCGGGCCGCGCCAGGCGGGTGGCTGGCGGCTGCGGGTCACGCTGGCCGGGGGCGGCGGGCTATGACCGATCCCATCCGGCTCCTTCTGGCCGACGACCAGGAGCTGATCCGGAGTGCGCTCGGGGTGATGCTCGAACTGGAGGATGACTTCGAGGTCGTCGCGTCGGTCGGCCGCGGTGACGAGGCGGTCGCCGCGGCTAAGGAGCACCAGCCCGACGTGGCGCTGCTCGACATCGAGATGCCGGGAATCGACGGCCTCGCGGTGGCGGGCGTGCTCGCTCAGGAGGTGCCCCGCTGCCGGTCGCTCATCCTGACCACGTTCGGCCGGCCCGGCTACCTGCGGCGGGCCATGGAGTCTGGCGCCAGCGGCTTCGTCGTCAAGGATGCCCCGCCGGAACGGCTCGCAGACGCGATCCGCCGCGTCGCTGCCGGTGAGCGAGTTGTGGATCCGGCGCTGGCCGCGACGACCCTGGCGGCCGGGGCCTCGCCTCTCACGGCCAGGGAACGCGACGTCCTGGTCGCCGCCCGGCCGGGCGCCTCGGTGGCGGAGATCGCCGGCAAGCTGTTTCTCTCCGAGGGGACAGTCCGCAATTACCTGTCCTCCGCGATCGCCAAGACCGGCACGCGCAACCGGGCCGAGGCCGTACGAACGGCCGACGAGCGCGGCTGGCTGTGACGCAC
>DAIOWC010000019.1:0-26540 GCA_036758685.1 Streptosporangiaceae bacterium | reverse complement strand
CATCCGTCACGGCGACGCGAGGAACTGAACGCCGATCTCGGGACAGCCACGGCCGCCCTGAGCGTTGCGGCACTTGTTACGGGCCACCCAGTTGTTCGCGTTCAGCCAGAACTGGTCGAGTCCGGCGGATCGAGCCCACCCGTACTCGGAGCGCAGCAGCGATACGTCGTGCACGCCGGGCGTGTTCGTCCCCAGCCCGACGATGATCAGCGACCGCCGGTTGCCTACCGCCTTCAGCGCGTCTCGCACGTGCGACTTGAAACCGGCAAGAGTGGTCGCGCCCTGCGACTGGACGGACACCTTGTACGCGCCATCGTCCGCGGCCGTGGTCATGCACGCGTAGCAGCGTCCGAGGCCGCCTCCCAGGGTGATCATGAGCCTGATGTCGTGCTTGTGCGCGAGCTGGAGCGCTTGCATGATCCAGTAGCTCGGGTCCTTGGACTCCTTGCCTGAGGCTTTCCACGTCTCCAGGTCGAAGAGCGACTGGTGCATCTTCAGCTTCGAGAACATCCCGTCGTTGATGGCGGCCTTGAGCCGGGAGTAGTTCTCGAACACCAGCGTCCGGTTCGCCTGGGCGGTGCACTGCGTGTCGTCGCTGAGCCCGTATACGTGCGCGCCCCACCGGCCGCAGAGCCGCCAGGTGAACGACGGCAGCGTGATTCGCTGCGTGCGCGGGCACGGCTTGGCGCCCTGCGAACATGCCTGGAGGCCGATTGACGGGTAGTAGACGCGCTTTCCGTGCACGACGAGGTAGGGGTCCCAGGCGAGAAGGTCCTGGCCCTTGACCATCCAGGAGGGGGCCGCGGCCCCACTGGCGGCAGCGGCCGGCGGATGGCCCGCCAGCGCCGCGGCGGCCAGCATCGCCGTCACAGCCAGCCCTAAGACTGCCGATGCCACAAGCGCCGGCTTACGGTGCACGAGACACTCCGTTCCGAAACTAGTCCCAGCAGAGGCAGAACGGCTTCCCGGCCGGGTCGGCGTAGACCCGCCAGTTCTCTCCGCCCGAGGACAGCGAGGTGGCGCCGAGCTTCAGCACCGCCGCCTCCGCCGCGTCGATGTCGTCGACCGTGACGTCGAGATGGACCTGCTGCGGATACGCGGGGTCGGGCCAGCGCGGCGCGTGATACTCGGGGATCTGCTGGAACATGACCGGCTGCGCCCCGTCCTCGCCGATCATCGCCATGCCCTCGCCCTCGTACGTGAGGGGCTTGCTCAAGAGCTCCGCGTAGAACCTGCTGAGCTCGCCGGCGTCCGGGCAGTCAAGCATCACGCCCATGAGCGTGGTCTCCTGCCTGGCCGGGAACAGGCACAGGTCGAAGGGATGCCCGGCCGGGTCGGCCAGCGTGTACCAGTTCTCGTTCTTGCGGAGCAGCCCGGCGCCCAGCTCGACCGCCTTCGCCGAGCCGGCGTCGAGGTCCGGCACGCGCAGGTCGAGGTGCGCCTGCTGCGGGTACGCCGGATCGGGCCACCGCGGCGGCACGTGGTCGGGGCTGAGCTGGGCGGCGACGCGCCACCCGTCCCCGGTCACCATCGTGATCCACTCGTCGCCGGTGTCCAGCTCGGTCCAGCCGCCGAGAGCCGTGTAGAAAGCGGCGAGCCGCCGGATGTCGGGTGCGTCGATCGCCACCGTGCGCAGCCTGCCGATCATCGGTCACTTCCTCCTGAGTCGTCGTTCATCATGCCTGAATCGCGCCCGCCGGGAGCAGGGCGTGAACGCCCCAGGACTCGTTGGCCACCTGAGTGACCCGCAGGTCGAGGACGGGACTGGCCAGCGCGAGCGCCGTTCCCTTGTCAATTCCGTAGCTGGCCTGCAGCCAGATCAGCATCGCATCGAGCGCGTCGCCCATGGCCGCGTTGAGATCCGGGCTGAAGCCGAAGGTGATCTGGCCGGCCGGCGTCTGCGCGTGCACTCCCGGCACCGGCCGGCCGGTGACCAGGTCGAGCTGAAGCTCGGTGGTCATGCCGCACTCGATGGCGGTACCGGCCACCTCGCCGTCCCCCTGGGCGGCATGGCCGTCGCCGACGCTCAGCAGCGCCCCGGCCACGGCCACCGGCAGGTACAGGGTCGAGCCGGCGACCAGTTCCTTGCAGTCGATGTTGCCGCCGCCGACGGCCCTGGGCGGGATGGTGGAGTGCTCGCCGGGCTCATCCCAGGCCACGCCGGTCACCCCGTGGAACGGGGCTGTCCGCACCGTGTGGCCCCGGTCGTTGACCGCCACGCCTGCGGCCGCGTCAATCTGCCAGAGCAGCCAGGCACGCGGCTGATCGTGCAGCCCCAGCCGCCGGGTCAGCGGGTTGTCGCGGCCTCCGGCGACGGTATAGCCCCAGGGGTCGGGCCGCAGCGAAACGAAGCGCACCGCGAGGACCTGGCCCGGCGCCGCACCCCGCACAGCGATCGGCCCGGTCAGGCAGTGCCCCCTGCGCCCCTCACCGGCCATCGTCGGCACCTGCTCGCCCGGGAACGCCTGCGGCTGCAGATGCCCGGAGGCGTCGAGGGAGCGCAGCACGATCGTGTCGCCGGGATCGACGGTCAGGACCGGCGGCAGATCACGGGAGAACACGTCGACCGTGGTCGACGGCGACGGATCGAGCTGATGGCGGCTCATAGGCCTAGTATCCGTTCAAATGGCTACTATCCCGGAAACGGGGCCAGCGACCGCATCCGGAGCACTCCGCTACTGCCGGGCTGACGCCGATCAGGCGGGCAGCAGGTACGAGCCGAGGTGCGCGTCCAGGGCGGCAAAGCCGGCCGCGTCTGCGTCGGACGCGCGGAAGCCGACGTAGCCGTCGGGGCGGATGAGCACAGCGGCCGGCCCGGCCGGCGCGATCGCGCCCGGACCGGCGTCCAGCCGGACGATTTCCACCAGCCCCGTCCAGCGCCCTTCGAAGCGGTCCAGCACGCCGGGCTCGGCACCGGACACCAGCAGGTGATGCCCCGCGCCGGGCAGCGCGGACCAGTCCGCGTAACGACGGCCAGGAGCGGTCGCGTCCCCGTCCCGGCGGCCGGCCAGGCCGTACTCGCCGGTGAGCGGGCTGCCGGCATAAGACACGTCGAGCATCGCGCGAGCGCGCGTGAAGGCGGCGGCCTCCTCCGGAGAAAGCGGAGCCGGAGCGATGCCGGTGCGAGCGGCCTCGACGGCCGAGTGCGCCATCCGGTGCACGCGGTCGGAAGTTTCCAGCACGTGGCGGGCGGCGGCTGCGCGCTCAGGCGCATAGCTGTCGATCAGCGCCGGGCGAGCGCGGCCCTGCACCTCAAGCGCGAGCTTCCAGGCCAGGTTGTGCGCGTCGTGAATGCCGGAGTTGAGGCCCTCGCCGCCAAACGGGCTGGACAGATGACCGGCATCGCCGAGCAGGAACCAGCGATTTCCGGCCAGCTCCGGCGCCATCCGGTTATGCATCCGGAAGGTGGCCGCCCAGCCGATGTCATCGAGGCGGACCGAGTCCGGGGCGCGCCGGCCGATGCACGCGGCCACAGCGGCGGGCGAGATGTCGCGGGCAAGGAGGTCGGCCTCGTCCTCGTGCAGGTCGCCGATGAACGTGATCCAGCGGTCGCCGGGCAGGGGGCCGAGCAGCACATAGCCCTCCGGGCTCGCGATGAGGGCAGAGCCGTCCCTCGGCAGACTGCAGCTCACCTGGACGTCGCCGACCAGGGCCGTTCCGGGGTACGTCTCACCCGCCAGCTCGCCGGTCATGGCCTGGCGGGTGACGCTGTGCGCTCCCCCGGCGCCCACCACCCAGCTCGTCTCGGCGTGCTCCACCGTCCCGTCGGCTTGCCTGATCTCCACCAGCAGTCCGTCGTCACGGTGGCGGATCGACGCGACCTCCTTGCCCCGCTCCACCGTCCCGCCAAGCTCGGTCAGCCGCCTGGCGAGTATCTCCTCGGTCCGCCACTGCGGCAGGCTGCACTCGAAGCCCCACGGCGAGTCGGTCCCGGCGAAGGTCATCTCGGCGACCGGAGTCAGCCCGGGGTCGAATACGCGCGCGAATCCCAGGTGCATGGACGAGGAGAGGATCTCGTCCACGACGCCCGCCTGGGTCAGGATCTCGAGCGTGCCGGGCTGCAGCGCGGTGGCGCGGGCCTGCCTGGGCGGTACCGGATCCCGCTCGATGACCCGCGTTCGCACGCCGAGACGCGACAACTCGACCGCCGCGAACAAGCCAGACGGGCCGGCGCCGATGACCAGCACTTCGCCCGTGGTTTCGGTATCCCCCGCCATGATCACGCACCCCCGCGATCCAGGCTACGAGGGGCTCCGCGTCTGCCTCTCACCGCGGTCGCCGGGACCGGCGCGCTAGCCGTTGTCGCTGAGCTCGGTCCGCGGCCCCCGGACGGCGAACAGCAGGAGGCCGACCGCGAGGGACAGGCAGGCGCAGATCCACGCTCCGCGGTCGGCCGGCGGCCGGACCGGCCACGCCCAGGGCGAGGTCCAGGCCTCGAGCAGCGCGTACTGGGCGAACACCATGTAGCCCATCGGCAGCGTCCACGCGAGCAGGCCGCCGGTGATCAGTGAGCACAGCAGACCAAGGCCGGTGATCCCGATGACGTTCCGGGCCAGGACGGGAAGGCCCCCATTCAGGCCTTCTCCGATGACGCCCAGCTGGAGCAGGCCGATCGCCAGGGCGCACATGCCCGCCGCCGTGCCGAGCCGCAGGTAGGGCAGGCACCGGCCGGTTGCCCGCTCGGCCTCGCCGAACGGGCTGTGCGCCGTCATGGCGACAACCGCGGCCGCGCCGGCCTCGATGATCATCGGGACCTGCTGCGCGTACGGGCCGGCGGCGAACGTCCAGTGCCAGTACAGCGCCGCCCGGAGCAGGCCCGCGCAGGCGGCGATCGCGATGATCGCAGCCGGGACTCGGCGGGTGCGCAGGTGCAGCCAGGCGAGCCGCGCGCCGGGCGGGGTCCTGCTGGTAGTTCCGGCTGGCGCCGTCGGCGGCCCCAGCACGCCGGCGGCGGTCATGGCACCTGCGCGAGCGTGATCGTGCCCGCGCGCAGTGCGGTCAGATGCGTGGCGAGCCAGGCACGGCGCGCGCTGGCCGGCAGCGCCAGGAACCGCCTGGTAGCGGCGCCGATCGCCGCCCACGTTGCCGCGCTGGGCTGGCCGGGCAGCAGCTCGTTGCCGCCGATTTCGGACGGTGCCGTGCCGGCGGCGGTGAGTAGCGCGTTCACTACGGCCTGCTGGGCCGCCAGCCCAGCCGGAGGCACGGCCGGGCCCGCGTGCTGCCCGCTACCCGGGGCCAGGCCGGCGACGAAGGCGTCCAGCAGTCCCGTCTGGAACGGGGCGCGCCATTGGGCCGGGTCGTCGGCCGGGGCGTTGAAGTCGCCGAATATCGGCCCGACATGCTCCGCTGTGAACTCGAAGACCGGCGGGTTCCCCGCAGTGCCGCTCATGACCTGCTGCCCGCCGTCCATGCTCGCGACTTCGGCGGCCTTGGCCGGCGCCCCCGGCAGGCCTGCGATCTCGCCGGCCACGGGCTTCAGCGCATCCGCCACGTCGCTCAGGTCGTCGCTGAACGCCTGGTCGACGCAGACCCGGAGGGTCGCAACGGATGTGCAATCCTCGGCGACCGGAAGCGGCCGGTCGCTGGCGGCGGCGTGCAAGGCGGGAATCTCCCAGCCCCCGACCGGGTCCAGCCGGGCGGTCCCGGCGAGCGAGAACGCGGTCACTGCCGCCGCCAGACCGCCTGCGATGAGGACGAGCGCAGCTCCGCGCAGCGGCCACGAGCCGCCATGGGCGAGGAAGGCTCGCACTGACCCGCGGCTGCGAGGCGATGCCAGCCGGCGCACGCCCGGCGCCAGGCCGAGCATCCCGAAGAGCGCGACGGCGATACCCGCCAAGAACATGACCCGCACGACCGACAGGTCAGGTGCTATGCGGTAGTACACGCCTGCGTCGGGGTTCGGTGGCGGGCCAGCCGGGGACAGCAGCCCATAGGTGCCGGACCCCAGGCCATGGATGCCCGGCACCGGATCGATGCCGAGCACCGCGTGGAACCCGACCTGGTAGAGAAACAGGGTCACGACCGCGACCAGCGGTGCGGTAAACCGGCCGGGGAACAGGACTCCGCACGTGAACCCGATCACGGTCACGACAGTCACGCCGGCCGCGCCCACGAGGACCGGCCACACCGGCGGGCCGCCCCAGGTTGCCTGCAGCGCGGTCTTGACGTACAGCACCGCGACCCCGGATCCGAACGCCAGCAGCAGCCAGGCGAGGGTCCCGGCCAGCGCAATGGACAGCCGCGCCCAGGCCGCGCGCGCCGTGGTCGTGACCAGGTCAGCGGTCTTCCGGCGGCCTTCCCGCGATCCGGCCCAGGCGCCGAGCCCGCCTGCGAACGCGCTGAACTCGAACAGCATGTGATCGCCGATGACCGAGGCGCGCAGGGTCCAGACGGCCGGGAACCCGTCCGCCGTCCGCACCGTGTTGTAGTAGAAGACGGCCGCCAGAAGCGGCAGCAGGAACGGCACCGCGCTCCGCTTCAGCTCCAGGCGCAGCGCCCGGGCCGGGCCGGCCAGGGGCAAGCTCACGGTGGTCATGACCGCGCCTCCGCCAGCACGGCGCTGTAGCCGCGCTCCAGCGGGGCGTCCCCGACGCTGTGCCCCTCCCCGCGGACGGTCAGCTCGTCCGGCGTGCCGCGGAAGACGATCTTCCCGGCGGACATGAGAGCTACCTCGGAGCAGGCCGCGCCGACATCCTCGACCAGGTGCGTCGACACGAGCACAGTCGAGCTTTCACCGAGCCCGCGCAGCAGGGAACGGAACTGCACCCGCTGCTCGGGGTCGAGGCCCGCGGTCGGCTCGTCGAGCAGGAGCAGGTCCGGGTTGTTCACGATCGCCTGCGCGATCCCGACGCGCCGCAGCATGCCGCCGGACAGCGTGCGCAGTTTGGCCTTCGCCTTCGGACCGAGATCAACGCGTTCGACCGCCGCGGCGACCGCCCTCGGAACGGCCGGCACGGGCATTTCCTTGAGCAGCGCGAAGTACTCGATGAACTCGACCACAGTGAACGACGGGTAATACCCGAGGTTCTGCGGGAGATAGCCGAGCCGCCGCCGGATCTCCCGCCGGGCCGCCGACGCCCGCGGGTCCCGCCCGAGCAGTGCCATCTCGCCCGACGAGGGCGGCAGCACGGTCGCGAGGATCCGGAGCAGGGAGGTCTTCCCGGCCCCGTTAGGCCCGAGGAGACCGAAGACCCCGGTCCCGAGCTCCAGGCTCACCCCGTCGACAGCCTTGTTTTTCCCGAACGAACGGTGGATCTCGGTCAGGTTCACATTCACTGGAGTCCCCTTTGCGGGCGCATTGCGTAAACAGCAATCGCGGCACAAGCGACCGCGATGACGAGATAAGGAAGATAGGCATTCGTGCTCGTGACCGAGACCGTGAGACGGCCGCTCGCGGTCTCGCTCGCGAGCACCGTGATCACCCACGCGGCTACTCCGGCCCCGGCACCGACGATGGCCGACCGGGTCGCCACGGCCACCGCGAGCGCCAGCGCCGATACCGCCGTCATCGGGAGCAGCCACCCGAACGTCAGCGCCGCGACCGCACCCGATGCGGCGCTTGCGATCAGCCCGAGTACGGCGTTGAGCGCGAAGACGGCAACGGCGCGCGTGAGCAGCACAATGCGGTCACTGATGGCGCAGCTTGACGACAGCTCCCAGGCGGGGTCGATCCCCGGGCCGTAGGCGAACGCGATGCCCACCGCCGCGATGCCGGGCGCGATCAGCCAGACCGCCGGCTGTCCTGGTCCGAGCCGGATCAGCGCACCGACGCCGAACACCACCACCGTGGAGATCAGCCAGGGCAGCAGCAGGGACGGGGTGGTGACCAGGGCGCGCGCAAGGCCGGGAGACCGGAGCAGCCGGGCGGCCGTGCGCTCCATCCAGCTGGGGCTCCGCCGCCAGACCTCCGCAGCGACGCCGGTCCAGACGCGGTCCAGGTCGACTCCGTCCGGGAAGCCATGCGGAGCGACGGGCCGATGCGGCGTGCTCGGGTGATTCATCGCGTTCCTCCCAGGGCGGCCCGCAGCATCCGGCGGGCGCGGTGAGCACGGCTCTTGACCGTGCCCGCGGGAACGCCGAGGATCTCGGCGATCTCCGCGACGGGGCGGTCATCGAGGTACAGGAGACGTAGGAGGTCGCCATCCGGGCCGGTCAGCGCGGTGGCGATGTCGACGCGGACCAAGGCGGCCTCCGCCGGATCGAGGCCGGCCTGCGTGGTCTCGTGGAGCGGCATCGTGGCCGGGCCACGCCGGCGGAGCAGCTGCGCGGCCTGGTTCCGGGCTATCACCCACACCCAGGCCTGCGGATTGCCCCGCGGCTGGTAGGTGCTCGCGCCCTTCCAGACCGCCAGGAAGGTCTCCTGGAGCACATCCTCGACGTCCGGCGGCGCCAGCACTGCCCGCAGGCGGGCGGCCAGCCATGGCGCATGCCGCGCGAACAGCTCGCGCAGGGCTGCGTCGTCGCCTGCCGCCAGGGCAGTGATGAGCTCGTCGTCGTCCATCACGTCATCTATTGCATCCGGGGCCGGTCCGGTTCGCCAGGCACAGTTATTTTTCCGAGCTTGCGGCACCCGCGTGAAACGGCGGCTGGTCAGGGGCTAGCCACTGTAGGCTCCGCGGCGAGGTGCTCAGTGCCTGGTCGCATCTGCCCAGCCCGGTGTCCCAGGGCCGGCCCGGTCAGCAGGTAGGTGGCGGCCGCGCACAGCTCGGCGCCTGCGGCGGCCAGCAGGCAGCCGGTCAGCGACCAGCCGACGAGCGGGCCGGCCAGCGCCGCGCCCGCCGAAATCCCGGCGATCTTGAGGCTCGCAGCGGTGGAGAAGACCTGACCGCGCATGTGCTCCGGGCTCTCCCGGTGCCGCACCGCGAACAGGGCAGTCAGCTGCGGTCCTTCGCCCGCGCCGCCGAGCGCGACCGCCGCCAGCGTGAGCCAGCCCGGCGCGATCGCGAGAGCGGCCAGGCTCGCCGCCAGGATCAGCGTGCTGGCGAACACCCTGAAGTCGGGCTCGCGTCGGACCTGGCGGCGGGCCAGCAGGGCGTTGGCTCCCAGGCAGGCAGCGGCCATGGCGCTGATCAGCAGCGGGCCGCGGGCCGCGCCGCCGAGGCGCTGCGCGCCCAGCACCGGGCAGCAGATCAGGAGCATTCCGACGCCGACGTAGGACACCGCCGAGGTCGCGGTGGCCCGCCGCAGCCGGGGTATGGCCGCAATCGCGGCGAGCCCGGCAGCAGGCCGGAACGGCGGCTTGCGGGGCCGCGGCACGCTGGCCTGGCGCCAGGCCGCCAGGGCCGCCGGCGCGGCGAGGCCGACCAGCGCCGCGGCGGCGATGACCGCCAGCCGGGCCCCGAGGACGGCGGCGACCACGGCGGCAAGACCGGGCCCGGCCAGCCCGGCGGTGCTGTAGGTGAGTCCGTCCAGACTGGAGGCGCGCTGCAGGCTGTCTCCGGCGACCAGCCGGGGAAGCTGCGCGCTCCAGCCGGCTGCCACCGCCGGGTTGAGTATCCCGGCCGCCAGCGCGATGACGATCATGGCCGCCAGCGGGAGTCTGCCCACGCCGGCCGAGATGGCGAGGATACCGAGCGCGTAGGCGGCGAGGGTCAGGGCCAGCAGCCGCTCTGGCCGCGGAGCCCGGTCCAGCAGCACGCCGAACACCGGTCCCCCGACGGCCGCGGCGATGGTCAGCGCGGCCAGCAGCGCTGAGCCGGCGGCTGGTGCCCTGGTAACCGCGTAGGCGAGCAGCACAATCGCGGGGCCCGACATCTCGTCGCCGAGGCGCGCGGCGGTCGCGCCAGCCAGGTATCCGGAGACCGACCGCCAGGCCGGGTAACGGGATTTCATCCTAAGACGTTACATTAGACTGGCGGTCATGGCGACGTCATCGCTGCTCGGCACTACGGTCCACGACGCCGCCCAGCGCACGGCGGAGATGACGGACGTCCTCCTGGCCCCGCTGAGTGATGCCGTCGCGGCGGAGCGGCTCATCGCGGTGCTGCGGGCGCACGGTGAGCCGGAATCGGTCCAGCTCTCCGCGGCCGACGTGCCCGGCCTGCGCCAGGCCGCCGGGGAACTGCGCGCGGTCTTCGCCGCCGCCGATGCCGGCGAGGCCGCCGACGAGCTCAACCGGCTGCTCGCCGCGCATGCCCGGCGGCCGCGGCTCAGCACCCACGGCGGAATATCCGGCTGGCACCTGCATGTGGACGGCGACGACGACGCGCCCTGGCCGGAGTGGTTCCTCACCTCCTCGTGCCTCGCGCTGTCGATACTCCTGACCGAGCGGCAGGCCCCGCCCGCCGGGCTCTGCGAGTCACCGTCGTGCGGCCGGCCTTTCGTGAACGTCGGCCGGGGCAGCCCGCGCCGCTTCTGCTCCGACCGGTGTGCCACGCGCGAGCGCGTGGCCGCTTACCGGGACGGCCACCAGAGCTAGCCACCGTGTCAGCGCCCGTGTCAGGGCCGTGACAGGCGGGCGTCAGGCCCGGCCTCGATGCTCGTCGCATGAGTAATTCAGCGATTGCAGTTTCAGGCCTGCGGAAGGCCTTCAAGGACAAGACCGTCCTCGACGGCATCGACCTCGATGTCCGCGCGGGCACGGTCTTCTCGCTGCTCGGCCCGAACGGGGCGGGCAAGACGACGACCGTGAACGTGCTGACCACCTTGATGAAGGCCGACGCCGGGACCGTCCGGGTAGCCGGGCACGACGTCGCGACCGAGATGAAGGCGGTGCGCGCGGCGATCGGGGTCACCGGCCAGTTCGCCGCCGTGGACGAGCTGCTGACGGGCCAGGAGAACCTTCAGCTGATGGCGGACCTCAAGAAGCTGGGCGCCGCCGAGGCCAGGGCGCTCGTCGCGGACCTGCTGGAGCGGTTCGACCTGGTCGAGTCCGCCCAGAAGCTGGCGTCGACCTATTCCGGCGGCATGCGCCGGAAGCTGGACCTGGCGATGACCCTGGTCGGCAGGCCCCAGATCATCTTCCTGGACGAGCCGACCACCGGGCTGGACCCCCGCAGCCGCCGGACGATGTGGGAAATCATCCGCGGCCTTGTGGCCGACGGAGTCACGATCTTCCTCACCACCCAGTACCTCGAGGAAGCCGATCAGCTCGCCGACCGGATCGCGGTGCTCGACCAGGGTCGGCTCGTCGCGCAGGGTACTTCCGATGAGCTCAAGCGTCAGGTCCCCGGCAGCCATGTCCGGCTCCGGTTCGCCGACGTCGCCGAGCTCGTCGCGGCGGCGGGCGTTCTGACCGGCTCCGCCAGGAACGACGGCGACCTGACCTTGCGGGTGCCCAGCGATGGCGGGGCGAAATCGCTGCGGGCTCTGCTGAACACCCTCGATGAGAAGTCGATCGACGTCGACGAGTTCTCCGTGCACACCCCGGACCTCGACGACGTCTTCCTCGCCCTGACTGGCCACGCAAGCACTAAGGAGAACGCACAATGAGCACCGACTCGACGATCATGCTGCGCCGGAACTTCAAGCACACCCTCCGGAACCCGGTCACCGTGTTCAACGCGGTCCTGCTGCCGATCGTGATCATGCTGATGTTCGTCTGCGTGATCGGCGGCGCGTTCAGCGTGGGCGGCAGCTATGTCGACTACGTGACCCCGGGCATGATCGTGCTGGCGATCACTTACGGGCTGAGCGCGACCGCGATTGCCGTGAACTCGGACATGACGAAGGGCGTCATCAACCGGTTCAAGGTCATGGACATCTCCCGCGGTGCCGTGCTCAACGCTCAGGTCATCGGCAGCCTACTTCGCACTCTGATCGCCATCGCGGCCATCATCGGAGTGGCCTTCGCACTGGGATTCCGCACGTCGGCGAGCTTCCCCGACTGGCTCGGCGCGATCGGCTTCATCGTCGTGGTGTCGGTCGCGACCATCTGGCTCACGGTTGCTCTCGGACTAGCCGCGAAGACCCCGGAGTCGGCGGGAATGGCCATCGTGCCGCTGATCCTGCTGCCGTTCCTCAGCAGCGCGATCGCCCCGGCGGACACGATGAAGGCCGGGTTCCGGCAGTTCGCCGAGTATCAGCCCTTCACGCCGATCATCGAGACCCTGCGCGGGCTGCTCAGCGGTCACGTCTCGGCCGGCCATATGATCGCCGCGCTCGCCTGGTGCGTCGGCATCGGCGTCGTCGGATACGTGTGGTCGCTGGCGACCTTCAGCAAGCGCGCCTGATACCGACGAGACCCGGGGAGAGTTGTCATGCCCACGTACGCCACGCCGGGGCCGGTCGCCGCCACCGTGCAGGTCGCCGGCGCCCGGGTGCGGGTTACCGCGAGCGACCGGACCGACACCGTCGTGCTGGTCCGGCCCGTCAACGAGGCGAACCCGTCGGACGTCAGGGTAGCCAGCAAGACCAGGGTCGACTTCGCCGGCGGTCAGCTGTCGGTCAAAACGACCGTCCCCGGAACTGGGCACGGTTCGGTCGACATCACGATTGACCTGCCCGGCGGCTCCAGCCTGGTCGCGTACCTGGCGCACTCGCGGGTCCATGCTGACGGCCCGTTGAGCGACTGCGAGCTGCACCTGGCGTCAGGCCAGGTGCGGCTCGACCGCATCGATGCCCTGGAGGCGAACATCGCCGCTGGGGAGATCACCATCGGGCACATCGGCGGGCGCGCCAGCATCGAGGGCGGCCGGGCGTTCGCGCTGCGGATCGGTGAGGTCGAGGGCACCGTCAGGCTGACCGGCGGGGCCGGGCAGATCTCGATCGGCCACGCCCTGGCCGACCTGGATCTCGCCAGCGGCAGCGGCGGCTTCGACATCGACCGCGCCGACGGCAGCGTCACGGCCAAGACCGGCGACGGCGCCATCCGTGTCGGCCGGCTGACGCAAGGCCAGGCGGAGTTGCTGAACCGCTCGGGAAACATCGAGATCGGCATCAGCGCGGACACGGCTGCCCGCGTCGATGCCCACAGCGAGCGGGGGTCGGTCCGTAACTCTGCGCCATCACCGGAAAGCGGGGGCGCATTCGACGACAAGGTCACGGTCCACGCCCGCTCGCGGTATGGCGACGTCATCATTCAGCCCGTCGCACGCTGACCGCCGGCGCGGCGGGTGAGCCTACATGGGAGAATTAGTCAGTGCATATCGGGATGCTTGGGTCGTTTGGGGTTCGCACGGCGGACGGCGTTGCGGCCAGCGTGCCTGGCGCGCGGCTCCGCGCGCTGCTGATTGCCCTCGCGCTCGAGCCGGGCCACGTCGTCCCGAAGGCGACGCTGATCGACTGGATCTGGGGTGAGAACCCGCCCTCGGACGCGGCGAACGCGTTGCAGCGCCTCGCTTCCCGGCTGCGGCGGGCGCTGCCAGACGGGGTGGTCGAGGGTCAGACCGGCGGCTACCGGCTGACACTCGAACCTGACGCTGTCGACGCCGTCCGGTTCGAACGCCTCGTCAGCGCGGCGCGCCAGGCGGAGGATCCGCAGCGGCTGCGGCTGCTGCGCGAGGCCCTCGCCTTGTGGCGTGGTGCGGCCATGCAGGACGTCGGGCTGGAGGAGAGCGCGGCGTTTGACGCGGCCGTCACGCGGCTGGAACGGCTGCGGCTGACTGCCATGGAGGACCGGTTCGATGCGGAGGTCAGTCTTGGCCACGGCAGCGACGTGGCCGCGGAGCTGGCCGACGCGGTGGCCGCGAATCCGGTGCGGGAACGGCTGGCCGCAGCGCTCATGCGTGCCCTGGTCGCGGTAGGTCGCGACTCCGAGGCCCTGCTCGTATTCGAGCGCACGAGGGAAGCCCTGGCCGACGCACTGGGCGCCGATCCGTCGCCAGAGCTATCAGCCCTGCACATTGCGCTGCTGCGCGGCGAGCTCGGACGGCGGGCGGAAGTCCCGAAGACCAACCTGCGGGCTGAGCTCACGAGCTTTGTCGGCCGGGACGCGGATGTCGCCGTGGTCCGCGAGCTCGTCGCGGAGCACCGGCTGACGACTCTGATCGGGCCAGGCGGCTCGGGGAAGACCAGGCTGGCCACGGAGACCGTGCGCACGCTGCTGGACGACCTGCCCGACGGCGGCTGGCTGGTGGAGCTCGCAGCCATCGGCCCCGACGGTGACGTCGCGCAGGCCGCGCTCGCCGGGCTCGGGCTGCGGGATGCCCTGCTCGGCGAGGCGCCGAGCGCGGAGGTGACGGACCGGCTCATCGCCGCGGTCCGCGACCGGGAGGCGCTGCTGATTCTCGACAACTGCGAGCACGTGATCGAGCAGGCGGCGGCGTTCGCGTACCGCGTGCTCGGGGAGTGCCGCCGGCTCCGGATTCTGGCGACGAGCAGGGAGCCGCTCGGCATCACCGGCGAGGCGCTGTGGCTGGTAGAGCCACTGGCGCTGCCGGAGCAGGACGCCGGCCCCAGCGAGATCGCGTCCGCTCCCGCCATCCGGCTCCTGCGGGACCGGGCCGGCGCGGTCCGCAAGGACCTGACGGTCAGTGACCGCACGCTGCCGACGATGGCCCGCGTCTGCCGGGCGCTGGACGGGATGCCGCTGGCGATCGAGCTGGCCGCGGCCAGGCTGCGCACCATGTCCCTGGACCAGCTGGCCAGCGGGCTCGACGACCGGTTCCGGCTGCTGACGGCCGGCAGCCGTACTGCGCTGCCGCGGCACCGGACGCTGCGGGCGGTGGTCGACTGGAGCTGGGAGCTGCTCACCGACGCCGAGCAGATGGCCCTGCGCAGGCTCTCGGTGTTCACCGGCGGGGCCGGCCTCGAGGCGGCCGAGCGGGTCTGCGCCGGCGATGAAGAGCAGCCGGAGCACGTACTCGAGTTGCTCACCTCGCTGACCGAGAAGTCACTGCTGCTCGCCGACGGCGACGGCGCACCGCGGTACCGGATGATGGGCACGATCAGGGAGTACGCCGCCAGCCGCCTCGCCGAAGCGGGCGAGGCGGAGCTGGCACGCGACGCGCATCTCGCCTATTTCACCGAACTCGCCGAGGCCGCGGAGCCGCAGCTGCGCCGGGCCGGGCAGCTGGAATGGCTCGGCCGGCTGGAGGCTGAGCACGACAACATTGTCGCCGCGATGCGCGGTGCGCTCGCGGCCGGCGAGGCGCAGCCCGCGATGCGCCTCGCGGCGTCCGCCGGCTTCTACTGGTGGCTCGGCGGGCACCGGGCCGAGGGCTTCGAGCTGATTACCGCCGCCACAGAGCTGCCCGGAGAAGTGACCGACGAGATCCGGGCTCTGGCGTACGCGGTGGTGATCATGTTCGCGACCTCCGGACGCGCCGACGAACACCAGGCCGAGCACTGGATCCGCGAGGTGACGCGGCTCAGCAGGCGCGGTCAGGACCAGTACCCGGTACTGAGACTCGTCGCTCCGCTTGAGCGCCTGCTGCTGGGCCGGGACGCGTTCCTGTCTGCCTGGGACCCGTTGCTGAACGACGAGGATCCCTGGGTACGCGCGCTGGCGCTCTACCAGCTCGGCAAGATGCGCATCGCGCTCGGGCAGGGCGGGACGGACGCCGACGCGTACCTCGAGCAGGCGGCCGCCGAGTTCCGGGCCATCGGCGAGCGCTGCGGGCTCTCGCTCGCCCTGGCCGAACTCGCGGACCGGATTGCCGCGCGCGGCGAGTTCGCCGCCGCGTGCGAGCGCTTCGAGCAGGCGATCGCGGCCGTCTCCGAGCTCGGTGCGGTCGAGGATGTCATCTGGATGCGCTCGCGGCAGGCCCAGCTCTACTGGCTGCTCGGCGACCATGACGCCAGCGCGGCCGCTATCGCCGACGCCGAGCGGCACGCGCAACGCGTCACGTGGCCGGATGCGCTGGTCGAGCTTGCCCTGGCCAAGGCCGGACTGGCCCGCTGGGCCGGCCGGCCAGAGGACGCGTATTACCAGCTTGAGGCGGCCACGGCCATCATGGGCGATGAGGCGGACCGGCCCAACGTCCGCGTAGAAACCGACGATCTGCTCGGCTACCTCACCGAGGATCTCAGCGAAGCCCGCACCTACCGCGCCCGCGCCTACCAGGCCGCGTCCGTGGTGGGATACGCACCCGTGCTCGCAAAGGTGCTCGTGGGGATTGCCGACCTGGCCCTGCGCCTCGGACAGCCGGAGCAGTCAGCGCGGCTGCTCGCGGCGAGCACCGGCGTGCGCGGACTGCCGGATCGCTCCTTGCCGGACGCGGCCCGGATCGAGCGGGCCGTGCGGCAGCTCCTCGGCGAGGCGCTTTTCGCCCGGGCGACGCGCGAGGGTACGCAGGCGAGCTGGCCTGAGCTGGTCGCGACCGTGCTGGAGCCAGACGGATGATCTAGGCGCCCGCGAGATCGGTCAGCGCTGCGTCCGCATGCGTCGGGGTGCGTACCCGCGAGGCGATGGCGGCAGCGGCCAGGCAGGCCGCGGCGCCGGTCAGCAGGGCGGCCCGCGGCCCGCCCGCGGAGATGATCGCCCCGGTGATGATGCTGCCGACCGGGGTTGTGCCAATGTAGACGTAGACCCACAGCGCCATGATCCGCCCGCGATAGGCCGGCGACGAGTGCAGCTGCAGCGTGGTCGAGCACAGGGTCACGAACGAGAATGCGGCCGCCCCGGTGGCCAGCAGCGTCAGGCAGGCGACAGCAACATCGGGCGCCCCGGCGGTCGCGGCCAGGAGCGCCCCGAACGCCAGCGCCGCGGTCATCAGGTAGGGCCGGCGGGGATGGCGGATGAAGCCGACACCGAGCGAGCCGGCGACCGAGCCGATGCTGAGCATGGTGGTCAGCAGCCCGTAGGTCCCGCCGTTGCCGTGGAATGTGCGGCTGGCGAGGACGGGCAGGATGACCGGGAAGTTGAAGGCCAGCAAACCGACCAGCGCCATCATGACGAGCGGCAGCCACAGCTGCTGGCGGCTGGCCGCATACCGCAGGCCCTCGCGGACGCCGCCGCTCCCGCGGCCCTGCCGCGTGCGTGGCCGCAGCGGGCGGAGCAGCATGAGCGCGGCGATCACGGCGACGTAGGACAGTGCGTTGACCGCGAAACACGGCGTCGTGCCGATCGTGACGATCAGGACGCCCGCCAGGGCGGGCCCGACCACCCGGGCGCTGTTCATGACGACGCCGTTGAGGCTCACCGCGCTGGACAGGTCCTCCGGCATCACCAGGGAACCGACAAAAGCCTGCCGCGCCGGGGAATCGACGATCTGCACGACACCGCCGGCCACGCTGATCGCGATGATCGCCGCCACGGACGCCTTCCCGGCGACCGCCAGTGCCCAGAGCAGGCCAGCCAGCACGCCGTAGACCGTCTGAGTGCCGATCAGCAGAAGGCGCAGGTTGACGCGGTCGGCGACTGTCCCGCCCCAGGGGCCGAACAGCAGCGACGGCACGCCGCCCACGGCCAGGACCAGGCCCAGCTCCGCCGCTGAGCCGGTAAGCCGCAGCACCAGCCAGCCGATAGCGGTCTGCTGAACGAAGGTACCGCTGGCCGAGGCGACCTGGCCCGCGAAGTACAGCCGGAACGGCCGCGAGTGCAGCGCCCGGAACGTCCCCCGCTTGCCGTCGGCCCGGCGATGATCATCTGACGCTGTGCTGGGCGGCGCGCCTTGCTCCGCAGGCTGAGTGCTGTCTTCCCCGACGCCGGGAGTGGCCTCGGGCACCACTCTCAGCCCTTCACGGTCCATAGCGCTCCCGTCACCGCCGGCGGCCAGGCCGTCAACCCTAGTTCCGGGCAGCCATGTTGCGGTAGGGAGCCACTGCCGCGTGCGCGACAGCCCGTTCCGCCTTACAAAGCGGCGGTCAGGGGTATTCGCCTCGTATGCGCTGCCTGCCCGCGCTGGCGCTGAACGTGGCGGGATTAATACAATCCTGGTGCCGAAGGCCGGGTCGTCCCGCGACCGGCCGGGCGTGCGGGCAGGGAGGCGGATGACTGAGTTCATCGCCGGCACTCATCAGTCCGACACGCATCAGAAGGCCCTGCGCATCAACCTGGATCCGCGCTGGTACGGGACGATCGCGGAGATCGGCGCCGGCCAGGAGGTCGTGCGGTGGTTCTTCCGCGTGGGCGGGGCCGCGGGCACGGTGGCGAAGTCGATCTCTGCTTACGACATGGCTGTCAGCGACGCCGTCTACGGCAAGGCCGACCGGTACGTATCGGCGGGGCGGCTGCAAGGCATGCTGGACAAGGAATTCCAGCTCAACGTCGAGCGCCTTAGCGACGAGCGCGGTGACGACAACTGCTTCTTTGCGTTTGCCGATACGGTCGTGGCCCGCAGCTACCTGGGCGGCAACGAGTGCCACGGCTGGATGGGCGTGAAGTTCCAGGCCCAGCCGCACGACGAGCCCAGCCAGATCATCCTGCATGTGCGGATGCTCGATGTCGAAGCGTTCGCGCAGCAGGAGGCGCTCGGGATTGTCGGGCTAAATCTGCTGTACGGGGCGTTCTTCCAGCACCACGAGCCGGACCGGCTCATCGAGAACCTCCTCGACCGCCTCACCACGGGCCGCATCGAGATCGACATGATCCAGTTCCGGGGCATCGAGTTCCGCGGCGTGGACAACAGGCTGATGGCGCTGAAGCTGGTGCAGCTCGGGCTCAGCGGCGTGGCGATGTTCGGCCCCGACCGCGAGGTCCTGCAGCCGAGCGAGGTGCTGCGCAAGAAGGCAGTCCTGGTCGAGCGGGGCAGCTTCCGGCCGCCGACGCACGTGAACCTCGACATGCTGGAGACGGCCAGGGCGAAGTTCGCCGACGAACCGGACGTCGCCGGCAAGCCGATCCTGCTGCTCACCGAGATCACGATGCGGAACCTGCTCGCCGGCGGAGCCGCCGATGTGGACCGCCGCGACTTCCTGGCCCGGGCAGAGCTGCTCGCCGCGTGCGGCATGACGGTGCTGATCAGCGATTACTTCGACTACTACCGCCTCGCCGCCTACATTGCCGAGCGGACGAATGAGCGGATCGGCATTGTCATGGGCGTTCCGAGCCTGATCGACCTGTTCGACGAGAAGAACCACGCCCAGCTTCCCGGCGGGATCCTTGAAAGCTTCGGGAGGCTGTTCAAGAACGAGCTCAAGCTCTACGTGTACCCGCTCCAGCCAGCGCCCGATGACGAGCTGAAGACCGTGAACGACATCAAGGTCCAGTCGGAACTGCAGCCGCTGTATGACTACCTTGCCGGGCGGGGCAGTTTCGTCCATCTCGACAACTACCGGCCGGAGTGCCTGCCCATCTTCAGCCGCGACGTGCTGCGCCGGATCGCCGCGGGCGACGAGTCCTGGGAGGCCATGGTCCCGGCGGAGGTCGCGGAGCTCATCAGGCGCCGCGGGTTCTTCGGCTACGTCAAGCCGGGCCGGGACTGACGGCCCCGCTGCCGCTCACCGCACCGTGTAGGCCACCAGCTGGGGCGAGCCGCCCTTCGGCCCGAAGAGGCTGGGACCGCCCGCCGGGATGAGGATCGTGTTGCCGGCAATCGCGATCTCCGCGTTGGCCGAGGTCGGCAGCTTGTGCTCGTAGACGATGGCGCCGGTGCTGCGGTTCAGGGCGACCAGCACGCCGGTGTACAGGGTCGTCAAGACGAGGTCGTTAGAGACGGTCGCGGCACCGAACGGGTAGGCCGGCACCTTGGTGTCCCACTCGACCTTCCCGGTGGCCAGGTTGAGAGCCTCGATGTCGCCGCTGCCGGCGCCGTCCGGGGCGCCCAGCGGATAGCTCATCTTGGCGAGACTGAACCGCTGGTTGACGGCGGCGACGTACACGGTGTTGCCGGCCAGGGCCGGGTTAGACAGCACGCCGCCGAGCGAGCCGGGCAGGATCGTGTACGGCGCCGTCAGCGTGAGCTTGTGCTGCATTGCCTCGGCCGAGTAGTCGTCGGAGGGACTGTGCTCGCCGACGGGCGTCTTCCAGATCAGCTTGCCGGTGCTGGCGTTCATCGCGTAGACGACGCCCATCTTCCCCGAGCCGATCACGGCAGGCTGACCGCTGACGGTGGTGGCAATCGGCGAGGTCTGCATGTCGTGGTCCATGAAGTCGTTGGTGACGCCCTGGTAGTACCAGCGCAGCTTCCCCGTGGCCGCATCCAGATTCACTTCGCTGTCGCTGTAGAGCCACGGCGAGGGCTTCGCGATGGCCGATGCCGCCGTCTGATAGGGATTGCCGATGCCGAAGGTCACCGAGCCGTCGCTGCCAACCAGCGGGGTCTCCCACGCGCCGCCGGTGCCGTAACTGCTCCCGCCGGCGCTCGCGGCGGTGGGCAGGATCGTGTTGAATCGCCAGATGACCTTGCCGGTGGCGGCGTCGAGTGCCATCAGCACCCCGCCGCCAGGCCCGGTCCCGATAGCGCTGGCCAGATAGACGCGGCCATTTGCCACCTGCGGCTGGATGGTGAAGCTGCCCTGACCGCCGTTGAGCAGATTCTGGGCGGTCCAGATGGACTTGCCGGTGCCGGCATTCAGCGCGAACACGGTGCTGTTGGTGACGCCGTACACGACGCCGCCCGTGACCGCGACGCCGTTCGGCCCGCCTCCGACTATCTTCGAGCTGACGTGGTACTCCCACTTCAAATGCCCGGTAGCGAGATCCAGCGCATACACGTTGTTGCCGAGATCCTGCAGGTAGACGACGCCGTTGGTGACAATAGGCGTCCCGGTCAGCGAGCCGAAGCCAGGTCCGGACGTCACCAGTGAGGCGGGCAGCTTGAACGTCCAGGCCTGCTGCAGAGTGGCAATATTGGCCGACGAGATCGTGGAGCCGGCTGCGTCGCGCGTGTTCGCCAGATCACCGTTCGGATAGGGCCACGATCCGGCGGGCTTTGCTGCACTGGGATTCCGGACGGTGGTCCCGCCCGGAGTGCTGGCACTGCTGCAGGCGGCCGCAAGCACGCTCATCGCGATGAGCAACGTCGCCGATAGACAGGCCCGTGCAGTCCTTCTTGTTCCCATCAGACTGTCCTCCTGGGCAGCGAAATCCGTGCTCACCTATATTGATATCACAATGATAGACGTGTGGTATCAGGCACGTCAATCGCAAGCTGAGGCTCAGTGTGCCGCTTGGCGTGGCGTCCTGGCGCCGAACAGATCCGGCCGGATCAGGAGATCTGAAGTCCGCTCACCGACATGGAGCTCGCGGAGGTGTACGGCTGGTCGGTGACGACGTTCGTCATAGGCACCGGCACGGCCTTGGTCAGCGGCGCGATTGCCCGCAAGATCGTCGCGAGCGGACTCTGCGGTGTGATCGTGACGGGCACGCCCAGCAGATCACCGGAAAGCCTGGTGGCGTACAGCACTACCTTCCCGCTGAGGTCCAGCTGCGGAGCGCGGGTGCTCAGCGTCGCGCCACCCTGGCTGATCTTCAGCTCGACGCCGGTCAGGCTGAGGGAGCTCATCGTGAACTGCATCATCTTGACCGGGCCCTTCGCGGTGCGCACCGTGGCCAGGCCGTCATAGGAAAAGCCGGTGATTACCGCCGACGCGGCCGTCAGGCTGGCGGGCGATGACGCGACGTTCACGCCGGGCGCAGCTCCGGCCCGCTTGGGCGCGCCCGGCCTGGCGGGGTGGCCGGGACGGCCCGGGCGTCCAGGGCTGGGCTTCGGGCTCGGGCTGTGGCCGGGATGGCCGCTCACGCTCGGGCCAGGCGTCGGGCTGCCGCTCACGCTCGGACTCGGGCTGGTACTCGGGCTCGGCTCCGGAGTGGGACTGGAACTCGGACACGGGCTCGCGTTCTTGCCCAGGCCGATCCCGATCCCGATACTCACGCTGATGATCGGGGTTGGGGCGGGCGTGGGGGTAGCGCTTGGGCTGGGCGCAGGGCTTGGGCAGCTGACCGTTGGCGTGGGAGTACTCGTTGGGCTCGCCCCAGCCGGCGGTCCCGATCCGCCCGTGCCGAGGTGCAGCAGGCCCAGCAGCCCGAGGATCGGGGTCACCGCGATGCCGCGCAGCACCAGGCCGCTGCCGCCGGTGCCGCCGGTGCCGCCGCTGCCGGGCCCGGCCGCGCCTGAGTCGCGGACCGTACCGCCGTCGCCCCGCACCGGCGCCCAGGCAAAGCCCAGGGAGCCGCCCACGATGCCAAGCAGCGTGCCGATCAGGAATCCGCCCAGATTCGAGGCGATCAGCGCCGCGACTGCCAGCAATATCGCCACGATCGAGTAGAAGATCCGCTGCGCCGGGTTGAACCACAGCAGAAAGGCGCACGCGACCAGAATGGCGCCGATCAGGATGCCAAGAACCCCGCCGGTGCCGATGTGCAGGATCAGGCCCATGGAATGCATGGGCAACGGGATCATGAGCAGCTCAACGCCGGCCACGATCAGGAGCACGCCGGCCCAGAACGGCCGGTTGCGCCGCCAGGAGCGGAACCCGCGCCGGAGGCGGCCGAGCAGGACGATCGCACTGCGCCGGGCCAGGCTGGGCTCGGGCGCAGAGTCGGCCGGGCAGTTGCTAACGGTGCCGTCAGTCATCGTTGCTCAGAAGCAGGAGTTGTCGCCCGCGGACAGGCTGAGCCTGAAGCCTGGCAGCGTGAACGTGCCGGCCGACGTGGAGTAGGCGACCTGCCGCAGGCCCTTGATCGTGATGCCGCTGGCCTGCTGGCCGAATGTGCCCGCCTGGCCGTCGGGAACGCCGGGCACCGCATTCAGCGTCGAGGCGTCCTGGCCGATGTTGATGTTGTTGAAGCTGGCGACGGAACCCGAGAGCTGGTCCGCGTCGATGATGAGCGAGTCGGCTGACACTGGCGTTCCGCCGCCGCCTGCGGTGATGCGCAACGTATAACTGCCCAGGCCCAGCGGGAACGTGGCCACCACGCTCTGGCACAAGTTGGTGATCTTCGCCGTGCCGATCTCGGACTCGGCCACGGCGATGGGCTTGCCGCGTGCGGTCTCTTCGACAGTGCCGAACTGCTGGAATCCAGTGCCGTTCAGCGAGGAGGCGGAGACCTGGAACTGCTGACCCGAGATTGAGAACGACGAGGCCAGCGCGCCGTTAGCGATCAGGCCGAGGAGCACGCCGGTCACCCCGAGAGCAGGAGTGAAGATGAGGGCGAAGCGCTTCCAGCGGACCCGGCCCAGCGGTCGCGCGCGTCGGTCGGTACCCCGTGGCTTGATGGCAAACTTCATCTGGCGGCTCCTGCCTGTCGGGGAGGAATTGCTCGCTTTAAAACACGCTCCGCACGGATGTGACAGATGTCAGGCTCTGACTACCGGTCGGTAAGTTACTCGCTGGTAGCTCGACCCGTCAATCCCTTCCGGTGAAATTGCACGAGGCCCGCGTCCCCGAAACGGCGTAGAAAGCGGCAAAGGTTACATTCGCCCTGCCCGCCACGTCGCGTCGCGGGCCCAGCTCCCGGCAGTCGACGAAGCGCGCCCTCGCGAGCCGTCCATGCGCCAAGCGCGCCTAGCGCGCCTCCCGGCTAGGGGCCGCTTTCGAGGTCAGCGATCCTGGCCCGCAGCTGCTGTGCGGCCTCCGCGAGGCGGCGCATCCTGCGCTCGACCCGCCCGGCCTGCCGGAGCGCGCGGCCGTGGATCAGGGCCTGGCGGGCATCGTGGTGCAGGGCCGCGGAGGTCTGCATGTCCCGGATCCGATCCTGCGCGACCTCCAGCCTTGACTGCGCCACTGCCACCTCCCTCACGCGCGATCGCGGCCATGGTTAAGCATGTACTTGAGTATGTTGATCGTGGGGCTCGATAGTCAAGCAAATACTTGAGTCTTCGCTGCGGTTTGCGGCCGCGGGTCGGTCCCGTGGCGGCCAGACCGCCCTTGGATCGCGGGACGTGGCCGGGGCGGCCTCTCCCGACACGACGTTTGCCTGAATAGTGTTGCGCCAACCACACCAATCAGACAAACGTTCGAGACCATGATCCCTCCGTGCCTGGCAAAACGGGCAAAGCATGCAATCTGCCGGCCGCAACCGAGGGCCGGGCGCCGCGGACCATGATCGGCTCCGACGCATGCATTCCTGGTACGAACAGTTCGTACTAGACAGACAAACGTTGCCGGGACTGGCCAGCCGGCCATCCCAGTACCCGCCTCGCCCCTGCGCCGGAACTCGTCCCCCGCCAGCCCCTAGATGATCTTCTGGAACATCGCCTCCGGCAGATTGCGGGCTCATAGCGGTTGCCAGGATCACCGGAACGGGTGTCTCTTGTTCTTGGGCATTGTCCGGAAATGCCATTGTTCGCGGATGCGAGGAGCGAGGATGCGACCGGTGATTGCGCGCCGCGCGGGTGCCGCGGTACTGGCTGCCGGCCTGGCGGCTGCCTTCCTACCAGCAGGCCTCGCCGCGGCGTCCGGCCATGCGCCCGCCGCCAGTCTGGGGCACGAGCCCGCAGCCGGCTTGCATCTCGGCAGCGCCCGCCTCGGCCCCCTGACCGCGACCGCTCTGACGGCGACCGCTCTGACGGCGCCGGCAGGCCTGCCGTCCAAAGCGCGCCAGATCAAAGTGCTCACCGCCGCACTGGCCAAGATGCGCGCGAACTACAAGACGCTCGCGAACGAGTGGGAGCCGGGCCCGGTCGACGTCTTCGACTACAACATCGGCGCGCTGTGGCGCAAGGGCATCGACGGCGCCGGCACGACCGTAGCCGTGATCGAGGGCTGGAACTTCCCGCAGATCGGCTCGGTTGTGGCCAGCTTCGACAAGGCGCTCGGCCTGCCGAACCCGAGGATCACGACGATCTACCCGTCCGGCGACGGCAAGCTGCCGAAGACGTGCCCGCCCGGAATGCAGGCGCTCGGCAGCTACGGTTCGTGCAGCGCGTGGGGCGGTGAGCTCATCCTCGACGTGCTGTCGGCGCACCTGATGGCGCCGTACGCCAAGATCGTCATCTCGGTGACCCCAGCCGACAGCCAGATCACTGACGACGCGGCCAGCCAGGTGGCCCCGCCGGAGATGATGCAGGCGCTGGAGAAGATCAGCGCCCGCCACCTCGCCAACGTGATCTCGATCAGCGACGGGCAGGCCGAGCTGACGTTCAGCCACCCGCCGGAGCAGGTGACGGCCCAGGATCCTGGCGAGCTGTCGGCCGCCGCGGCCGGCATCCCGGTCCTGGTTGGCACCGGGGACTGCAACGTCGTGCAGGCACTGCCGGAGCTGAACTCACCGTGCACGAAGGTCACCGCGGGCCGGGCCACCGCGGCCTGGGATGACTCGCCGTGGGTGACCGCGATGGGCGGGACCACGCCGAACTTCAGCGCCACGGGCCAGCGCCTCGGGTCCGACCCGGTCTGGAACGTCGGCGGCGAGTTCGGCGAAGGCGCCGGCTTCTCCGCCATCTACAAGCGGCCGAGCTACCAGAACGGCGTCGCGGGCATCACCAGGAGCCGCTGGCGCTCGGTACCTGACCTGGTGATGGACTCCGTGAACGGCACGTCGGAGGCGGGCCCCCTGATGAACGGCATCCTGGCGCTGGCCACGCAGCTCAACCATGGTCACAATGTCGGGCCGATCAATCCGGTGCTGTACAGCGTGCTCGGCCCGGCCGGGGCCAGGGACGGCATCGTGGACGTGGTTGACGGCAACGACACGTACCACCTCGGCTCCACGACCGTGAAGGGCTTCACCGCCGGCCGGGGATTCGACGTCGCGACCGGCTGGGGCACGATCAACGCGGCGAAGTTCGTGCCCGCGCTGGTCGCAGCCACCAGGGCCGCGCACGAAGACGCCGGCCCGCGCGGCCAGGCGAGGCGGGACCTGTCCGCACTGGAGCACGGCATCAGGCTGTCGTCCGGAGTCATCGGCCGCGGCAAGACCGCGCGGCTGACGGCCGGCGACTTCCTACCCGGTCATCCGGTCGTCGTCCGTATCAACGGCAAAGTCGTCGCGACCCTGACCGCCAGCGCCCACGGCACCGTGAGCTACCGGATCGATCCGGCGGCGCTCGGGCTGCGCGCCGGAAAGCACGTGATCACACTCAGCAGCCTGCTGCTGACCGAGAAGGCGGTCTTCAACACCAGGTAGCCGAAGCCCGGAACGCGGCGCAGCCACGGCCAGTGTCACTAGCTGGCCGCCGGCTTCACCGCCGCCGGTGCGGGCCTGGCCGACGCCCGGGGAGTCCGCCTCGAGGCGCCGGGCTGCGTCAGGGCCAGTCACCCATCAGTGAGTCGAGGACAGCCGAGGCGTAATCCGCCGGGGTCTCCTCCCAGACGAAGTGCCCGGCATCAATGATCACGAGACGGCTCGTCGGCAGCCGCTGGTCGAGGAACTCCGCATTGGCGAGCGGGACAACACGATCGTGGCGGCCGTTGATGATCGTGACCGGCACCTCTATCTGCGGCAGCAGACCGGCCAGCACCGGCAGTTCCTCGGGATACCTCCGGACGTAGCGCATCGACTCGGCGAAGCGGTCGCCGTCGTAGCAGGCCAGGTAGTCCGCGCGGATGTCGTCGGGTACCCCGCCGGCGATGGTGTCCACCGCCGCGCCGACGATCACGTGCGGGTCCATCCTGCGGTACTTGTCGAGGTCGGGGTCGAGGACCCACGACGCCAGCGGCTCACCGAGCTGGATCGGAACGGCGGCTCCGCCGGTGCCGACGATCGCGCTGGCGATCCTCTCCGGATGGGCTGCCGCCGCGAACAGGGCGGCGGCGGTTCCGACGTCCGGCGCGATGATGTGCGCCGCGCCGAGATCCGCCTCGGCAATGAGCTGGGCCAGGAACTCGCCCATCGC
>DAIOWC010000018.1:16008-44771 GCA_036758685.1 Streptosporangiaceae bacterium | reverse complement strand
GGCTTCGCGCTGACCGAGTCGCTGGCCCTCATCGGCATCGCGGTGCCGTTCTTCATCAAGTAAGCAGTCCGCAGGAAGAGGTAGCCGCACATGTTGCATCAGCTAGCGGCGTCATCGAGCCCGAACCCCCTCGTTCCGAACTGGACCGAGGTCATCGTCGGCGGCATCGCGTTCTTCATCGTCTTCTTTGCGCTCTGGAAGGTCCTGATGCCCAGGATCATGAAGACGCTGGAGGACCGGACCGAGGCGATCGAGGGCGGCATCCAGAAGGCCGAGGAAGCGCAGATTGAGGCCAACCGGCTGCGTGAGCAGTTCCAGGCCCAGCTCGCCGAGGCCAGGCACGATGCCGCGCGGCAGCGCGAGCAGGCGATCGAGGAAGGCGCCCGGATCATCGCGGAGAAGCGCTCGGAGGCCCAGGAAGAGGCCAGCCGGATTATCGCCGCGGCGCACGCGCAGATCGATGCCGACCGGCAGCAGGCGTTCGCCTCGCTGCGCACCGAGGTCGGCACGCTCGCGGTGCAGCTGGCGAGCAAGATCGTGGGCGAGTCGCTGGATGACGAGGCGCGACAGAGCCGGGTGGTCGACCGGTTCCTGACTGACCTCGACGCGAGCCAGAACGCGGCGTCAGGAGCTCGGACATCGTCATGAGGGGCATGAGCAGGACTTCCCTGGCCGAGGTCGAGGAGAGGCTGGCGCCGGTCACGGGTACCGCGGAGGCGGCTACGGCGATCGGTGACGAGCTGTTCGCGGTCGCCGGCGTTCTCGCCAGCCAGCCGGCGCTGCGCCGGGCACTCAGTGACCCGTCCCGATCCGCGCAGGCCAGGGCCGACCTGGCCAGCACCGTACTGACTGGCAAGGTCAGCACGGAGGCACTCGGCCTCATCATGGCCGTGGCCGCGGCCCGGTGGTCGGCGCCAGGTGACCTGACCGACGCGGTGGAGCAGCTCGCCGTGCAGGCGATCGTGGCCGCCGCCGAGGAGGAGGGCCGGCTTGACGACCTCGAGGACGAGCTGTTCCGGTTCGGCCGGATCGTCGCGGGCCAGCCTGAGCTGCGGGTCATGCTGACAAATCCGTTCATCTCGGCCGAAGCCAAATCCCAGCTGCTCAGCCAGCTGCTGGCGGCCAGGACGACGCCGGAGGCGCTGCGGCTGATCACGCAGGCCGCGGTCAACCCGCTCGGGCGCAGCCTGGATGTGAGCCTGGAGGATTACGCCCGGCTCGCAGCGCGCCGGCGCGAGCGCCTCGTCGCCGAGGTCCACGTGGCGGTGGCGCTCACCGAGCAGCAGCGCAGCCGGCTGGCAGCCGCACTCGGTGCCGCCTACGGGCACCAGGTGCACCTGAACGTGGTCCTCGATCCCAGGGTCTCCGGCGGGATGACCGTGCGGATCGGCGATGACCTCATCGATGGCAGCGTGGCCACGCGGCTGGCCGAGGCCGGGCGCAGACTGGTGGCTAGGTGAGCGATCAGCCGGCGCGGCCCGCCGAGCCGGAGCCAGCTGGCTCCGGGAAGACAGAAGACGTACAGGCACAGCCACCTCGCAGTGACGAGAACGACGAGAAGGACACGAGGAAGATGTCGGAGCTGACAATCCGGCCGGAAGATATCCGGGACGCGCTAGAGCGTTTCGTCGAGGCTTACGAGCCCGGAACCGCCTCCACCGAGGAGGTCGGCGCGGTCGTCGAATGCGGCGACGGCATTGCCAGGGTCTCCGGCCTCCCTTCGGCCATGGCGAACGAGCTGCTGGAGTTCGAGGACGGCACCCGCGGCATCGCGCTGAACCTGGATGTCCGGGAGATCGGCGTCGTTGTCCTCGGCGAGTTCAGCCAGATCGAGGAGGGCCAGCGCGTCAAGCGCACCGGCGAGGTGCTCTCGGTGCCGGTCGGCGACGGCTACCTCGGCCGCGTGGTCGGCCCGCTCGGCGCGCCGCTGGACGGCCTCGGCCCGATCGAGGGCCACACCGAGCAGCGCCAGCTGGAGCTGCAGGCCCCGTCCGTCGTGCAGCGGCAGCCGGTCACCGAGCCGCTGCAGACGGGCATCAAGGCCATCGACGCCATTACCCCGGTCGGCCGCGGCCAGCGCGAGCTGATCATCGGCGACCGCCAGACCGGCAAGACGACGATCGCGATCGACACGATCATCAACCAGAAGCAGAACTGGGACTCCGGCGACCCGAAGCGCCAGGTGCGCTGCGTCTACGTCGCTGTCGGCCAGAAGGGCTCCACCATCTCCTCGGTCCGCGCGGCCCTTGAGGAGGCGGGCGCGCTGGAGTACACCACGATCGTCATGGCCCCCGCCTCCGACCCGGCCGGCTACAAGTACATCGCGCCCTACACCGGCTCGGCCATCGGCCAGCACTGGATGTACCAGGGCAAGCACGTGCTGATCGTGTTCGACGACCTCACCAAGCAGGCCGAGGCCTACCGGGCAATCTCGCTGCTGCTGCGCCGGCCGCCGGGCCGCGAGGCCTACCCCGGCGACGTCTTCTACCTGCACTCCCGCCTGCTCGAGCGCTGCGCCAAGCTGTCCGACGAGTTGGGCGGCGGCTCGATGACGGGTCTCCCGATCATCGAGACCAAGGCGAACGACGTGTCGGCTTATATCCCGACCAACGTCATCTCGATCACCGACGGGCAGATCTTCCTGGAGTCCGACCTTTTCAACTCCGGTGTCCGCCCGGCCATCAACGTCGGTATCTCGGTCTCCCGAGTCGGCGGCAACGCGCAGATCAAGGCCATGAAGAAGGTCGCTGGCGGCCTCAAGCTGGCCCTGTCCCAGTACCGCGACCTGGAGGCGTTCGCCTCGTTCTCGTCCGACCTGGACCCCGCCTCGCGGGCCCAGCTGGATCGCGGCGCCCGCCTGGTCGAGCTGCTCAAGCAGCCGCAGTACAGCCCGTTCCCGGTGGAGCGGGAGGTCGTCACGCTCTGGGCCGGTAACGAGGGCTACCTCGACGACGTGCCGGTGGAGGACATCCGCCGGTTCGAAACCGAGTTCCTGGACTACGTCCAGCGCAACGAGGCGGGCATCTACGACGCGATCCGGGAGACCGGCGACCTGAAGGATGACACGGTCGTCGCGCTGAAGGACGCGATCGGCGAGTTCCGCGCCCGCTTCGAGAAGAGCGACGGCCAGCTGCTCGTCGTCGACGAGGCCGCCGAGCCGCTGGACGAGAAGAAGATCCAGCAGGAAGCGATCAAGGTCACCATGCCCGCCCCGCCGCCAGCAGACGCCGAATAGCCAGGAGCAGGCAGCATGGGAGCCCAGCTTCGCGCGGTACGGCGGCGGATCAGGAGTGTCCAGTCCACCGCCAAGATCACGCGCGCCCAGGAGCTGATCGCGTCGTCGCGCATCATCAAGGCGCAGCAGCGCCTGCACGACGCCCAGCCCTACGCCAGGGAGATCACCCGCGCCGTCGAGGCCGTGGTCAGCCGGTCGGCTAACGTCGACCATCCGCTGACCCGGCCGGTCGAGAACCCGACGCGGTCGGCGGTGCTCATCCTCACCAGCGACCGCGGCTTTGCCGGCGGCTTCAACGCCAACGTGCTGCGCGAGGCGGCGAGCCTGCGCGCGCTGCTGGAGGGCGAGGGGCGCCAGGTCGAGACGTACGTGGCCGGGCGCAAGGGCATCACCTGGCACCGGTTCCGCGATCGTCCGATGGCCGCGGAATGGAGCGGCTTTTCCGACACCCCTAGGCAAGGGAACGCGACCGAGATCACGTCGGCGTTGCTCGACGCCTACGGTCGTCCGGCCTCGGATGGCGGCGTGGACGAGCTCCACGTGGTCTACACCGAGTTCATGTCCATGCTGACCCAGCAGGCCGTGGTCCGCCGGCTCCTGCCCCTCGAGATCGAGGTTAGCGACGAGCCCTCGCCAGGGCCGGTACCGATCTACGAGTTCGAGCCATCGCCGGAAGAGGTTCTCAACGCGCTGCTGCCGTGGTACGTGGAGAGCAGGCTGTTCCACGCGCTGCTGGAGTCCGCGGCATCGGAGATCGCGGCGCGGCGGCGGGCAATGAAGTCGGCCACCGACAACGCCAATGAGCTGATAGATCAGCTCACCAGGGACGCGAACAAGGCCCGGCAGGCCGAGATCACCCAGGAAATCAGCGAGATCGTGGGCGGCGCGAACGCGCTGGCCAGCGCGAACAGGGAGTAAGTGAGCATCGTTATGACCGCTACCGCAGACACCACCGCAGCCGGCGGGTCGGCCAGCAGCCCGGCCACGGGCCGGGTAGCCCGGGTGATCGGCCCGGTCGTGGACGTCGAGTTCGCGACCGAGGAGATGCCGGAGATCTACAACGCGCTGCACGTCGATGTGCACCTCGGTGACACCACCAAGACGCTGACCCTGGAGATCGCGCAGCACCTGGGCGATGACACCATCCGGGCGATCTCGATGGAGCCCACCGACGGCCTGGTGCGCGGCGCCGTGGTGACCGACACGGGCGGGCCTATCACGGTGCCGGTCGGCGACGTGACCAAGGGCCACGTGTTCAACGTGCTGGGTGACCCCCTGGACGTGCCGAAGGCCTCGCTGGACATCACCGAGCGGTGGAGCATCCACCGGGACCCGCCGGCGTTCGACCAGCTCGAGCCGCGCACGGAGATCCTGGAGACCGGGATCAAGGTCATCGACCTGCTGACCCCGTACGTCAAGGGCGGGAAGATCGGCCTGTTCGGCGGCGCGGGCGTCGGCAAGACCGTGCTGATCCAGGAGATGATCACCAGGGTCGCGAAGAACTTCGGTGGCGTGTCGTGCTTCGCCGGCGTGGGGGAGCGGACCCGCGAGGGCAACGACCTGTTCCTGGAGATGACCGAGTCCGGCGTTATCAAGGACACCGCGCTGGTGTTCGGCCAGATGGACGAGCCGCCGGGCACCCGCCTGCGGGTCGGGCTGTCCGCGCTGACGATGGCGGAGTACTTCCGCGACGTCCAGGGCCAGGATGTGCTGCTGTTCATCGACAACATCTTCCGGTTCACCCAGGCCGGCTCCGAGGTCTCTACGCTGCTCGGCCGCATGCCGTCAGCGGTGGGCTACCAGCCCACGCTGGCCGACGAGATGGGCCAGCTGCAGGAGCGGATCACCTCGACCCGCGGCCACTCGATCACCTCGATGCAGGCGATCTACGTGCCCGCGGACGACTACACCGACCCGGCGCCTTCGGCGGTGTTCGCTCACCTCGACGCCACGACGGCCCTGTCGCGTGAAATCACCCAGAAGGGCATCTTCCCGGCCGTGGACCCGCTGGCGTCGACCTCGCGCATCCTGGCCGCGGCCTACGTCGGTCAGGAGCACTACGACGTGGCCCGCGAGACGCAGCGGATCCTGCAGCGCTACACCGAGCTCCAGGACATCATCGCGATCCTCGGCATCGACGAGCTGTCCGAAGAGGACAAGGTCACGGTGCAGCGAGCCCGCCGGATCGAGAAGTTCCTGTCGCACCCGATGTTCGTGGCCGAGCAGTTCACCGGCCAGCCCGGCGTGTTCGTGTCGCTGAACGACACCGTCGCCTCGTTCAAGGCGATCTGCGAGGGCAAGTACGACCACATTCCCGAGCAGGCGTTCTTCATGGTCGGCGGCATCGAGGACGTCGAGCGCAAGGCTAAGGATATGGAGCGGTCGTGACGGAGTCGCGCGGGAGAGCACAGTGACGCTCCATGTAGCGCTGGTCGAGCCGGAGGGCGAGGTCTGGTCCGGCGAGGCCGAGATGGTCATCGCCAGGACGCTCGACGGCGAGATCGGGCTGCTGACGAACCATGCCCCGGTGATCGGCGTCCTGGCCGAGGGCAGCACGGTGCAGATCAGGCCGGAGCAGCAGGGCCAGCCGGACGTCTTCGCCGCGGTGACCGGCGGGTTCCTGTCGATGGCCGACAACCGGGTCTCGATCCTGGCCAGGGAGTCCCAGCTGGGCACGGACGTGGACGTCGCGGTGGCCCAGGCCGAGCTTGACCGGGCGCTGGAGGCGGCAGGCCCGGCGGCCGGCGGCCCCGAGGAGCCCGCCGACGTCCGGTACTACCGCGCGCTGCTGAGCGCGGCGGGCCAGGCGAACTGACCGAGTAGAAGTCGAGCGGCGGGGGATCAGCGGGAGTGTCGGGCCAGCTAGCTCTCGCGGTTGGCCTGGCTGCGCTCGTGCTGGTCGTCGCGCTCGCCGTCGGCCTTTTGGTCCGCCGGGCGGTGATCAGCTCGCGGGGCGGCATCGTGGAGTGCTGGCTCCGCCATAACCCGCAGCAGCGCTGGCGCCACGGCCTCGCCGAGTACGGTCGCGACCAGCTCAGCTGGCACCGATCGATGAGCCTGCGGCTGCGGCCGCACGCCGCATTCGATCGCAGCCAGCTCGCGGTGCTCGACAGCCGCCCCGCCACCCCTGCCGAGGACCCTGGCCTCGGCTCTGACCTCGTTGTGCTGCGCTGTCAGGGTGCGGTCAGGCACCGGGGCCGCCCGGCCGCCGAGCGGGTGGTCGAGCTGGCCATGTCGAGAGCGGCGTTCATGGGCCTGCTGTCGTGGCTGGAGGCGTCGCCGATCTATCCGATCCGCCGCGCGAGCTAGCGTTCCCCGCCTGGCTTCCAGAGCAGGTCGCCGCCGGGCTCGTTGACCCTCCGGCCGAGGATGAACAGCAGGTCAGACAGCCGGTTCAGGTACTTGGCCGTGAGCGGGTTCATCGAGTCGCCGTATACCTCGAGCGCCGCCCAGGTGCTCCGCTCGGCCCGCCGCACCACGGTCCTGGCCACATGCAGCAGCGCCCCGGCGGGGGTGCCGCCGGGCAGCACGAAGCTGCGGAGCACCGGCAGGCCCTCGTTGAAGTGGTCGCAGGCCTGCTCGAGCCTGGCGATATAGCTCTCATCCACCCGCAGCGCGGGGAAGGCCGGGTCGTCCACCACCGGCCGGGCCAGGTCGGCTCCGACGTCGAAGAGCTCGTTCTGGATGCGGACGAGCAGCGCGGCAACATCGCCAGGAAGCTGGCCCATCGTCACCGCCACCCCGATCGCGCTGTTGGCCTCGTCGGTGTCGGCGTAGGCGGCCAGGCGCAGGTCGGTCTTGGGAGCCCGGCTCATGTCGCCGAGCGCGGTCGTGCCGTCGTCGCCGGTGCGCGTGTAAATGCTGGACAGGACGACGGGAGTGTCACGGTTGGCGGCCATGGCCCCACGCTACCGTCCGCCGCGCGCGGCCCCCTGGCAAGCGCTTGGCAAGATGCGTCACATTCCGGCGAGCCCGGATCCTGGGACTGAGGGTGGTCCCGCCCGGCCCGCTAGCTGACCGTAATCCTGAGTTTGCACGGCCAGAGGGGATCTTGAACTTATTGCGGCTTGAAAGATCTTCTGAGTGTTAGCGGCTCTGACCTGGGGTATTCACAAGGCGAACACGATGTGGCATCGTGTACTTACTAAGAGTGATAGCAGTCTGTGGCCGCCTGGCGGAGTCAGTAGCAGGCATTTTCGGTCACTCCAAGTCCGGGCCCGAACGGGTCCTACAGTGAGCCGCTGTGTCGGCTCGCGGTCGCCACATTGGGTTCCGGCGGTTCTCGGGGGCCCGCCGGAATGCAGGCGGCCGCATAGTGGGGGGAAGTGCGCTCCCGGCCCTAAGGGCCGGGAGCGCACTTATGTCTGGGCCACGTTTCGTCAGCCGATGCAACGCACCACGTGGTAGCACTTTGGGTTGATCATCCGCCCCGTTTGCCCCGGTTCGCGGCAACCCAAACTGTCACTATCTGGCGCGATGTATCGGCCGGCGAAGTAACTAGACGCCGCGAACCGCGCATTCCGGACCATGATCGGCGGAGGGCTGCCGGGGCGGGCTCACGCTGGCGAGTTTGGCGCGGCCGGAGGACAGCAGAATCGGACTGTACGGGCCGAATTCGTAGAGCAGGGCGTATATACCTCGATAGCCTTACACGTCAGAATGCGGCCGCGGGGCCGGGCGCAGCGGGCCTGGCCGGACCATGATCACTGGCGCTAGTAGTGTGATGATCGGTTCGCGGGCCGAGTCGGAAAGGTGAGCCGTGTACGACTACATCATCGTCGGCGCGGGCAGCGCCGGCTGCGTGCTGGCCTCCCGGCTCAGCGAGAACCCGGATGCCCAGGTGCTGCTGCTCGAGGCCGGGCCGCCGGACACGGCGAGCGAGATCCACATCCCGGCCGCGGTGGCCCAGTTGCTGAAGAGCAGCTACGACTGGGACTACCAGACCACCGAGCAGGACCGGGCCGGCGGCCGGTCGATCTACTGGCCGCGGGGCAAGGTGATCGGCGGCTCGTCGTCGATCAACGCGATGATCTACATCCGCGGCAGCCGCTACGACTACGACACCTGGCGCGACGACTACGGCTGCGAGGGCTGGGGCTACGCCGATCTGCTGCCCTACTTCCTGCGGGCCGAGTGCAACTCGCGCGGAGCCTCGGCTTACCACGGCGGGACCGGGCCGCTCAGCGTGCAGGACCTGCGCTACAAGAGTGATCTCACCGGCGCGTTCGTGGCGGCGGCCAAGGCCTGCGGCCAGGACGCCAACGACGACTTCAACGGGCCGAGGCAGGACGGGGTCGGCTACTACCAGGTGACCCAGAAGGGCGGCCGGCGCTGGTCGGCGGCCGATGCCTACCTGCACCCGGTCATGGACCGGCCGAACCTCACGGTGCAGACCGACGCCCTCGTCACCGGGGTGAACGTCGAGGCGGGCAAGGCCACGGGCGTCCGGTACCTGCGTCGCGGCGTGGAGGAGACGGCCGTGGCCGACTCCGAGGTCATCCTGTCCGCCGGCGCGATCGGCAGCCCGCAGCTGCTGATGCTGTCGGGCGTCGGCCCGCAGGCTCACCTGCACGAGCACAACATCGCCGTGATGGCCGACAGTCCAGGCGTCGGCGGCAACCTCTCCGATCACCCCGGGGTGACCGCGATGTGGAGCGCGCCGAAGTCGCGCAATCTCTGGGAGGCGGCCGGGCCGAGGAACCTCGCCCGCTGGCAGATGACCCACTCCGGGCCGATGACCTCGAACCTCGCCGAGGCCGGCGGCTTCGTGCGGACCGACCCGGCGCTGCCCGCGCCCGACATTCAGTGGCACGTGCTGCCGTTCCCCTTCGTCGACGAGGGCCTGACCGACCCGACCAGCCGGGCGTTGTCGGTCCTGATCACGCTGGTCTCCGTGGGCAGCCGGGGCCGGATCCGGCTCCGGAGCGCGGACCCGCGCCACAAGCCGGCCATCGACCCTTCGTACCTGTCCGACACCTCCGACTTCGATCCGCTGGTCAGAGCCGTGGCCCTGGTTCGCGAGTTCGCCGCCGCCCGGCCGCTGCGCCGGATCGTCAAGGCCGAGCTGGCCCCGGGCCCCGACGCCCGCAGCGAGACCGACCTGCGCGAGTGGGTCCGCCAGAGCCTCGGCACCCTGTATCACCCGGTCGGCACCTGCGCGATGGGCGGCGACTCCCGGCTGGCGGCCAGCAAGCTGACCAGCGTGGTCGACACCGAGCTGCGTGTCCGCGGCGTCGAGAGCCTGCGGGTGGTGGATGCGTCGGTCATGCCGACCGTGCCCCGCGGGAACACCAACGCGCCGACGATCGCGATCGCCGAGCGGGCCGCTGACCTGATTCAGGGTCGGGCCGCGCTCGCGGCCCTGGACCCGGCCGACCTGGCGCCAGCGCGGGCCTGAGCCAGCCGGCGGCTACTTGTAGCGCCGCCCGTGCAGGAGCGTCACCAGGTTCAGGATCTTCTTCATGTCGGCGTCGGTCCGGCTGAACGAGGTCAGGTTGACCGGCGGCTTCATCCGCTGCCGGGTGATCGCCTTCGGCCGTGCGAACTCACGCAGGCCGTCCGCGCCGTGAATGCGGCCGAAACCGGAGTCGCCCGAGCCGCCGAAGGGCAGTGCGGGGACGCTGGCGAACGTAATGACCGAGTTGATCGCGGTCATCCCGCTGCGCAGGGACCGGGCAGCAGCCATCGCCGCCTTCTTGTTCCCCGCGAAGATCGTGCCCCCCAGGCCATAGCGGCTGGCGTTCGCGCGCTCGACGCCCTCGGCCAGGTCGGCGACCTTAGCGACGGTGATCGTCGGGCCGAACGTCTCCTCGGTCACGGCCTTGCTCTCCTCGGGGACGTCCGCGAGGATCACCGGGCCGACGTACGGGCGGCGGATGCTGGCGATGCCCCCGACCACCGGCCGGCCGCCACGGGCCAGCGCGTCCGCGATGTGCTTCTCGATCACCTCGGCCTGGCCGGGCAGCGTCATCGGGCCGTAGTCAGCCTCGCGGTCCTCGCCCGGCCGCACCCTGGTGACCCGGTCGGTGAGCTTCTCCAGGAACGTGTGGTAGACGTCCTGAGCCACGTAGACGCGCTCCACGCCGACGCACGTCTGCCCGGCGTTGGACAGGGCGCCCCAGGCGCAGGCGTCGGCCGCGGCGTCGAGGTCCGCGTCGGCGCCGACGATGAACGCGTCCTTGCCGCCGCACTCGGCCACCAGCGGCGTCAGGTTCTGGGCGCAGGCCGCCATCACCTTCTTGGCGGTCGCGGCGGAGCCGGTGAACGCGATCTTGTTCACCGCGCTGCGGGCCAGGTACTCGCCGGTCTGGCCCTTCCCGGTCACGAGCTGCAGCACCGGCTGGTCGGGCACGACCTCGGCGAACGAGCTGACCAGCCACCCGCCCACGGCCGGCGTGAGCTCGCTGGGCTTGAAGACGACGGCGTTCCCGGCGGCGAGCGCGTAGGCAATCGACCCCATCGGAGTGAAGACCGGGTAGTTCCACGGCCCGATCACGCCGACCACGCCGAGCGGCTGGTACTCGAGCACGGCGGCCTGGTTCAGCGCCACGAGGCCGCTGCTGACCCGGCGCGGCCCGAGCACCTTGCGGGCGTGCTTGGCGGCCCAGTCGATGTGGACGATTGCCAGCAGGATCTCAAGCTGGGCGTCGCCCAGCGGCTTGCCGGTCTCGGTGTGGACGAGCTCGGCCAGCCGGCCCATGTACCGGGTCAGGTGGGACTTCCAGGCCAGCAGCCGCTGCTCGCGGCCCTTCCAGCCGAGCCCGGCCCACCACTGGGCAGCTTTCTGGGCCCGCTCGACGGCGTCGTCGACGTCCTGCTCGCCGTACACCGGGAGGGTGGCGATTACCTCCGATGTGGCGGGATTCAGCGTGTCGAAGGTCTCGGTTGACCTGACCTGGCTATGCATCCCGGAGTGACCATAGGTCCCGAGCGTGGCCGTCATCCCGCACCGCCGTTCTGCTGCCTGCCGGTAGCTGCTGTCCGGTTTCAGTAAATCACTCGCTGGCCTGCGGGTATCCCGTCAGGTAGGTTGATTTTCACTTCTGCCCCAGGAGCGCCACTTGGCCCAGCCGCCATCGCCCGACGCGGACCGGCACTGGCTGCGCGAGGCCATTGAGCTGTCGCGCCGCTGCCCGCCGTCGGACTCGGCATTCTCGGTCGGAGCCATCGTCGTGGCCGGCGATGGCCAGCTGCTTGGCTACGGCTACTCCAGGGAGTGGGACCCGGCCGATCACGCCGAGGAGGTCGCCCTGGCCAGGGTGGCCGAGGCGGGCGCCGGCCCGGATCTGCTGGCCGGCGCGACGATCTACAGCTCGCTGGAGCCCTGCGCGATGCGGGCCTCACGCCCGGTGCCGTGCGCCGACCTGATCATCGGGAGCGGCATCGACCGGGTGGTCATCGCCTGGCGTGAGCCGCCGGTGTTCGTGCCCGGCGGCGGCGCCGTCCGGCTCCGCAAGGCCGGCCTGGCCGTCGTCGTGCTGCCCGAGCTGGCAGCGGCCGCGAAGGCCGTCAACGCCCATCTTCTTGGGGGGTGAGCGGGCGATCAGTTAGCGTTCCTGCGTGAGCGATCTCCGGCTGGCCGAGCAGATCGCGGACGGCCTGGGGCTGGATCTCACCGCCGACGGGCCCGCTCCCGGGGGCCAGGGCCGCACCTTCTATGGCCGGCTCGCCGGACGGCCCGTCGTCGTCAAGTGGGGGCTCGACCCGGATCTACCGGAAAAGATCCCCTATGTCGCCGCGCAGGCGGGGGAACTCCGGCGCCGCGGATGCCCCGTTCCCGCCGTTATCGCCTGCGGCCGGCTGGATGAGGCGCGTTACGCCTGGGTGATGGAGCGCCTGCCGGGGAAGTCGGCCGATCGCCTGGACGCCGTTCTGCTCGGCCAGCTCGTCAGCCTCATCGGGCGGATGGCCGGCGCCCCGGCTAGGCCGCACCGGAGGCATGACGACGGATACGACTGGGTGCCCGGCGTGGTGTTCGACGACGACGCTGGCTGGTGGCGCACCGCCGCCGGGATGGGCCCCGATGTCGTCCGGTTCTGCCGGCGGCTGCGGGCCTGGGTCGGCTCGGAGCGCCCGGCGGCGCGCCACGACTACGTGCACCTCGACCTCAACCTCAGCAATGTCCTCGTCGCTGGCGGCCGGATAACCGGGATCGTCGACATCGAGAACCTCGGCGTCGGGGACCGGGCCGTCGACGTCGCGACCCTGGCCTTCGACTGGCTCTGGCTCGAGCGGGCGGGGCGGGGCGGGCAGGCACCGGACGCCTTCCGCACCCTCGTGGCGCTCGGCCACGAGGTGAGCACTCCGGCGGGCTGGCGGACCGCGGTCGCCTACCTGCTGATCGCGCGCCTCGGCTGGCGCAGCGACCATGAGATGGCGATTGACCCGATGGATGAATTCCCCGTTTGCGAGGATTTCCTCGACGCAGTCGAACGATCGGAGGACTCATGAGGGTGTGCGTGACCGGAGCCAGCGGCAAGGCCGGCCGGGCGGTGGTGGCCGACCTGATCGAGAACGGGCACCGGGTCGATGCCACCGACCTGGTCGCACCGGCGCCGGGCGCTCTGCCCGTTCCCGTCCTCCGGGCGGATCTGACCGATTACGGCCAGGCGGTCGAGGTGCTGCGGGACTGCGACGCGGTGGTGCACCTGGCGAACATCCCGGCGCCGGGGATCCGCACGGCCGCGCAGACCTTCAATCTGAACATGACGATGAACTTCAACGTGTTCCAGGCGGCGGCGGAGGCCGGGCTGCGCCGGGTGGTCTGGGCGTCGAGCGAGACCACGGTGGGGCTGCCGTTCGACGTGCCTCCGCGGTACGCGCCGGTGGACGAGGACCACTATCCGGTGCCCACGTCGACCTACGCCCTGTCCAAGGTCGCGAGCGAGACGGTGGCCGGCCACATCGCGCAGTGGTCGGGCATCCCGTTCGTGGCGCTGCGGTTCTCCAACATCCTCGGCCCGGACGACTACCAGAACTTCCCGTCCTACTGGACGGACGCCCGGCTGCGGAAGTGGAACCTCTGGGGCTACATCGACGAGCGGGACGCCGCGATGGCGTGCCGGCTGGCGCTCGAGGCGGACGTCACCGGCAGCTCCAGCTTCATCATCGCGGCCGCGGACACGGTCATGACGCGGCCGTCGGCCGAGCTGATGAGCGAGATGTTCCCGTCGGTGCCGATTACCGGGGACATCTCCGGTTGCGCCACGCTGCTGTCGACGGCGCGGGCGCGGGCGGCACTCGGGTTCGTGCCGCAGCACTCCTGGCGCGATCACGTGAGCGTGCCCGGATAGCCGCTGGCCGGGTGTCAGAAGAGCCGCAGGGCGCCGTCGTCGGTGCCGCGCATCGTGTCGTAGTCCAGCGTGACGCAGCGGATGCCGCGATCCTCGGCGAGCACCCGGGCCTGCGGCTTGATCTCCTGCGCGGCGAATATGCCCTGCACCGGCGCGAGCAGCGGATCCCGGTTGAGCAGCTCCAGGTAACGCGTGAGTTGCTCAACGCCGTCAATCTCCCCGCGGCGCTTGATCTCGATCGCGACGCTGACCCCGTCGCCGTTCCGGCACATCAGGTCCACGGGCCCGATCGCGGTCGGGAACTCCCGCCGGACGAGCCGCCAGCCGTCGCCGAGCACGTGCAGCTGAGCGGCGAGCAGTTCCTGCAGGTGCGACTCGACGCCATCCTTGACCAGGCCGGGGTCGAGGCCGAGATCGAAGGATGAGTCGCTGATGATCTCCGCGATGGTGATTGTCAGCGTCTCGCCGGACTTGCCGGTAACCACCCACTGCCCGGCGGACTCGGCGAGGCGGCAGGGCGGGGACATCCAGTTCAGCGGCTTGTACGAGCCGCCGTCGGAATGGACGAGCACCGAGGAGTCGGCCTTGACGATCAGCAGCCTCGTCGCGAGGGGAAGGTGGGCGTTCAGCCGGCCGGCGTAGTCGACGCTGCACCTGGCAATGACCAGTCGCACCCGGCTACTCTACCGAGCCGGGCGGCGGCAGCGGCGCGGCTTACGGCTCGCTCAGGAGGAACGCCACGCTGCTGCCCGCGGCGTCGGTGTACGAGCCGCCGGCGAGGCAGTGGTTGGGCCACCCGCAGGAGACGGCGTTGATGCCGGCATTGCCGTCGGGCGCGTTGAGTGCCGCGAGGCCGGCCGGGACCTGCGACCTTGTCCACCGGCCGTTCCGCTCGCTCATGACGAACGCCGAGTAGAACAGGTCGCCGCTGCCGTTGTTGTCGATGCCGGCGACGTAAGAGCCGCCCGCGGCGCAGTCGCCCGGCGCCGCGCACCAGAGCGAGCTGATCGAGCCGCCGGCGGCCACGCCGGGCACGTCATAAACCTTGCGCCAACGGCCATGCCGCGAGCTGAGGATGAACGCCCCTTCCGGCTGCCCGCTCGGGTCGTAGCCGATCAGCCCGCCCGCCGTGCAGTCGCCCGCTGCCGGGCAGGACAGCGAGTTGACGCCGGGTATGCCGGAGCCCTTCAGCGGCTTGCTCCACTTGCCCCGGGTCTGCGTCACCAGGAACCCGCTCCCGCCGGCTACGCAGTTGCCGGCCGACCAGCAGGAGATCGCGTTCACGCCGGAGCCCGTCGTCTTCAGCGCGACCACGTGGGCCGCCCAGTGGCCCCCGCTCTCGCTCAGCACGAACGCGTGCACGCTGCCGAAGCCGTCGCCGTAGTAGTACCCGCCCGCCGTGCAGTCGCCTGCCCGAAGGCAGTCAACCGAGTCGGTGGCGGTGTCGGGATACCCGGGGGCGCTCAGGGCCAGTATGCCGGGCACCGTCTGCGCCTTGCCCCAGCGGCCGTCCTTCGAGCTCACGACGTAAGCCACGGACGCGTTGTAGCCGGTGCCCGGCGGGTTGTAGCCCTGGTAGAAGCCCCCGGCCGCGCAACTGCCGCCGCGCGCGCAGGAGACGGTCTGGAAGGACGCCAGCCCGCCGACGTTGAGTCGCGCGGAGCCGGGCACCTCCTCCGCCCTGCCCCAGCGGCCGTTCTGCTCGCTCGCCACGAAGATCTGCTGCCTGCCGGCGCGGTCGGAATACACGCCCCCGAGGGCGCAGTCGCCGCCGGGCGCGCACGAGATCGCGTTAGCCCTGGCCGAGCCGCCGAGGTTCAGCGCCGCCGTGCCGGGCACCTGCGCCGCCTGGCCCCAGCGGCCGCCTTTCTCCGTGACCAGGAACGCCTGGCCCCGGTGGCCGGCGTCGGTATAGGAACCGACGGCAACACAGTCGCCGGACTGCCAGCAGGACACCGAGAGGACCGCGTCGCCGCCACCCTGGCTCAGCGCCGCGAGGCCGGGCACGGCCATCACCCGGCCCCAGCCGCTGGCGGCCGCTGCCGCCGGGGCTGCCGATGCGCCTCCGGCGGTCAGCAATGAGCAACTGAGAGCCGTCGCTGCCGCCAGCAATGCCGTGGAACCGCTGCGCCGCACCATGGGTCCTCCCGGCGGGCACCGGCTGCCCGTCAGGCAATCGCCCCGCTGACCGCCATTGTGCAGCTCATTGCGGCGATTTGCGATAGCCGTCGGCGGTCTTCAGGCGGCGTAGCCGGTGGCCCGGTTCACGTCCATGCGCACGACGACCCGGACGGCGCCGGGCCTGTCCTCGCCCGGGTCCCGGCCGTCGTACTTCCGGGACAGCTGCGTGTCGATGCGCCGGCCGACGTCCGGAGTCATGGACACGGTGCCGCGCAGCTCGACGTAGTTCTCCGGGTCGGCCGAGTCGATGACGGTCACGCTGACCCGCGGGTCGCGGACCATGTTGCGGTGCTTCACGCGCCCCTCGATCGTGGAGAACAGCAGGTTGCTCCCGTCGCGGCCGACCCACACGACCGAGGTCTGCGGACTGCCGTCGGCATTCACCGTGGCCAGGACCGCGTAGTTCTTCCCGTCGAGCAGCCGGAGCGTCGCCTCACTGAAACCGATAGCCATGGCGGCACCGTAACAGCGCCTGGTCCCTAGGCCGGCGCGGACTGGCCGCCGGCTTGGCGTGCCGCCGCGACCCTGGCTGCCGCCAGCAGCGGTATCGCGGCGATCTTCTCCTCGGTCAGGTCGTCCCAGCTGATGCCCGCCGTCGGCCGGGCCTTGCGGCCGGCCCGGCAGTCGATGACGCGCTCGGGCGTGACGATGAAGTCGAGCGGAACGTCGTGGCTGGTCACCGGGATGGTCCCGGCCGGGACGACCTGGATCTCGTGCACGGTCGTGACGGTGACGGTCTGCGGCCCGATCAGCCCGGCCGCGGTCGCGAGCGCGAACTCCAGGTCGGCGAAGCCGCCGCCCTTGCCGAGCCGGGCGCCGTCCGCGCTGGCCGCGACGCAGCCCATGACCACCAGGTCGACCGGCATCAGCTCAGCCAGCGTGACCCGCCGCGCCGAGCGCGACGCGCCGCTGATCGACGCGGCCTTGCGCGGCGGCTCGCTGAGGTGATCGGGATCCAGCGCGAAGAACGGCTCCGCCTCGGCCAGCCGCGGCACCGCCATGTACACGACCTTGCCGTCTTCGAGCGCGCGCTGGCGCACAGGCAGCTGAGCCGAGTCCGGGTTGGCCTTGACCGTCCCGGCCGCCTGCCACATCGGGGTGGCGCGCAGCCGCTCGGCCGCCGCCTCGGCGCCGGTGAAGTTCGGGATGCGGCCGGCCGCGCCGGGGAACCTGGCCACCCGCGCGGCGCTCATCTGCGACCACACCTGCTGCCGCAGGCCGGACTTGGCGGCAAGCACGTCGGCCAGGCCGCCGGCATCGCGGTCGTGGCGGGGGACGGGACGGGGCATGCGCCCATCCTGCCCCCTCGGCGTCAGGCTGCTGTATCCGCCAGGTGCATGCGAATGACGGCGTCGAAGTCGGCATCGGCAGACAGGCCCAGCCGGGCGGCGCGCTCGGACCGGAATCTCGCCGGCCAGCTGGTGATGACGCGGGAGACCTCGGGGTCCGGCACCCAGTCGATCAGCGCCGCGACGTCGGCGCCCGCGACCCGTTCCAGCGCGGCGACCATGCCGGCGATCGTCACCGGCAGCGCCGGCAGGTTCACCGGCGTGCGGCCGCCCCAGGCCTCCTCGCTCGCGCTGGCCGCCGCCAGCAGCCCGTCAATCGCCCGGGCGGGAGAGGCCAGCGCCACGGCGGTCGGCGGCGGGACGGGGCAGACCGCGCGCTGGCCGGCGAGCGGCTCGCGGATGATCCCCGACAGGAATCCCGACATCGCGGCGTTGGGCCGGCCAGGCCGCACGCTGATCGTCATCAGCCGGATCGTCCGACCGCGCAGGAAGCCCTTGCGCGTGTAATCGGCCAGCAGCTGCTCGCAGATCACCTTCTGGATGCCGTAGCTCGACTGCGGATTCGGCAGCGTCTGATCGTCGACGACCGGCGGCAGCGGGTGGTCGGGCGAGTCGCCGAAGACCGCCAGCGAGCTGGCGAATACCACCACCGGGGCCGTTCCCGCGGCCCGGGCCGCCTCCAGCAGCGCCTGGGTGGCCTGCACATTCGCCCGCAGGCCGAGGTCGAAGTCGGCCTCGCACTCCGCACTGACGGCAGCGGCCAGGTGAAAGACGACGTCAGCCGCGGCGACGGCCGCCCGCGCCGGCCCGCCGGCCGGGGCCAGCAGATCGATCAGGTCGCCGCCGATCACGGTCACCCGGTCATCGGCGGCGACGTCGGCGGCCACCGGCGCCTGATCAAGCAGGGTCAGGCGGGACAGCGGCCGCGGATCCTCGCCCGCAACCGAGACCGCGGCCGCCGCCAGCAGCTGCCGGGCTAGTCGCGTGCCGAGGAAGCCCGCCGCTCCGGTGATCATCACATTGGCCACGGCGGCACCCTCAGTGGAGACCGGGGAAGGCGTCGGCGGCCAGGTCGGCGATCAGCGCGACGCCCTCCGCCCGGGTGAGTTCGAGATCGGAGGTCAGCAGCGCGTCCGAGTGACCGTGGTGCTCGGCCAGGGCGACGCAGGCGTGGACGGCGGCCCGGCAGAGCCCGCTCAGCGCGGAGCCCGGCGCAGGCACCTGACCGGTGAACGGCGGCACCGGCTGCGGTACCACCGTCGGCCAGTCCGCCGGATCCCGCGGCGTTTCCAGCGTCAGCACAGGCGTGATGTCCGCCGCTGCCGCGTCGCGCTGGGTCAGCGGCTCGCCCAGCGGCCACCGGCTGCGCAGCGTCCGGATGACCGACGTGTTGCGGTACTCCGCGGTGATGACGGTGCCCGGCGGGGTCCAGGGCGAGATCGCGATCGCCGGCACGCGCACGCCGGACCGGCCGAAGCCGAAGCCCAGCTGCGCGAACTTAGCGTCCGGCTCGGGCGGCACCACCAGCGGCGGCGCCACGTGGTCGTAGGTGCCGCCGTGCTCGTCGAAGGTGACGAGGAAGAACGTGTTCCACGGATTGGACTGGCCCTCGGCGGGCGCCGACCTGATGGCGTCGTAGATCTTCGCCAGCAGCGCTTCGCCGCCGAGCAGCGACGACGGCGGGTCGATCTCGGTATCGGGGAACAGCGCGCCGAACGCCGGGTGCATGTCGTTGTGGCCGAAGAGCAGGTTCGGCTCGATGAACGAGTAGGTCGGAAGCTGGCCGGCCGCGGCGTCCTCGAGGAAGCGGTCGGTGGTGACGAACCGCGTGGCGAAGTGCGGGAGCAGCCGCGGAGCGTGGATGACCCCGGTCAGCGAGATGTGGCTGGGCGGATCGCAGTACACGCGCCAGCTCAGCCCGCGCTGCTCGAGCCGCTCGAAAATCGTCTCGGCCGTGTTGTGCACGGGGAACGCCCGGATCGGCGTGAGGTTGTCGACGAACCCCGACGAGCTCGCCGCGTGCAGAAACGACCGGTTCGCGAACGTCTGCGTCGGCACCTCACAGAACCAGTGGTCAAACGTCGCGAACCCCCGCGCGAGCGCCGACACGACGGGCAGCTGCGCGGGCGTATAGCCGGTCATGATCTGCGCGTACTCGTCGTAGCTCGGCTGCCGGCCCATCTCGGCCGCGAACGAGCTGATGTAGTCCGCCACGAACCCGTCCATCGTCGGTCGCTGGTGCGGGTCAGCAGGCGCGTTGAACGGCGCGAGCATCTTCTGGGCCAGCAGATCCCGGTTGGCCGGCGGGTCGATGATGCCGAACAGCTGCGTGTTCACGTGCTGGTACTCTTCGCCGGGATCAGGATTGGGAGCATTCATGCTCGTCGCCACCCCGTACGGCACGCTGGACCGGCCACCGGAGTCGGCGGCCCAGTCGGGGATCGGGTTCGCCAGGTCCTTTCCCGTTACCCCCTCAAATGAGGGCACTTCGCCTGGCTCGTACAGGCGGCCGAGCAGGTTGTCGAACGAGCGGTTCTCGAACATGAGCACGACGATGTGATCGAACGCGCTGCTGCGGTCGGGTTGGGGCATCGGCAGCCTCTTTGTCGCCTCGGTGCGATGTCCGCTCAGTATCTCGTTGCCGCGGCCGGGGGCGCGCATTCACCCGCAGGACACGGCCGCGCAACCGTGCTGGCTCCCGAGTCCAGGACCGCCGACTGTAATGTCGCCGCCATGGAGATTCGCGAGGTAGCCGTCGTCGGGCTCGGCACCATGGGCGCCGGGATAGCCGAGGTGTTCGCCAGAGCCGGGATGGGCGTCGTGGCGATCGAGGCGGACCAGGAGGCGCTGGCCCGAGGGCTCGCAATCCTGGACGCATCGCTGGCGAAGGCGGTCGGCCGCGGCAAGCTCGCCGAGCCCGAGCGCGAGCTGATCCGGGCCCGGATCCGGCCGGCTGCCGGGTTCGCCGAGGCCGCGGGAGCCGATCTGGCGATCGAGGTCGTCCCGGAACGGGCGGAGATCAAGCGCCAGATCTTCGCCGAGCTCGACCGGGTCTGCAGTCCCGAGGCGATCCTGGCGACCAACACGTCCTCGCTCTCGGTCACCGCGATCGCGGCGGCGACCAGGCACCCGGCCAGGGTCGTCGGGATGCACTTCTTCAATCCGGCGCCGGTCATGCGGCTGGTCGAGGTCGTCTCGACGGTCCTCACCGCCGACGGCCTCACGGAGACGGTCGCCGCGCTCGCCCGGCGCCTGGGCAAGACGCCGGTGCAGGTGGGCGACCGGGCCGGGTTCGTCGCGAACGCGCTGCTGCTGCCCTACCTCAATCACGCGGTGCGCCTGCTGGAGACGCGCTACGCCACCCGCGAGGACATCGACGCGGCGGCCACGGCCGGGATCGGCCTGCCGATGGGTCCGCTCGCGCTGCTCGACCTGATCGGGCTGGACACCTCGCTGTCGATCCTCGAGGTCCTGCACTCCGAGTTCGGCGGCTCGCGGTATGCGGCCGCGCCGCTGCTGCGCCGGCTCGTTGCCGCCGGCCGCACCGGGCGCAAGGCGGGCCATGGGATCTACGACTACGCCGCCGCCCAACCTGACCAGGATGGGAACGCGGCGTCGCCGCCGTCCCCGTCCACTGTCACGCTGATCGGCTCTGGCGGGACCGCGCAGGCCGAGCTGGCCAGCGCCGCCGCGGCCGCCGGCGTCAACATCACCAGGAATGCCCAGCATCCGAGCGAGCTCGTCGTCATCGCGGCCGGGCCCGATGAGCGGGTGCTGCCGGCCGCGGTCGCCGCCGGCCGGCCCGCCCAGTCGGTCGGCATGCACGTGGCCGCCGCTGGCCTCGCGGAAGTAGTGAGCACGCTGCTCACGAGCGCGCCCGCCGCGGCGTCGGCCGGCGCGCTGGCGGGCAAGCTCGGCCTGCGGCCGGTTCATGCGCCCGACCGGCCCGGGTTCCTGGTCGGCGCACTGCTGTACCCCCACCTCGGCGACGCGGTCCGGATGGTGCAGGACCAGTACGCGACCGTCGCGGACGTGGACACTGCGATGACGCTCGGCTGCGGTTACCCGCAGGGGCCCTTCGCGCTGCTGGACAAGATCGGCCCGCAGGCGGTGCTCGACGGGCTGCGAGCGATGCACGCCGGCTACGGCGACCCGGCGTTCGCACCGCCGCCCCTGCTCGCCGAGCACGCGGCCGGCGGGCTCGGGTTCGGCGGGTAGGCGACAGGGTTCGCGGCGGAGGAGGGCGGGTGAGCCCGCGCCGGGTCGAGCGCAGGCCGGCCGACGAGCCGGCCAAGCCACGGCGAGCCAGGCGCCGCAAGCCCAGTCCCGGCCCAGCGGGGGACGACGCGGCGGGCGTGCGGCTGGGGCCGCCGCAGACGCAAGAGTGGCCGGACGGGGAGTGGATTGTGCGGCAGGTCCCTGGCGCGGCCGCGACCAAGCTCTACCGGTGCCCCGGCTGTGATCAGGAACTGCGGCCGGGCACCGCGCACGTCGTGGTCTGGCCGGCCCATGAGACCGGCGCCGAGGGCCGTCGGCACTGGCACAATGCCTGCTGGCAGCGGCGCCCCCGCCGACCTGCGCCCTGACCGCCGGTTCCGTGCCGCAGGCTCCGGGCCGTAGCCTGTGAACCCAGGACCCGAGGAGCCGATCATCGAGATCACCGCCAGCACGATCCTGCCGGCCCAGCGCGAGCCGATCACCCTGCTCACCGCTGACGGGCTGACGCTCGTCGGCGAGCTCGCGCTGCCCGAGGCCCGGCCGCCGGCGGCGACGCTGATCTGCCTGCACCCGCTGCCGACTCACGGCGGCATGATGGACAGTCACGTCTTCCGCAAGGCCTCGTTCCGGCTCCCGGCGCTGGCCGATCTCGCGGTGCTGCGGTTCAATACGCGCGGCACCAGCTCGGACCGGGGGACGAGCGACGGCAAGTTCGGGGAGGGCGAGGCCGAGCGGCACGACGTCGCGGCCGCGATCGGCTTTGCCGCGGACCGCGACCTGCCCCAGCTGTGGCTGGTCGGCTGGTCCTTCGGTACCGAGCTCGCGCTGCGCTTCGGCGTCGACCCCGACGTGGTCGGCGCGATCCTGCTCTCGCCGCCCCTCAGGCGGGCCGGTGACGCCGACCTGGACTCCTGGGCCCGCTCCGGCAAGCCTCTGGTCGCGCTCGTGCCCGAGCATGATGATTACCTCCAGCCAGGCGATGCGCGTACCCGGTTCGCGCGCGTGCCGCAGGCCGAGGTGATTGGCGTGCCCGGGGCCAAGCACCTGTGGGTGGGGGAGCGCTACGTCCGGATCGTGCTCGACGAGATCGTGCGCCGGGTCAACCCGGCTGCCTGGCCGCTGCCAACTAAGTGGGAGGAATGACCGTGAGCCTGTTCGACCTGACTGGCAAGACCGCGTTCGTGACCGGAGCCTCGCGTGGCATCGGCCGGGCCATCGCGGTCGCGTTCGCCGACGCCGGCGCCGACGTGGCTCTCGTCGCCCGCAGCGCCGACGGCCTGGCCGAGACCGCCGAGGCGATTGACGCCGTCGGCCGCAAGGCGTTCGTGATCCCGGCCGACGTGACCGACTATGACGTCGTCGCTGACGCCGTGGCCGAGGCCATCGACAAGCTCGGCGTCGTGGACATCGTCGTCAACAACGCGGGCGGCTCGAACTTCATGGTGCCGTTCCGGGAGCTGCGGCTGTCCGGGTGGGACAAGCTGATCCAGCTGAACCTGAGCTCGGCGGTCTACGTCTGCCACGCCTTCGCCGGCCACCTGCTCGACCGCGGCCAGGGATCGGTCATCAACGTCGCGTCCGTGGCCGGTGTCGCGGCCTCGCCGCTGATCACCCCGTACGGGGCGGCCAAGGCCGGGCTGATCTCGCTGACCAAGACCCTCGCGGTGGAGTGGGCGGCCGCCGGCGTCCGGGTCAACGCCCTGTGCCCCGGCTGGACCGCCACCGAGCTGAACCGGACGCTGTGGGAGGACCCGGTGGCCGGTCCGGCGACGATCGCCACGACGCCCATGGGCCGCTGGGCCAGCGCCGAGGAGATGGCCGGCCCAGCGGTGTTCCTGGCTACCGAGGCCTCGTCGTACATGACCGGCCAGACCCTGATCATCGACGGCGGCCAGACCGCCGGCGCCTGAGTCTCCGCGGCGTATCCTTCGGTCGCCGCCGACGTCTGCACGCCCGAGGATGGCGATGTGCCTTTGCAGAACCGGGTCCTGCCGACCCAGGAGATCGTCGCCGATAGCAGCCGCGGGCTGCTCATGGGCAATCGTGGCTGCCTGCACGGTCAGGGCCGCGAGCTCGGGGTAACCCGCTGGCGCTCACGGCTGTGGATCGCGTGCGTGCTCGACTGGCGTGGCCGGCGCCGGGACCCGATGCCGCCGGGCCGGTGGACCGCGCTGTTCTTCCTCGACGAGGCGACGGCGCTGGCCGCCGGGCACCGGCCGTGCGCCTATTGCCGGCGCGCTGACTACCTGGAGTTCAACCGCGCCTGGCAGGCCGGGCAGCAGCTCGAGCGCAGACCCCTCGCCGTCGAGATCGATGCTCACCTGCACCGCGAGCGGGTCGACCGGATGCGCCGCCAGCGCACGCACGTCCGTCCGGTCAGCGAGCTGCCGGACGGGGTGATGGTGCGCTACCACGGCGAGCCGGCCCTGCTCGTTGGAACAAGGCCGCTGCCGTGGTCGTTCGGCGGGTATGGCCGGCCGGCGGAGACAGCGCTGACCGGGCCGGTCGAGGTGCTGACGCCGCCGTCGATGGTCGCGGCGATTGCCGCCGGCTACCGGCCCATGGTGCATCCGACCGCGCTGGCCGGCGCCACGGACGGGCTGCGCGCGCACCCACGATGATCGAGGGGTAACCGATGTCCGAGGGTGAGGAAGAACTGCGCGATACCGAGCGCCTCCGGCTGCGGTCACTGGTGGCCGCCGACATGGAGGCGGCGGGGCCGCTGCATGCCGACGACTATCAGCTGATCACTCCCAGCGGTACGCCGCTGACGAAGGCCGCGTACCTCGGCGGAATCGCCTCGGGTGAGATGCGGTACCTGGTGTTCGAGCCGGCGACGGAGATCGCCGTGCGTCTTGGCGCCGGGACGGCGGTGCTCCGCTATCAGGCGCACATCAAGGTCCAGGAGGGCGACGAGAGCGCCGACCTTATGTGCTGGCACACGGACAACTACGAGCTGCGGTCCGGCCGCTGGCAGGCCGTCTGGTCGCAGGCGACTGCCATCAGGACCGGCTAGTCACCCGCGACAAGAGCCCCGGCCCCCGCGTGCGCGGGAGCCGGGGCTCTGGCGAACCAAATCCGCCGTACCAGGCGGGTGCGGTGCGAACTACTCGGTCCACCACTCGTCTTCGCCGTCGCCGGTCTTGGCGGGCGACTGCTTGGCGCCGCCGTTCGACGGTGCGGAGTGGCGGGCCGTCGCCGCCGCGGGCTCGGACGGGCCTGTCGCCGGGCCCGAAGTGACTGCCTTCGGAGCCGGGTTGGCCACGGCCGCCTGCTGCGGCGGGGCGGACTTGAGCACGTCGGCCAGCCCCGGCATCTGCGCCCCGAGCAGCTGGCTGATCTGGGCCAGGTGCGCGCCGACGCTTTCCTTCTGCTTGTTGAGCTCGTCGACCTGGCGCTGGGCCAGGCTGCGGACCCGGTCGGCCTCGGCCTTGGTGTCGGCCAGCAGCTGGTCGGCCTGCGACTTGGCCTGCGCGACGATGCCGTCGGCGTTCTTCTTGGCGTTGCCCACCAGCTGCTGAGCGTGCTGGTCGGCCTCGCGCCGGGTCGACTCGGCCTGGATGCTGGCCTTGCTGGCCCGCTCCTCGGCGGTCGCCGCCCGCTGCTCGGCCTCGGAGACCATCTTTTGCGTGGCTGCCTGGGCGGCGGTGAGGCGCTCGGCCTCCTGCCGCTCGGCCTCCTCGCGGCGCGCGGCGAGCTGGATCTCGAACTCGGCCTCGGCCTGCGCCCGCTGGGCCTCGCTGTCCTCGAACGCCCGCTGGGCCTGACTGCGCATCTCGTCGGCCTGGCGCTTGGAGGTCGTGAGGATCTCGTCGCGGTCCCGCTTGGCCGAGGCGCGCAGCTGCGCCACCTCGCGCTCGGCGGTCGTGCGCATCTTGGCGACCTCGCGCTCGTTGCCCGCGCGCTTCTCGGCGACCTCGTGGTCGGCGGCCGCCCGGTTCTTGGCCACCTCACGGTCGGTCGTGGACTTCAGCTCGTCGGCCTCGCGGCCAGCCTTCGTCCGGATCGCGTCGGCCTCGCGCTCGGCTGAGGAGCGCTGGTCGTCGGTCTCCCGCTTGGCGATCGCACGGAGTTCGGCCGCCTCGTTCTCGGCCGACGCCCGGGCCTCGGCCGCGGAGACCTTCGCCCCCGCGGTCAGCTCGTTGGCCGCGGTCCTGGCCTCCTGAACGATCTCGGTGGCCTGCTCCTCGGCGAGCCGCAGCAGCTGCTCGATCCTGGAGCCCAGACCGGAGTACGTGGGCCGCTCCTGCTCCTGGATCTGCCGGTGCGCGTCCGCCAGCTCGTGCTGCAGCGCCTGGGCATTCTCCTGGTGCTTGCGCAGCTCGGAGTCGAGGTCGGAGAGGTGCTTGTTGACCTGCTGCGGGTCATAGCCGCGCATGACCCGGGGAAATTCGGGGATCTGGTTTTCCACGAAGAAGTTGCTGAGCTGAGCATCGATGTCGGGCTGCATGTGGCCTAATCCTGTGTAGACGGGAGGTTCGCACATCTTGGCGAGAGCCTGTCGTGTCGGTGTGGCCAGGCGGGCAGTGGTGCGGGTCGCCGCTGCCATATGCCCGGCCAGGCACGCAATTGCGCTCGTCCGGTGCCTGGCAGCGTACTCTTCTGCCGGCACCTTGGCGGCCCGTTCGCGGTCCCTAGTGCCAGAGGTGCTGTTTTTTCTTTATATGGGACTTTCAGGGTCCCGTGCCTGGACAAGCTCGGTCAGAACTCCGCCGAGGTCAGCGGGGTGCAAAAAGGCAATCGAGGCTCCCATCGAGCCGTGCCGCGGGCGCTCGTCAATGAGCCGGACTCCCGTCGCGCCAATGGCTTCCAGGGCCGCTGTGATGTTCGCCACCCCGTAGCCCACGTGATGAACGCCCTCGCCGCGCCGCTCCAGGAACTTGCCGACGGGCGTGTCCGGCCCGAGCGGCTCGAGCAACTGGACGTAGGAGGCTCCCGGCGGGCCGGCTGCGACCTGCAGCATCGCCTCGCGGACGCCCTGGGCCTCGTTGACCTCGGTACTCACGACCGTCAGCCCGAACGTCGACTCGTAGAGCGCGATCTTCGCGTCCAGGTCCCGGCAGGCAATGCCCACGTGATCGATTCGGGTCAGCACGGCTTCCACCCTTCTGGCGGCTAGTTTCCTGACGGGTATCGTTTCAGCTATGCGTGATGCAGTGATCGTTGGCGGGGCGCGAACTCCGATTGGCAGGCTGCTCGGCTCGCTCAGCGGGCTCAGCGGCGCCGAGCTAGGCGGCATCGCCATCAAGGCGGCGCTGGAGCGCGCCGGGGTGGCAGGCGACCAGGTTCAGTACGTGATCATGGGCCAGGTGCTGCAGGCCGGCGAGGGGCAGATACCCGCTCGCCAGGCCGCGGTCGCGGCCGGGATACCGATGAGCGTCCCGGCGCTCGGCATTAACAAGGTGTGCCTGTCGGGCCTCGATGCCATCGCGCTCGCGGCCCAGCTGATCCGCGCCGGTGAGTTCGACGTCGTGGTGGCGGGCGGAATGGAGTCGATGTCCCGTGCCCCGCATCTGCTGGCCGGGTCGCGCCGCGGCTTCAAGTACGGCAACACCGAGCTGATCGACTCCATGGCGCACGACGGCCTCACGGATGCCTTCGACCAGGTGTCGATGGGCGAGTCGACGGAGCGGCACAACGGCCGCCTGTCCCTCTCGCGGGAGGACCAGGACGAGTTCGCGGCCCGGTCTCATCAGCTTGCGGCCGCCGCGATCAAGAACGGGGTGCTCGCGCAGGAGATCACGCCGGTGACGCTGCCGCAGCGCCGGGGCGAGCCCGTTGTCGTCGACACCGACGAGGGCGTGCGGCCGGACACGACCGTCGAGTCGCTGGCCGGCCTCAAGCCGGCCTTCGCCAAGGACGGCACGATTACCGCCGGGTCAGCGTCCCAGATCAGTGACGGCGCCTGCGCGGTGGTGCTCATGTCCGCCGACGCCGCCAAGGCGGCCGGGGCGACGGTGCTGGCCGAGGTCGGCGCGCACGGCGTGGTGGCCGGGCCGGACAACTCGCTGCAGTCCCAGCCCGCCAATGCGATCAAGCGGGCCCTGGACAAGGCCGGGCTGACGGTCGCGGACCTGGATCTGGTCGAGATCAACGAGGCGTTTGCCGCGGTCGCGGTCCAGTCGATGCGCGAGCTCGGCGTCGACGCCGACAAGGTCAACGTGAATGGCGGCGCGATCGCGATCGGGCACCCGCTCGGCGCATCCGGCGCCCGGATCGCGCTGCATCTCATCTACGAGCTCGGCCGGCGCGGCGGCGGCCTCGGGGTCGCGGCGCTCTGCGGTGGCGGTGGCCAGGGAGACGCGCTGCTCTTCCGCGTGCCGGCGTCAGCCGGGGCCTGACCAGGGCCGTGCCCGAGCAGAGCCTGGCCCGGGCGGTGACTCGTCGCGGGCCTGCTGACCCAGAGGCCCTCATCACCGCGGCGCGAGCCGGCGATCCGCGGGCCCTGGGCCGGCTGATCTCCCTCGTGGAGAACGAGTCGCCCGAGCTGCGGCGGGTCATGAAGGTCATCGCGCCCCTGACCGGGCACGCGCAGGTCATCGGGCTGACTGGGGCGCCGGGTGTCGGCAAGTCGACAGTCACCGGCGCGCTGGTGCGTTCCTACCGGGAGGCCGGCAAGCGCGTCGGCGTGCTCGCGGTCGACCCGTCCTCGCCGTTTACCGGCGGAGCGCTCCTCGGCGACCGGATCCGGATGCAGGACCACGCCACCGACGAGCAGGTATTCATCCGCTCCATGGCCAGCCGGGGTCATCTCGGCGGGCTGGCCTGGGCGACGCCCCAGGCCCTGCGGATCCTCGACGCGGCTGGCTTTGATGTCGTGATGATCGAGACCGTCGGCGTGGGTCAGGCCGAGGTCGAGATCGCCTCGCTGGCCGACAGCGCCCTCGTGGTCGTGGCGCCGGGCCTTGGCGACTCAATCCAGGCCGCCAAGGCCGGGATTCTCGAGATCGCCGACATCTTCGTGGTGAACAAGAGCGACCGGCCCGGCGCCCAGGAAGTGGTCAGGGACCTGCGCAACATGATGGCCATGGTGAGCTACGAGCCGGGCCGGTGGAAGCCGCCGATCATCAGCACCGCCGCGGCCACGGGCGAGGGCATAGCGGACCTGATCGAGGCCATCGGCCGCCATACCGCGTCGCTGGAGGAATCCGGTGAGCGCGCCCGACGACGCCTGGACCGCGCGCGCGAGGAGATCTCGGCGATCGCGATGACCGAGCTGCGGCTGCGCGTGGGCGGCATGCCGGGGGAGTCCCGGCTGGCCGAGCTCGCTGCGCGGGTGGCCGGCGGCGACCTGGACCCGTACTCGGCCGCCGACGAGCTGATCTCGGGCTGACGGCACAGTCGCCGGCGGCACCTCGCTCGCCAAAACCGATGCCGCAAATAGGACGAAGCGGTCTCCTGATCGCCCGGCCCGATTATCGGGACCGTTAGTCCGCGCTATCCACTGACGAACGGTCCCAATGTTCGGCGGCGCCCGGATTGCGCATCGCCGGCTCGGCCGGCCGGTCATCCGCCGCGGGGTCATCCGCCGCGGGGTCGGCCGGCGCG
>DAIOWC010000018.1:2906-15908 GCA_036758685.1 Streptosporangiaceae bacterium | reverse complement strand
CTCGGCCGGCCGGTCATCCGCCGCGGGGTCATCCGCCGCGGGGTCGGCCGGCGCGGGGTCGGCCGGCGCGCCGTCCGCGCCGTCCGCGCCGTCGCCGTCGGGGCTCATGACGGCCGAGGCGCCCCGGCTGGACGCGGCGGACCGACCCGCCGGGGCCGCGCCGTCCCCGGCCGGGCCGCCCTGCGCGGCCACTGCCGCGGCTTCCAGCACCGATTCCTGGCGCAGCCGGGCGTCGTAGGCGCGCTTGCCGCCGCGGATGCCAAACAGCCGCTTCGTGATCGCCAGGTAGAGCACCAGCGCCAGGTTCACCCCGAGGAGGACCAGCGCGGTGACCGTCACCTTCCGGGTCAGGTCGTAGATCTCCAGCGGAAGCCCCAGCGACGTGGCGACGAACGCGAAGTACTCGCCCCAGCGCCTGGCCTGCCAGAGGCCGACGCCCTCGACGACCTCGACCGCGGCGTAAGCAGCCGCGCCGATGGCGAGCAGCGTGATCGAGTGGCTGCTCAGCGTCAGTGCCTCCCGGACGAGGCCGACCAGCTTGGAGTGGTCGATGTTGAAGCCAAGCTGCCGGAACAGGCCCCTGAGCACCGGGAGCTCGCGGTCGAAAGCCTTCTCGATCGAGGTGTGCGAGCTGCGGAACCGCCAGAGGAAGATGCTGGCGATCAGGAAGATCAGGGCCCGGACGAACCGCTCGACCGAGAAGACGCGCAGGATGAGCCGGCTGCGGATCTCCCGGCCCCGGAGCACGACCGGGGCCGCGGCCGCCGGCCCGCTGGCGCTCGGCGGCCCGGGGACGAACGTGCCGCAGCGCAGGCACTGCCACAGCTCGCGGGAGCCGTTCTCCGCGGCCAGCTGCGCCCGCAGATCGGGCTCATCCGGTGCGTAGGTGACGTGACCGTGGCGGCCACAGCCCCGCAGGCTCCAATCCATCCTTGCAGCCTAGGCCAGCAAGATGACGAACTACTGACGGCGCAAGGCGGCAGACGTGTCTTCGCCCAGGTCAGCCGCTTACCAGCACGCCGTCGACCATGGTCATGATGTCGTCGCAGGCGAGGGCAAGCGCGCCGTAGTCGCAGCCAGCCACGACGACGCCGCAGTCCCGGCCAAGATCGCGGATGTGCTCGGCTAACACGGCCGCGTCCCGCCGCGACAGCTCGTCGAGCAGGCCATCGAGCAGCAGCAGTTCGGGCTGATGGACGGCGGCGGCGGCCAGCCGGGCCCGGCGGGCAATGGCGTCCGGGGCGAGCCGGACCGACACCTCTGCCCACGGGCTGAGGGCCAGCCGGTCCAGGATGCCGGCGGCCAGCAGGCGCCGGTCGCCGCTGTCCGGCACGGCCAGCCTGGCGGCGTGCTCGACCAGGCCGCGAATGCGGATGCCGGGCGGCTGCCGGGCCGCGCGGCGGGCCACGCCCACGCGCCTGCGCACCGCGGCGCGACCGCGGGCCGAGGCCATGTCCTGGCCGAGTACGCGCAGCTCGCCGTAGGCGGGCCGGACGACGCCGGCAAGCATGTCGATGAGTACCGAGGCCTCGGCCGCAGATCCGACCTGGATGCCGAGAGCGGACCGGCCGGGCAGCGGGGCACCGACCCGGAAGCTGGCGGAGCGGACGGCCCAGCGTCGACCGCGACGCGCGCCGATCCCAGCGGCAAGCGCGGGATCCGCGCCCACGATCGCATGGGCCGACGGCACTAGTTTCCCCCGGATTTGCTCAACAGACGTTCCCCAGCTGGCAATGTAACTATCTGTAATTGACCATGTCCATGTACGCGCCGGAGTGACAGTAGGTATGTCGACGCGCGATAGCTTGTGGAGGTGCCGAAACCGCTTGAACTGCCCTTTGACCCGATCGAACGGGCGGCGCAGATCTGGGAGAACCGCTTCGGCGACGCCAAGGCGATGGCCGCCGTCACGACGATCATGCGGGTGCAGCAGATCCTGCTGGCCGGGCTGGACGGGCTGCTGCGGCCGCACGGGCTGACGTTCGCCCGGTACGAGGCCCTGGTGCTGCTCAGCTTCAGCCGCGAGGGAGCACTGCCGATGAGCCTCATCGGCCAGCGGCTGATGGTGCACCCGACCAGCGTCACGAACACCATCGACCGGCTGGAACGTCAGCAGTTCGTGGTCCGCCGGCCCAATCCGCGCGACGGCCGGGGCACCCTGGCCGAGATCACGCCCGCCGGCCGCGAGGTGATGCAGCGGGCGACCGCGGACCTGATGAGCGCGAAGTTCGGCATGGCCGGCTACGAGGGCGGCCAGCTGCAGGAACTGTTCGACATGCTCCGCGGGCTGCGCGTCACCGCCGGTGACTTCAAGGATCAGTGATCGGGGACGGGGTCCAGGTCCGCCCGCCGTTGCTGGTCACGAAGATCTCGTTCAGGTCCGCGTCAGCCGGGACGGCAACGCCCTGCTGCGCGGTGGTCATGCCCACGTAGGTGAACCCGCCCGCCGGCGCCGCGCCCGCCAGCTGCCAGGTCTTGCCGGCCCCGGCGGAGTGGTAGATGCCGGCCGTCGTGGCCAGGGCCAGCTGCCCGGTGATCGAGGCCGACAGTGAGGTGACCGAGCCGGCGGTCTGCAGGCTGCCGGCGGGCGTCCACGTCGCGCCCGTACTCGAGACGAAGATCTTGGTCTGGTGACCGCCGCCCACGTTCGTGTCGCATGCGAGCACCAGCGTCGGCCAGGCGGTGAGCTGCGCATCGGCCGGCTGGCCGCTGGCCTGCGCGGGCCCGGGCGCGCACGGCGCGGTCCCGGCCAGCTTCCAGGCGCCGCCGGCGACCGGCCCGCTCAGCACCTGACCAGACGGCGTCAGTAGGTAACCCGTCGTCCCCGTCATCGTGAGGCTGGCCGATGACGGCACCGAGCTGGACATCTGCCGGAACGCGGTTGGCACCGGGACAGCGCTCCACGTCTGGCTGCCGCCCGCCGAGCTATAGAGAGAGAAAGAGGTGCAGCCGCTGGCGTAGTCGGCGCCGCTCCCGGTGCACGTGGCGAACACCGCGAACGCCGAGTTGCCGGCTGCCTCAAGGTCGGTCACCCGCGCGCCGTCAGTGTTCTCCGATGCCCACGGCCAGCCGCCATGGCTGGTCTCCCACAGGCCCGGCCCGAAGGCCCAGCCGTCCTGGAGGTTGAGGAAGCGCAGCTGACTCACGCCGGCCGGGGCCGACGAGCCTGCGGTGAGCGGGGCGCTGACTCCATACCAGCTCTTGCCGTAGGTCGAGGTACCAGCTAGCGAGGTGCAGTACTGCGTCGCGCACGGGTGGCTGGCGTCGCCGGCCTGGCCGATGACGGCGCCGACCAGGCCGCCCGAGCCATTGCCGACGACCGTGACCGACGTCGGCCGGAAGTCGACCGGCGGCTTCGTGCCCGAGGTGGTCACCGAGAGGTGGGTATGGAGGCTCGGCCGCTGGACCGGCGCCGCCTTCGAGGAGTCCGCTGAGCCGGTGCCGCCAGCACTCGGCTGAATGGATGGCGTCGGCGGGCTCTGGGCGACCGCCGGCGGCCTGGTTCCGTGCTGCGGCTGCTGAAGCGCGGAGACAATCCGCGGTGCCCCGACCGCGGCGGCGACGACGACCGCGCAGCCGGCCACCGCGAGCGTTGCCTGCCGCCGCTTGCGGCGCCGGGCGGTGCGCCGGATCCGGTCCAGCGTTCCCGTAGGCGGCATCAGCGGGCGCACGTCGCGGTCCAGCCAGGTGTCGATCTCGTCGCGCGGCTCAGGCACTGGCCTCTCCCACCGCTGCCTTCAGGCGGGCCCGGGCGTGGAACAGGTCCGCCTTGATCGTGCCCTCCGGGCGGCCGAGCATGGCGGCGACCTCCTTCACGCCGAACCCGGCGTAGTAGTGCAGCAGGAACGCGCTCCGCAGGCGGTCGGGCAGCGCCTCGATCAGCGCGCGGACGTCCACGTCCTGGACTGGCTGATAACCCAGCTCCGGGCCTCCGGCGGCCGTCATCACCCGGATGGCCGAGCGCTCCCGGCCGCTCTTGCGCCAGTGGTCCCTGACCAGGTTGGTCGCGATCATATAGACGTAGCTCTGCGGGTTGTCCAGGCCGGACCAGCGGGCCAGCAGCCGGGTGAAGGCCTCGGACGCGATCTCGTGGGCCAGGTCGTCGTCATCGACCAGCCGCCGGACCCAGCCGGCCAGCCGCGGGTAGCAGGCGTTGAAGAACTCCTCGACCGCTTGCTGATCGGAGCTTCGGAGCCTGGCCACGGAGCTCCTTTGCGTGCGGGCAGGGACTGGGCGCCCAGGCCAGGTTAGCTTTGTCGCGGGGATCGGCCTAGGGCCGGAATCGCGGAGAACGAGGGCACAGCTCCCGCTGCTGACGCTGTACTGCATCTTGTGTACCACTTCTCCGTGAGTTCTCAGGCGGGCGTGACGCACCCCGCCGGGTACCCCTATGACGACGCAGGCGGCCGTCTGGTTGGAGGCAGTTACGTCGCCTAGACTGGGGACGAGTTACTAGGACGTCCAACTAATTGCGGCACGAGGCGCTGGCGCCTCCCGGAGGGAACTTCATGGACGCTGACGCGGCAGCTCAGGGCCGTGATCGCTGGGCGCGCCGGTACGCGGCCTCGCGCCGGCGCGAGGCGGATTTCACGACGCTGTCGGGGGTCGAAGTGGATCCGGTGTACGGGCCGCCGGACGGGGCGGTCGTGCCCGGCTTCGAGCGGATCGGCTGGCCGGGGGAGTTCCCGTTCACCCGCGGCCTGTACCCGGGCGGGTACCGCGGCCGGACCTGGACGATCCGGCAGTTCTCCGGTTTCGGCAACGCGGTCCAGACCAACGAGCGGTACAAGATGCTGCTGCAGGCGGGCGGGGGCGGGCTGTCGGTCGCCTTCGACATGCCGACCCTGATGGGCCGCGATTCCGACGACCCGCGGTCGGCCGGCGAGGTCGGGCACTGCGGCGTGGCCATCGACTCGACGGCGGACATGGAGGTCCTGTTCGGCGGCATCCCGCTGGCCGACACCACGACGTCGATGACGATCAGCGGGCCGGCCGTGCCGGTGTTCTGCATGTACCTGGCCGCGGCCCAGCGGCAGGGCGCGGACATCTCGAAGCTGAACGGCACCCTGCAGACCGACATCTTCAAGGAGTACATCGCGCAGAAGGAGTGGCTGTTCCCGCCCGAGCCGCACCTGCGGCTGATCGGCGACCTGATGGAGTACTGCGTCGAGCACATCCCTGACTACAAGCCGCTGTCGGTGTCCGGCTACCACATCCGGGAGGCGGGCTCGACTGCCGCGCAGGAGCTGGCGTTCACGCTGGCCGACGGGTTCGGCTACGTCGAGCTCGGCCTTTCGCGCGGGCTCGACGTCGACGTGTTCGCGCCCGGGCTCTCCTTCTTCTTCGACGCGCACGTCGACTTCTTCGAGGAGATTGCCAAGTTCAGGGCCGCCCGGCGGATCTGGGCACGCTGGCTGCGCGACGTGTACGGCGCCAAAACTGAGCGGGCGCAGTGGCTTCGCTTCCACACCCAGACCGCGGGGGTATCGCTGACCGCGCAGCAGCCGGAGATGAACGTCGTGCGCACCGCGCTCGAGGCGCTCTCGGCCGTGCTCGGCGGCACCAACTCCCTCCACACCAACGCGCTGGACGAGGTGCTCGCGCTGCCGAGCGAGAAGGCGGCGGAGATCGCGCTGCGTACCCAGCAGGTGATCATGGAGGAGACCGGCGTCGTCAACGTTGCGGACCCGCTCGGCGGCTCGTGGTACGTGGAGGCGCTGACCGACCGGATGGACGCCGAGGCCGAGGCCATCTTCGCGCGCATCAAGTCCATGAGCCGCGATGGCTCGATGACCAGCGGGATCCTGCACGGGATCGAAGAAGGCTGGTTCATGTCGGAGATCGCGGAGGCGTCGTTCGCCTACCAGCAGCAGCTGGAGAAGGGCGAGAAGCACGTCGTCGGCGTTAACTGCCATACCGAGACGGTCGAGCAGCCGATCGAGATCCTGCGCGTCAGTCACGAGGTCGAGGTCGAGCAGGTCCGTGACCTGCGGGGCCGCAAGGCCGGGCGCGACGAGGCGGCGGTGGAAGCGGCCCTCGCGGCCATGCTCGGGGCGGCGCGGTCCGGCGCGAACATGATCCCCCCGATGATCGAGGCGGCGGCCGCCGAGGCGACGCTGGGCGAGATCTGCGGAGCGCTGCGGACGGAGTGGGGCGGGTACTTCGAGGCGCCGGCGTTCTGATCGGGCTACCGGCACGGGGCATTCCCGCGGATGCGGCAGGATGGAGTCATGAAGCAGCCACGGGACTTCTCCCTCCATGGCGCTATCGACCTGGGGGCGCGGCAGGCGGCCGCGCAGCGCAGGCAGCGTGCGGCGGAGCAGGGCTCGGCCGCGCGGGGCACAGCCGCGCAGGATCAGGCCGGCGGCCAGGCGGGGACGGTCATCGACGTCACCGACGAGACGTTCAACACTGAGGTTGTCGCCAGGTCCCGCACGGTCCCGGTGATCCTCGACCTCTGGGCCGAGTGGTGCGGGCCCTGCAAGCAGCTCAGCCCGGTCCTGGAGAAGCTCGCCGCCGAGGCTGACGGAGCCTGGGTGCTGGCCAAGGTCGATGTTGACGCCAACCCGCAGCTCAGCGCGGCTTTGCAGGTGCAGAGCATCCCCATGGTCGTCGCCGTCGTGGCCGGCCAGATCGCCGACGGCTTCCTCGGCGCGATGCCCGAGGCGCAGGTGCGCGAGTGGCTCGGTCAGGTCATGCGCGTTGCCGCCCAGCTCGGTCTGCAGCCGGGCGCGGGCGGGGACGGCGAGTCCGACGGGCAGGCGGCCCCGGCGGCCAATGGCCAGCCGGGAGCGCCGGGGCCGGCTGGTCCCGGCGGCTATCCGGGCGCGGGGCCGGTCGACCCGCAGGCCGACCGGGCCTTCACCGTCGCTCAGGAGGCGATGGAGCGCGGCGACCTGAACGCCGCCGCGGGCGAGTTCGAGCGGGTGCTGACGATGTATCCGGGCGACCCCGTCGCGACGATGGGCCTGCGCCAGGTCGATCTCATCCGCCGGGTCGAGTCCTACGACCAGGCCAGCGCGCGCCAGGACGCCGACGAGCGACCCGACGATGCGCAGGCGCAGGCGCGCATGGCGGACATCGACCTGGCCATGGGCAACATCGACGCGAGCTTCGACCGGCTGCTGGACACGATCAGGCGCACGTCGGGCGACGAGCGCGACATCGCGCGCAAGCATCTGGTGGGGCTGTTCGAGATCTTCCCGCCGAGGGACCCGAGGGTGACCAGGGCCAGGGCGACCCTGTCCAGCCTGCTGTTCTGAGCGCGGGCTGGCGCCGAGGCCAGCCTCAGCCGGACCCGGCGAGCTGCTCCAGCGCCGGCAGCGCGGCCGACAGCGCCGCCAGCTGGTCGGGCGGCAGCTCCCTGAGGATGTCGGTCAGCATGCTGGTGGCCTCGCGGCGAATGCGCTCGAGCGCCTCCTGGCCCTCATCCGTCACGGTCACCAGGTAGGCGCGGGCGTCCGCGGGCGCCGCCTCCCGGCGCACGTAGCCGCGGTCCTCAAGCACGCTGATCAGGCGCGTCAGCGTGGACGGGGCGATGCGCTCGCTCGCGGCCAGGTCGCCGAGCCGGACCGGCCCCTGCTGACCCACGGTGGCGAGCGTCGACAGCTGGCTTGGCGTCAGGCCGGCGAGGTCGTGCTTGCGCAGGCGCCGGGCCAGCCGCAGGACGGACACCCGCAGCCGGGCCGCGTCGATCGCGGTGCCCTCGCTGCCCAGGGCAGCGGGGCCGCCGCCGCGGCCGCCCTGCCTGGCCGCCGCGGTGACTTCGTCCATACCGATTGGCACACTTGCAGGTTAGTGCTCGCCAGCCGGTCGTCAGCACCAGCAGCAGGGCTGCCGGCGGAGCCAATTCGCCATTGTTGTGCGATCGCCGCCTGCCGGCGAGCCAGGGATGGCCCTGCTAGCGCATTATTGGTTCATGGAGGATGAATCCCTCAGCGGACGGCTCCTGGCGGCGACGCCACTACTCGGGGATCCGAACTTTCGCCGCACCGTCGTTCTGATCGTGGAGGACGACACCGAGGAGGGAACTCTGGGAGTTGTACTCAACCGGCCGACCGAGGTACCGCTCGAACAGGTCCTCCAGCCGTGGACGCCGCTGGTCTCGGGCCCCCCGGTGGTCTTCCGCGGCGGCCCGATCTCGCCCAACAGTGCCCTGGCCCTCGCGCTCGCGCAGGGCAGTGCCGAGCCGCTGGGCTGGCGGTCGCTGGACAGCTCGCCGCTTATGTCCCGGCTGGGCCTGGTCGACCTCGGGGCACCGCCCGAGCTGCTCGCCGACGGGATCAGCTCGATGCGCGTCTTCGCCGGCTACGCGGGCTGGGCCGCGGGGCAGCTCCGCGACGAGATCGATGAGGGGGCCTGGTACGTGCTGCCGGGAGATCCGGCCGACGCGTTCGCCGCGAACCCGGAGCGACTCTGGCAGGAGGTCCTGCGCCGCCAGGGCGGCGACCTGGCGCTGGTGGCGACCTACCCCGACGACCCGGTCTGGAACTGACAGTTAGCGACCGGGAGCAGGTTGGCCCGGCGCGTAGACTTAGGCGCTGTGAGCACAGAAGTCATGCCTGGCACTGAGATCCGCCAGGACGCAGATATCCGGCCTGACCTGTCGTTTGGCGACGGCGATCACGAGCGGTTTGCGCACTATGTCAAGAAAGACAAGATCGTAGACAGCGCCGTGACCGGCACTCCGATCGAGGCTCTCTGCGGCAAGGTGTGGGTGCCGACCCGCGACCCGAAGAAGTACCCGGTCTGCCCGGATTGCCAGCGAATCTACGAATCGCTGCCCGCGGGCGACTAGACCGCTTGACCGCCTGGCGGGGCAGACACCGCGAGCCTGGCCGCACGTTGCGCTTCAGCCGAGCGGAGCGCCCGTGAGCGCGACGCCGGCGGCGATCATGGCCTCGATGGCCGCCTCCGTGCTGGGCTCTGTGACGCCAGCCGTGAGCGCGAGCAGCACGCTGGCCGAAAAGCCCGCGCGAACCGCGTCCAGCGCGGTTGCCCGTACGCAGTAGTCGGTGGCGATGCCGGCCACGTCCAGCTCGGTTACCTGCCGCTCGGTGAGCCACTCCGCCAGGGTCGCGCCGGACGGGCTCGCGCCCTCGAAGCCGCTGTAGGCGGCTGCGCGCTGGCCCTTACGGAAGATCTCCTCGACCTTGGTCACGTCAAGGTCGGCATGGAACTGCGCGCCGGTCGTCCCGGCCACGCAGTGCGGCGGCCAGCTTTCGACGTAGTCCGGACTGGCCGAGAAATGCGGGCCCGGATCCACGTGGAAGTCCTGGCTCGCGACGATGTGGTCGTAGCGGCTGGCGTCAGGCCCGGCGAGATAGCTGGTCAGCGCCCTGGCCACCGCGACGCCGCCGGCGACGCCGAGCGAGCCGCCTTCGCAGAAGTCATTCTGGACATCCACGATCACCAGTGCACGCACACGGCGAGCGTAGCGCTAGGCCACGTCCAGCGGCGTGCCCGAGGTTATCCGCAGCAGCTCGTCGAACGTCGTGGGAAACACCGTGTGCGCGTGGCCGGCCGCCGCCCACACGACCTCATACGGCGCGAGCGCGGAGTCGACGAGCGTGCGGACCGGCTTCGGGTGCCCGACCGGTGCCACTCCGCCGATGCGCTGCCCGGTGCTCGCGTAGACGAACTCGGGGTCGGCCCGGCCGAGCTTCTCGACGCCGACTTCGGCCGCCACTTTGGCGGTGTCGACGCGGTGCGCGCCGCTGGTCAGGATCAGCAGCGGCTCGCCGTCGGCGTTGAACAGAAGGCTGTTGGCGATCGCGCCGACCTCGCAGCCGAGCTGCGCGGCGGCCGTCGCGGCCGTGGGCGCTGGCTCAGGTAGCTCCCGGACCTGACCGGCTGCGCCGAGGGCGCGAAGGACACTGGCCACGTGCTCTGCGTTCCGATGCATCTGGCAATTCTCTCAGTCCAGATCGGGCTCGAAGACCGTCGGGATCGCGGGATAGCCGCGGGACAGCTGCCGCGCGTGCCCGGGCAGCTCGGCGAGGGCGGCGCGGTGGCGCGCCCGCGCCGCGGTCAGGGGCTCCCGGCCGACCACCTCGCCGCCGCGCACCAGCTCGGTCAGCAGCGGCCGGCCGCCGGACTCGCGCGGCTCGGTCTCCGTCACCAGTTCCTGCGTCGCCGAGCCGTCGTCGTCCTTCCGCCTGACCGCCCACTTGCGGCCGCCCTTGGATGGCTTGCCGACCGAGCGCTTGGCCACCGGGAGCAGCCGGCCGTCCTCGTCGGTCGCGCGCGCGACGAGCTTGTAGACCAGCGCGGCCGTCGGCGCCCCGGAGCCGGTCACCAGTGAGGTGCCGACGCCGTAGCCGTCGACCGGCTCGGCCGCGAGGGCGGCGATGAGGTACTCATCCAGGTCGCCGGTGAGGATGATCCTGGTCTTGTCCGCGCCGAGCGAGTCGAGCTGCGCCCGCGCCTGCCGTGCCACCTGCGCCAGGTCGCCGCTGTCGATCCGGATGGCGCCGAGGCCGGGACCCGCGAGCCGGACGGCGCTGTCGATCGCGGCCGGCACGTCATAGGTGTCGACGAGCAGCGTCGTGCCGGGGCCGAGTGTGTCCAGCTGCGCCTTGAACGCGAGCTGCTCGTCATCGTGGAGCAGCGTGAAGGCGTGCGCGCTCGTTCCGGTCGTGGGGACGCCGTACTCGTACCCGGCCCGCAGGTTGGATGTGGTCGTGAAGCCGGTGATGTACGCGGCCCGCGCGGCTGCGACCGCCGACCGCTCGTGGGTGCGCCGCGAGCCCATCTCGACCAGCGGCCGCCCGGCCGCCGCCGTCACCATCCTCGAAGCCGCCGAGGCGATCGCGCAGTCGTGGTTGAAGATCGACAAGGCCAGCGTCTCGAGCACCACGGCCTCGGCGAACGTGCTCTCGACGACGAGGATCGGCGAGCCGGGGAAGTAACAGTCACCCTCGGCGTAGCCCCAGATGTTGCCGCTGAAGCGGTAGCTGCGCAGGAACTCCGTCAGCGCCGGATCGGCGATGTGGGCCGCGTCGAGGAACGCCAGCGCTTCCTCGCCGAAGCGGAACTTCTCCAGCGCGTCCAGTAGCCGGCCGGTGCCGGCGACGACGCCGTAGCGCCGGCCGCTCGGCAGGTGGCGGGCGAACATCTCGAACACCGCCCGCCGATGGGCCGCGCCGCTGCGCAGGGCGGCCCGCACCATCGTCAGCTCGTAATGGTCGGTCAGCAGCCCCGTGGCGGTCTCGTCCATGCCCACCTGGGCAGCTTACGGACCGTGGGCAGGCCAGCGTTGGCGCCGTGCGGTCAGAGGAGCCTGCGCTGCGCAGCCGGACCCGCAGCGGCGTGGCTCGAACGTCATGCCGCGCGCCAGAAGCAGGGTCGCGACCTGCGCTGCGACGTCGCAGGGCCGGGTGGTGATGTCGGCCCAGCCGTAGCGGACCGTCAGAATGCCTGCGCAGAGGTTCTCGTTGTCCCGGTGGGCGTCCGCCCAGCGCTGCTCGGGCGGATGTGCGATGTCGCCGTCAGTTTCCACGGCAAGCTGTGCTTCCTCGTAGAGGTTGTCCAGATAGCGCGACCTCGCGCCGACCTTCAGCCGCACCTGGCGCCGTGCCGTCGGCAGCCCATGGGCGCGCTCGACGTCGTTGACGTAGCGGCGTTCGAGCAGGGACATGACGCCGGCCGCGACATCGGTCAGGGCAACGATGAGGTCAGGCCGCCAGCGCACCCTGGTCCGCTGATCGAGAGTCGTCAGGATGTGATCAGGGGTTGTGAGCCGGTGCGACACGGCCCGGCACAGCCAGCCGAAGGCATCGTCGAGGTTCGCCGACGCCTGCGCCAGGTCGAGCACCGTGTCCTCCACCCTGGTCCGCGGGGGAAGCAACGCCGGATGCGTGGCGACCTCGATCGCCCGCGAACGATGCACTATCGCGCCGTTGATCCGCTCCGGATGCAGCCGCCACGGCACCGTCAGGTGAATCATCTCGGCCGGCTTGCTGACCAGGCCGAATAGCTCGGCGGCCGAGTGATGGCTCAGCGCCGCGCCCGGTCCGCCGCGCAGCACCGCGGCCCACAGCTGCGCTTCGCGGCTCTGCGGACCGCTGAATGTCGCATACACCCCGTGCTGCATGCTCTGCCAGCGCCCGTAGCGGAGCCGGGCGTCGATGGCGCTGGGCGGCACCCCCATCGCCACGGCCTGCCGGCGCGCGATGACACCGGCTTGGATAGTCAGCAGTTCACGACAGTCTCGGGGCAGCTCGCTAGGCACACGCCCACCGTGGCCGAGGCGCCGCCCAAGCGCTCGCGTCGGCCCAGTGCCTGTGGATAACGCGGCGCGACGACCGGGCTGACTGTGGAGGAGCGTGCCCCCGGCGAAGATTGGGACCGTAAATCAGTGCATAGAACTGACTAACGGTCCCGATGAGTTTGACGAGCCTGGCCCTGTCCGTTTCAGCCATATATGCGGGTGTCGATGTGGCGGGCGGCCGAGTCGGCAAGGCGCCCCGTGCATGGAAGACTGAGGCCGGGGGAGTGGCACACTGAAGCTCTGGGGAGGTGACAGCAGTGAGCACGGCGCCGGTCGAAGTTGAGCAGCCGAGCACGAGCCAGGAAGCTCGGCTGGACTCGCCCTGGATCACTATTGTCTGGAATGACCCTATAAATCTCATGAGCTACGTGACGTTCGTGTTCCAGAAGGTCTTCGGGTATCCGAAGGCCAAGGCACACAAGCTCATGCTGGACGTGCACCAGAAGGGCCGGGCGGTCGTGTCCGCTGGTGCGCGCGAGGCCATGGAGCGCGACGCCGCAGCCCTGCACGGCTACGGCCTGTGGGCCACGGTGAGCCACGACTCATGACGGGCAACGGGCCGGAGGACTTTCCGGCCGCGGGTGACGATGACCGCAGCCCGTTCGGCGACGGCGACGACGGCCGGGCCCAGCCTGGCGGCGAGGGCGCCGGCCTGGGTGGTGAGGCCGCCGGCTTTGGCGAGCAGGACCCCGGCGAGGACTTCGAGACCGGCGACTACGACGACATCGAGT
>DAIOWC010000018.1:0-2806 GCA_036758685.1 Streptosporangiaceae bacterium | reverse complement strand
GGCGAGCAGGACCCCGGCGAGGACTTCGAGACCGGCGACTACGACGACATCGAGTCGGAGCCGGGCGACTACGACGCCGAGATCGCGGCGACGTTCCGCCCGGTGCCCGGCGGGGCGGCATGCTTCTTCGAGCCCGCCCAGGCCGGGGTGATCCGCAGCCTGGTCAGCCAGGTCGCCGAGCTGATCCGCAGCGACAGGGCGCCCGCCGCTGGCGAGCAGGCATCCAGCGGCGGGGCCGACGAGCTGGAGATGCTGCTGGGCCTGAGCGCGAACGATGAGCTGCCCGAGGATCCCGTCCTGGCCCGGCTGCTGCCCGACGCCTACCGCGACGACCCCGGCGCGTCGGCCGAGTTCCGCCGCTACACCGAGGAGAGCCTGCGCTCCGGCAAGCTCAGCTCGGCGCAGGCCGTGCTGGCCGCGCTCCCGGCCGACGGCGGCGAGGTCGTGCTCAGCGAGCCGGAGTGCCAGCAGTGGCTGCGAGCGCTCAACGATGTCCGGCTGGCGCTCGGCACCAGGCTCGGTATCACCGATGAGAATGAGGACTTCGGGGCGGACCTGTCGATCAATGACCCGCGTTCGGTGCATATCTGGGTGTATCAGTGGCTGGCCTATCTCCAGGACAGCCTGATCGACTCGCTGAGCTAGCCGGGCAGCACGCTAGTCTCGCTGCATGCTGACGATCAGCGCCAAGCTGCAGGCCGAGATCTACGCCCACGCGCGGGCCGACCACCCCGATGAGGCCTGCGGAATCATCGCCGGCCCGGTCGGGAGCGACCGGCCCGAACGGTTCATCGCGATGCTCAACGCCGAGCGCTCCCCGACGTTCTACCGCTTCGACTCGCTGGAGCAGCTCCGGGTATGGCGGGAAATGGACGACAGAGGCGAAGAGCCCGTTGTGATCTATCACTCGCACACGGCCACCGAGGCTTATCCATCGCGAACTGACATCTCCTACGCCATGGAGCCAGAGGCGCACTATGTGCTGGTTTCTACCAGGGATCCGGTCGCGGACGAGTTCCGGTCCTACCGCATCGTCGACGGGATCGTCACCGAGGAAGAGGTGGCGGTCGTCCCGGAATGATCCTGCCTAGTCGCAGGTTGCACCCTTGGTGGCAGCCCGAGGGGCGGGAACGGCGACGGGGCCGGGCCAGGCGTCAGCTGCCGAGCAGCTAACCCACTGCAACGCAGCAACGAGTCACTGGAGCGACAGCAATGGCAATCGAGGTCCGTATCCCGACCATCCTGCGCAGCTACACCGACGGGCAGAAGTTGGTCGAGGGCGAGGGATCGACGCTCGGCGAGCTCTTCGCTGACCTGGACGGCCGCTACGACGGGCTGCGCGAGCGGCTGGTAGATGACGCCGGCCTGCGACGGTTCGTGAACGTCTACCTCAACGACGAGGACGTCCGCTTTCTCGGCGGCCTCGCCGCGCCGGTCAGCGACGGTGACACCATCACGGTGCTGCCCGCCGTCGCCGGCGGCGCGCGCTAGCCGAGCCCGCCTCCCCGGCTAGTCCAGATGCGCTACGACTCGCTGCTCGACGCGCTCGGCGGCACCCCGCTGGTGGGCCTGCCGCGTCTGTCCCCGTCTCCAACCGTGCGCCTGTGGGCGAAGCTTGAGGACCGCAATCCGACCGGATCGGTCAAGGACCGGATCGCCGCGTACATGATCGCGGCCGCCGAGAAGGAAGGCCGCCTCACGCCGGGGGCGACGATCCTGGAGCCGACATCCGGGAACACCGGCATCAGCCTGGCCATGGTCGCCAAGCTCCGCGGCTACCAGCTGATCTGCGTCATGCCGGAGAACACCTCGTCCGAACGGCGCGAGCTCCTCGAGGCCTTCGGCGCCACGATCGTGTACTCACCCGCCGCCGGCGGGTCCAACGAGGCCGTCCGCGTGGCCAAGGAACTGGCCGCCGCCAACCCGGACTGGGTGATGCTCTACCAGTACGGCAACGAGGCGAACGCCCGCGCCCACTACGAGACCACCGGCCCCGAACTGCTCGCCGACCTCCCGGAGATCACGCACTTCGTGGCCGGCCTCGGCACGACCGGCACGCTGATGGGCACCGGCAGGTACCTGCGCGAGCACCGGCCGGGCGTGCAGATCGTGGCCGCCGAGCCGCGGTACGGCGAGCTGGTCTACGGCCTGCGCAACCTGTCCGAGGGCTTCGTGCCCGAGCTGTACGACGAGTCGGTGCTGACCTCCCGCTTCTCGGTGTCCTCCGCCGACGCCCTGCGCCGCACCAGGGAACTCCTGCACACCGAGGGCCTGCTGGCCGGCATCTCCTCCGGCTGCGTCCTGCACGCCGGGCTGGCGCTCGCGGCCCGCGCCGAGAAAGCCGGCGAGCGCGCCGACATCGCGCTGCTGATCGCCGACGGTGGCTGGAAGTACCTGTCGACCGGCGCCTACAGCGGGACGCTCGCCGAGGCGGAGGCCCGGCTCGAGGGCCAGCTGTGGGCCTGAGTTCCGCATTTTGACGGGAACGACGCTGTGCGGGGATGCTACTGACCGGTAGGTTCGCGGTGGCATCGGGCAACGAGGAAGGACGCGCGGCGAATGACGATCTTTGACGAGGCCACGGCGGTGACACGCCGCGGCGACGGGCGGTACGACGCATTGCCCGACGCCCGGTTCGCCATCGTCGCCCCCGGCGGCGGCACCCCGCCCGCCGTGAACGGCGGAGCCCTGCTCGCGACCGTACTCCGCGCGGTGCTGAGCGAGTCGCCGCACCCGCACCCCGTCGCGACGAGCGCCCACTTCCTCCGGGTGCCGCAGTTCGCTCCGGCCGAGGTCAGGGTCGACT
>DAIOWC010000017.1:36449-45237 GCA_036758685.1 Streptosporangiaceae bacterium | reverse complement strand
GGTCGGCCGGTGGGCCCGGCACCTGGGCTATGACCACACGCGCGAGCACCGGATCCTGGCCGTGGCCATCGACGCAGGAGGTGCCGCCCACGGGCCCCGCGCGGGCGTGCCGCTCGCCGGGCGGGTAGCGGCCGCGGTCGAGCACTTCTTCACCACCAGGATGCCGGGCGCGATCACCGCCGTCAGGGACAGCGAAGTGGTGGTCGTGGCCCCGGAGCCCGGGGGCCAGCTCCCCGCGGGCGCCGAGGGCAGCAGGGTCAGCCTGAACTGCGTCGCCAGGATCCGGGATCTGTTCCCGGACGCGGTCATCACCATCGGCATCGGCGGTACCTGCCGCGACGCGGCCGACATCGCGCGCTCCTACGGCCAGGCGCGCCGGACCATCGACGCGGTCGTGCGGCTCGGGCACCGCGGTCAGGTGGTGGCGTTCGACGATCTGGGCATTCACCGCCTGCTGCTCCAGGTCCCCGACCTGACCGAGCTGACGTCGTTCGCGACGGAGATCCTCGGCGAGCTCGAGCGCCAGGATCCGCAGCGTGGCGCCGAGCTGCTCGCCACTCTGGCCTGTTATTTCCGCGAGAACAACAGCCCGCAGCGGACCGCCCGCAGCCTTCATCTGCATCCGAACACGGTTGCCTACCGGGTCCGGCGCATCCAGGAGATCACCGGCCTCCGGCTTGACACCTACCGCGACCGCCTGATGGCGCAGGTCGCCATCGAGATCCTCGGCGCTACCGAGGGCGGCATGGATGTCACGCCGGCCAGGACGGCCGCGAGCTATGCCCGCCGGCACGTGTCCGACTTGGCGGCTGTCTCCGGTCAGCCGAGCCAGCGAAGGAGGTGAGCCGGCCTGCAACCCAGCGACGTCCGAGCCCCGGCAGTGCGTGCCGGGACCGACCTGCTGACCTCGCTGAGGCAGCGGGTCCTCATCTGCGACGGCGCGATGGGCACGATGCTGCACGCGGCCGGCAACTCACTGGACCGGGCCCTGTCTGAGCTCAACCTGTCCAATCCCGGCCTGGTGAGTACCATCCACGAGAGCTATCTGAGTGCCGGTGCCGATGTCATCCTGACCAACACCTTCGGCGCCAACCGGCTGCGCCTGGCCGATCATGGCATCGGCGAGCTGGCGAGGGAGATCAACCTGGCGGGTGCGGCTCTCGCCGTACAGGCACGCGATGCCGCGGATCGCCAGGTCTTCGTGGCCGGCTCGGTCGCCCCGGCGGTGACCGCCAGCCAGCGGCGCCGGGTGGACCGGGCGCAGCGGGTCGAGGCGCTCCGCGAGCAGGTCGCGGCGCTCGATGCGGGCGGCGTCGACGCGCTGATCCTGGAAACGTTCGGCTACCTGGAGGAGCTCGCCGAGGCCGTGGCGGTCGCGGCCGAGATCTCCAGCCTCCCGATCATCGCCCAGGCGACCTTCGCCAGCGACGGCCGCACTCTCGGCGGCGAGACGCCGCGCGAGGTCGCCAGTGTGCTCAGCGGCCTTCCGGTCGCTGTCGTCGGCACCAACTGCACGCTCGGCCCGCAGGGACTGCTGGCGGTCGTGGAGGCGCTCGTCCCGCACACCAGCCTGCCCGTCAGCGCGCAGCCGAACGCCGGCCTGCCGCGCCGCGTGAACGGGCGCCGCTTCGAGTACAACCTCGACGGCGTCTACTTCGCTCGTTATGCCCGCCGCCTCGTCGACGCCGGAGCGGCCCTGGTCGGCGGTTGCTGTGGCACCGGCCCGGCCCAGATTCAGGCCGCGGCGCAGGAGGTCGGGGGCACGCATCCAGTCCGGCCGCCGATCTCGGCGCCGGTGGTGCCGCGACGCCGTCAGCTGGCCCCCGCCCTGCACGGGACCGGTGCCAGCCCCGGGCTCCGCGAGCGCCTCACAGCCGGCAGCTTCGTGATCAGCGCCATGATCGCGACGCCGCTTGGCGGAGCTGCCGACGAGGCCGCCGATCAGGCCGTGCTGCTACGCCAGCGGGGCATCGACACGTTCTTCATCGCTTCCCGGCAGAGTCCGCGGGCCCAGCTCAGCTCGATCGACCTTGCCTTTCAGCTGCGCCAGCGGGTGGACGCCGAGACCATCGCGACCGTGACCACCTGGGATAAGACCATCATGGCGCTCCAGGCCGACCTGCTCGGCGCGAACGCGCTCGGCATCAGGAACGTCGTCTGCGAGACCGGCAATCCGCCGCTGCTCGGTGACTATCCGAACGTCGACGGGATCTGGGACGTCGACTCGGTTGGCCTGGTCGAACTCGTCACCGGGCTGAACAAGGGCATCGACTGCAACGGACTGCCACTGGCCGCCAGGACCTCGTTCCTAGCCGGGGCCAGGTTCAACCCGAGCGCCGCCGACCTCGATGCGGAGCTCGAAAGGACCGCAGGCAAGATCAGGGCCGGCGCGCAGTTCCTGATCAGCCGGCCGGTTTATGAACTGGAGCGGCTGCGGCAGGTGCTCGCCGCGCTCGCCGGGCAGGACGTGCCAGTCCTCATCTGCGTCGCGCCGCTGCGCAGCTTCGCGGAGGCGGACTTCCTCTCGCACGAGGTGCCGGATATCCACATACCCGCCAGCGCGCTCACGGCGATGGAGCAGGCCGGCCCGGACGCGGAACACACCGGTTCGCAGATGGCCGCTGGCCTGCTGGCGCAGGCACGATCGCTCGTCCAGGGCGTGGTGCTGCGGTTGCCGGGCGCCGGCCTGGCCACCCTCGACCTGATGCTCGACGCCCTCACCTGACCGCGGGCCCTGGCCGCATTGTCTCCCGGGCACAACGAGCCACTGCGCACGTTGTGGCAGCCGATGTTGATCTCAGCAAGCCGGCCAGCGCATCCTGAGGATCCGCCGGCACACCGGGTACCGCCGGCCGGGAGGGAGTCCGGGGTGAGCGAAGCAGGCGCCGGGCCGCCGCAGCCGTTCTCTCCCCGTGCCTCGGCGCGCTCAATGTACCGGGCGCACCGCCTGCTGGCGCAGAACGCGGGCTACCAGCGGCTGGCCGCCAGGCTCGAGCGGTGGCCAGCGCTGAGCCGCTTGTTCACCGCAGCGGAACGGGGCGTCAAGCAGGAGCTCTTCGGCTGCCGGATGTGCGGGCAGTGCGCGCTTCCGGTCACGGGCTATGCGTGTCCCATGACCTGCCCGAAACAGCTGAGGAACGGGCCATGCGGCGGGGTCGGTGCCGACGGCTCGTGTGAGGTCTATCCGGCCGAGCGGTGCGTGTGGGTGCTGGCCTACGAACGCGCGCAGCAAGCCGGTCGCTCGGCTGATCTGCTCCGGCTGCACCGGCCGATCGATCACCGGCGCGTCGGTCAGAGCTCGTGGCTCAACTACTGGCAGGGCCGGGATGACCAGTTGTGGACTGCCGGTGACGATCTTGCGTCACCGGCCCTCATCGGCCCGGCCGGTCATTCGGCGCCATCATGACCAGCGGTTTCCAGTCCAGCCTGGAGAGCGGGACGTTCACGGTGACGGCCGAGATCGCCCCTCCGCGCGGCGCCGATCCCGACGCCATCGGCCGCAAGGTGGCCCCGCTGCGGGGCTGGGTGGCCGCGGTCAACGTCACCGACAACCAGAGCGCGGTAGTCCGGATGTCGAGCCTGGCCGCAAGCCGGCTGGCGCTCGCCGCGGGCGTCGAGCCGATCATGCAGGTGACGTGCCGGGATCGCAACCGCATCGCCCTGCAGTCCGACCTGCTCGGCGCGTGCGGCCTGGGCATACCGAACATCCTGATGATGACCGGCGACCATCCGCGCTTTGGTGATCACGCGGACGCCATGCCCGTCTTCGACCTGGACAGCATCCAGCTGCTCTGGGTGGCCCGGACGATGCGGGACGAGCACCGGCTGCTGTCCGGCCGCAATCTCGCCTGGCCGCCAAGCTGGTTTCTCGGCGCGGTCGAGAACCCGTTCGCCCCGCCGACCGAGTTCCGGGCGGCGAGGCTGGGCAAGAAGATCGCCGCCGGAGCGCAGTTCGTGCAGACGCAGTATGTCTTCGATGTCACGGCGTTCGAACGCTGGATGACGCAAGTACGCGATCTCGGCCTCGACGGGCGATGCCATGTCCTGGCCGGCGTCGGGCCGATCATGTCCGCCCGCGCGCTCGGCCACCTTCAGCACGAGGTGCCGGGCGTGCACATCCCGCGCGAGGTGGCGCGGCGGCTGCTGGCCGTTCCGGCGAGCCGAGTGGCCGACGAGGGCATCAAGGTGTGCGCCGAGACGATCAGCCAGCTGAGGCACATCACGGGCGTCGCGGGCGTGCACATCATGGCGGCAGGGAACGAGCAGCTGATCCCGGACATCCTGCGCCTGGCTGGCCTCGATCGCGGAGCCTGCCGTGCGGGTTGAGGTGCGCCCGGTCAGCCGGCTCCGCGGTGCCGATCCCATCAAGGTCATGCCCGCCATCGAGCCGGTCTTCGACCGGCTCTGCGCGAGCGCTATTGACCTGTCCCGCGTGAGCGTGGTGTGTGACTGGATCCAGTACCGGGCGAACTTCCGCGAGATCGCCGACTTCCGGCCGGTGCTGGCCGTGCCCTGGCGGACGGGCGCCGAGCCCGAGAACGCCGAGCCCGAATGGGCCGACACCTCCGGCAGGCCTCCCGAGACGGCCCTTGAGGTCGCACTCGACCTGCGGCGATGCGGCGAAGCGGACATCGAGGCGATCGTCGGCCGGCTGCTGCGCGAGCACGCCGATCCGGCCTTGTCCGACCGCGTCCCCATCGAGCCGTGGCGGCCGGCCGCGCAGAGCTGCATCTGGCAGTTCAACTCGCTGTACTGGCAGGCGCTGTCGAGCTGGGAGCAGGCGGCTGGGCGGGAGTACGAGCAGGCGCTGCCCGGCGGCCAGAGCGACGCCAGGAATGTCGAGGCCGTCCGGGAGCTCATCCTCGAGCTCTTCAAGGTCTGGGATGACCTGGACGCCAGGGGCGCGTTGCCTGCCGAGCTCTACGTGGTCGAGCTCGGCGTCGGTAACGGCGGCCAGGCGCGAACGTGGCTGGACGAGTTCGCCGCCCTATCCGCCGGGCATAGCCGCGACTACTACCGGCGACTGCAGTACCTGATGGGCGACTACTCCCCCCACGTCCTTGGCCGCGCGCTCAAGTCCGTCGCCCCGCACGCCGACCACGTGAACGCTCTCGTGGTCGAGGCCATGCATCCGGCGGTCAGCCTCGGTTTCCTGCGCGGCAAGGCGTTCCTGGTCTACGTCTCCAACGTGTACGACAACCTGCCGACCGACGAGCTGGCGAGCATTGGCGGGCGCACTTACCAGGTTGAGGTCAGGGCCACCCTGGCGGCAGCCGAAGCCCAGGGCATCGCGCAGCCGCTCGGGGTGGCGGCGGGCGAGATCCCTGGCCTGGTCGGCAAGCTGCTCCGGCTGGGCCCGGCGCTGCTGAGCGAGGCCATGCCGCAGCACTTCGACAGCACCGAGAGCGCGGTGCGGTTCTGGCAGCAGGTCTGGGCCGCGCTGCGGCTGCAGGAGCGATACGCGCCGCTGCCGGCGCTTGACCGGTATCAGGTCACCGCCGACATGACCGGCGAGCTGCTGCTGCCGCAGCTGGAGTCGCACGGCGACATCCGGGTGCACGCGAGCAACGGGGCGCTAAGCAGCTTCGTGCAGACCCTGCCGTTGCTGCATCCGTTCGGCCGCCTGCAGTGCCACGACCTGTTCCTCACCGACGTCCGGCAGTACCGGAGCGGCTTCTACGGCCCCGGCAAGTACGACGGCTCCGTCGTCAACTGGATCAACGGCCCGCTGCTGCAGCGCATCGGCAGCCGGCACGGCTTCGACGTGCGCATCTCACCGTTCGCGCAGCGGCCGTCGTCGAACGTCAAGACCCTCACCGCGCAGGTGCGGGAATGAGCCGGGTCGCGCAGTCGGCCACGGACGGGCGTCCGGGGCCCGCGGCCTTGCTGCCGACGACCGTCATCGGGTCCTACGCGGTGCCCGAATGGCTCGGGCAGCTCAGGAACGACTACTACCACCACCGGATCAGCCAGGTGTACCTGGACGAGATCCACGAGATGGCAATCAAGTCCGCGCTCGTCGATCAGGAACGCGCCGGGATCGACATCGTCTCCGACGGCGAGCTGCGGCGGGACAACGACATCGACTACCTGCTGGCCAGGATCGGCGGCATCGAGATCGAGCGCCGCGACAAGGTGGACTACTTCGACTACTACGACGCCCACATCAGCAGGCCGCTGGCGGAACCGGGCGAGCGCAGCCTCGGGCTCGCCGCGGACTTCCGCTTCATCAGCCAGCTGACCGAGCGGCCCGTGAAGCTCTCGCTGACCGGTCCGTTCTCGCTGTCGCGGCGGATCCGGAACTACGCCTACGCCGACCAGGCCGACCTGGTCAGGGCGCTGGCGCGCACGCTGCGCGCGGAAGCCAGCGAGCTTGAGCAGGCCGGCGCCCGGGTGCTGCAGATCGACGAGCCGTTCCTCGCCGGATATCCCGAGCAGATCGAGCTCGCGGTCGAGGCCGTCAACATCGTGGTGAGCGGGGCGGCGGCGAGCTGGACGCTGCATGTCTGCTACGGGAACCGGTACGCGCGGCCACTGTGGGCCGGTCACTACGACTTTCTCTTCCCGGCGGTCCGGGAGGCCAACATCGATCAGCTGGCGCTGGAGTTCGCCCGAACTGGCGACGACGACCTGGGCCTGCTCGAGCAGCATGGCTGGACCCGCCGGCTGGGCCTCGGCGTCATCGACGTCAAGACCGAGCAGGTGGAGTCGCCCGACCTGGTGGCCGCGCGGATCCGCCGGGCACTGCGATTCGTGGCCGCGGACCAGCTCGTCATCAATCCCGACTGCGGGCTTCGCCACCTTCCCCCCAGTGTGGCGCGGGCGAAGCTCGCCGCGATGGTCGCGGGGGCCGCCCAGGTCCGAGCCGAGCTCGGCTCGGCCTGCCCGGCCGACACGCTCGGCAGGGCCGGGGAGGCAGCCACATGAGCCCATCCGACGAGGCTGGATACCACTTCACCTCCGAGTCGGTCACCGAAGGACACCCCGACAAGGTCGCGGACCAGATTTCCGATGCCATCCTCGACGCCGTGCTGGCGGAGGATCCCGGCGCGCGGGTCGCGGTGGAAACGCTCGTGACCACCGGTCTGGTCGTGATCGCTGGCGAACTCACCACCTCAGCCCGGCTTGACTACGCCGACATCGCGCGCGCCACCATCTGCGACATCGGCTACGACGAAGGCGACGTGGGCTACGACGGGCACGCGGTCGGCGTGATCACGGTGCTCGACCGGCAGTCCCCGGACATTGCCCAGGGCGTCGACCGGGCTCATGAAACTCGCGGCGGCGACGCCTCAGCGGCCGCTTACGATCAGATCGGGGCCGGTGACCAGGGGATGATGTTCGGCTATGCGACCAACGAGACTCCGGAGCTGATGCCCGCCCCGATAGCCCTGGCGCACCGGCTGGCGCAGCGGCTGGCGGAGGTACGCAAGACCAGAGTCCTGCCGTTCCTGCGACCCGATGGCAAGACGCAGGTGACAGTCCGCTACGACCAGCACGGCAGGCCCGTCTCCGTCGACAAGCTGGTGATCTCCGCCCAGCACCAGGAGGGCGCGGAAGACAAGCTCCCCGATGCGCTCTGGGCCGAGGTCGCCACCCCGGTGCTGCCGGAGCACATGTACGACCCGCGCCGCCTGCGCCGCAGCTTCTACGTGAACCCAACGGGACGCTTCGTGGTCGGCGGCCCGTGCGGCGACACCGGGCTGACCGGCAGGAAGATCATCGTGGACACCTACGGCGGGTCGGCCAGGCACGGCGGCGGCGCGCTGTCGGGCAAGGACCCGTCCAAGGTGGATCGGGCGGCCGCCTACGGGGCGCGGTATGTCGCCAAGAACCTCGTCGCTGCCGGGCTGGCCGACCGGGTCGAGCTTCAGGTTGCGTACGCGATCGGCATGGCCAGGCCGGTGTCGCTGCTGATCGACACGTTCGGCACCGAGCACATCCCGCGGGGGCGCATCGCCGAACTCGTCGAGCGGAACTTCGACCTGCGGCCGGCGGCGCTGCGCGACGTCCTTCGGCTCGCCCGGCCCATTTACCGGGCAACGGCTGCCTACGGCCACTTCGGCCGGGACGAAGCCGACTTCACCTGGGAGCGCACCGACCGGGCGGGCCAGCTGCGGGACCAGGCTGGAGCCAACTTCTAGCTCTGGGCAATCCCGGACTTCTGTCTGCGACGTTACCAGCGGTCCCGCAACGCCAGCGTGCATTCCGTGCGGGCTGCGCCCGTCGTGCCTTTTCGGCGGCATTCGTCGGGGCCTAAGCACATCCCGACGGCGCGATTCGAAGTCGCCTTCGGCCGACACGGCCAATCGCGTAACGAGATGTCGAGCGGAAACGACAACTTGCCGGACACGGAAGTTGTCCGGAGGTCCGGGTGACCTGTGGGCCCGTACGTCACTCAGTACGGGCGAGTTACGTCAGCAAATCATTTGCTCGCAGTACGTCCGCGAGGCGGAATAAGGATCGCCGCATCATCGAGTCGATGCGCGTCTGAATCACCAGGAAGGATACGTTCATGTATATCGGAAGGCTTCGCCCGCTTCTGCTCGGCGCCGCAGTCGCGCTGTGCATGGGTACCGGTTCTGCCGCTATGGCGTCGACATCTGTGCCGTCGCACGCCTCGGACTATGGCAACTACGGCTGCAACAACAGCGGCAAGAATCACCACAGCCACGGTATGAAGTCCAACGATTACGGCAAGAACCATAATAACTGCGGCTGCCAGTACGGCGGCTACAGCGGCGGCAAGACCACCGACGCCCAGTACGGCAATAACAACAACAACAAC